>JAITQD010000126.1 GCA_031289095.1 Azoarcus sp.
TTCCTCAATGGTTGCAAGAAGGATGCGAGCAAGAGCGCCAGCAACCGCACGCTGAACATCGACAACTTCCCGTACGATCCGGCGACCTGCCCGGCGGCAGGCGCTGTCAAGCAGTATTCGTCCGTGGCAGGGGTGCTCACCAGCGATTGGTACATCACCAAGCCGATCTTCGTTCCTGAAGTGACCGCGCTGGGCAAGGCGCATGGCGGTATCCAGAAGATCATTCTGGGGTATCAGCACGGCGTGGCTTTGACTGGCGACGGTTCCGTACTCCTGTGGGGTTCGGACGAAGGCAACCGGAACGGTCTCAACCGCAACGACATCTACCAACAGGTTGGTATCGAAGGCGCGCGTCCGTACGTGTTGTGCTTGGATCAAGATGGTCGTCAGCCGCTGACCGCGGGCACCGACAAAGACTATCGCTGGCCGGTGAACACAGGCTGCACGCCGGTGAAGGCGGTTTCCATCACCTCCACCCAGTTTGCCGCCAGTCTCGTCACCGTAGATGGCAAAGTCATCGCCTGGGGTTCCCACCTGATCGGCGGCGCTTTCGCCACCAAGGCGCAAACGCGTGGCCCGGCGCCGAAAGCGTACGAAGGCTTCTTTGAACGTGACGGCATCGTCAACGATTGGTCCAGGATGCACGTGGTCTGGGATCCGGCGCTCGATCCGCAAAACCGGAAAGCTGTGGCGCTGACGTCCAACAAGGATGCCAGTACGCTGATTCTGGAAGACGGCGAAAAACGGGTCTGGGGTGAAAACGGCGCTGGCGCAGCCTGCGGCGGTTACGGCTATCGCAGCTGCATGCCGGACGTCTGGGGTAAAGGGACTTTCGGGACGACGTTGCCCACTCCCGTCTATCGCGCGAGCGATCCGGGCGGTGCGGGGTATTACACCTACAATACCATTCCCGGCCTGTATATTTGGCCGCCATTGCCGGTGAGCAACCTCAACCAACGCAGCGGAGAGGGCGCCTTTGATTATCAGATGACGTGCTCGGTGCCTCCGACGAACTGAGTGTGAAGGTTTCGCGCGTGGTGGTCTGGAGCGATTGACTGGCGCGTGCGATGACCGATGTAATGAAAACAGGGACTGTACAAGCAGTCCCTGTTTTTTTGTGGGTGTTCGGGCGAAACGCAACCAGGTCTAGCGCGGTTTTCTTCCGGCGCGTTTCGCTCCGGGTGCGCGTAACAGCACCAGCAACGCGCCTGCACCACCCTCGTGCGGGTTCGCCTGGCAGAAAGCGAGGATTTCCTCGCGCTGGGCAAGCCAGCCGCTCGAAAGCTGCCGAAGAATCGACACGCCGCCTGGGGAGCCAAGCCCCTTGCCGTGAATAACCCGGATGCAGCGTTTGCCTTGGGCGAGCGCGGTGGCGATGAATGATGACAGCGCCTTGTGCGCTTCTTCGCGGTTCAGGCCATGCAGATCGATTTTGTCTTGCGGCGCCCAGCGGCTGCGGCGCAGGTCGACGAGCAGGCGGCGATGCAGCCCTGGGCGCAAAAAAGCAGCTTCTTCGCCACTGTCGAGGCGATCCTCGAAGCTGAACGGGAACGCGAGCGATTCTTCCAGTGTGGCCGCGTCATCCATCCGGTGCTGGAGCGGTTCGGGAGGAGGGGGTGGCGTTTTGACTTCGGCGCGGTCGCCAGAGCCAATCGGGGTCACATCGCCGATAGCGCGGCGGAACAGCGTCCGATCGTCGATCTCGGGCATCGGTTCGCCAGCACGTTTCTGCGCTGGCGCGGCAGTGGGCGCTTGTCCGGGACGCGGCTTCAGGGTTTTGAGCGCCGCGAACGGGTTGCTGTCCTGTCCCGCGCGCCTGCTGCTTGTGCTGGAACGGCGTGTCATGGGCGCACGGGGGGAGCGGGCTTCAGCGCCCGAGGTTGTCGAGGTAACGTTCGGCGTCGAGTGCGGCCTGACAGCCGCTCGCGGCGCTGGTGATGGCCTGCTTGTAGATCGGGTCTTGTACGTCGCCGGCGGCGAATATGCCTGTGACGCTGGTTTGGGTGGCGTTACCCAGGTGACCGCCCCGGGTGACGAGATAACCGCCGTCCATTTCGATCTGTCCGGCGAAAATGCCGGTGTTGGGCTGATGGCCGATGGCGATGAAGACGCCTTGCAGAGGGACGTCGCGCGTCGCGCCGTTCTGGACGTCGCGGATGCGCATGCCAGTGACGCCGGAATCGTCACCGAGCACTTCGTCGAGGGTGTGGTCGAGCGCCAGTTCGATTTTGCCGGCGGCGACCTTTTCCATGATCTGGTCGACCATGATTTTCTCGGCGCGGAACACCTGACGGCGATGCACGAGCGTGACCTTGCGTGCGATGTTGGCAAGATAGAGCGCTTCCTCGACCGCAGTATTGCCGCCGCCGATTACGGCGACATCCTGGTTGCGGTAAAAGAAGCCGTCGCAGGTGGCGCAGGCCGACACGCCGCGCCCGGAGAATTTCTCTTCGGACGGTAGCCCGAGGTAGCGGGCTGTGGCGCCGGTGGCGACGATGAGCGCATCGCAGGTGTACTCGCCGTCGTCACCAACCAGACGGAACGGGCGTTCGGTGAGTTTCGCTGTGTGGATGTGGTCAAACACGACCCGGGTGTTGAAGCGTTCGGCGTGTTTTTGGAAGCGCGCCATCAGATCTGGCCCCAGGACGCCGTCGGCGTCGGCGGGCCAGTTGTCGACTTCGGTCGTGGTCATGAGCTGACCGCCCTGTGCGAGTCCGGTGATCAGTACGGGCGCGAGATTGGCGCGGGCCGCATAAACGGCGGCAGTGTAGCCAGCGGGGCCGGAGCCGAGAATGAGCAGGCGAGTATGTTCGGCGATCATGGAAGGTGCTTGAGTATTGGTGAAATTTCCAATTATAATCTTTGTGGAAGTTTCGGGTGAGGTAAAGATTAGGCATAAATACCGATATACGGATGCATACCAAATCACGATTAACGGTTATACTTGCGCGAGTTTTGGCGGTGGTGCCCGTGCGGGCGGCCCCGTTTGGCGATTCCCAATGTGCATGCCTGTTCAGATTTTTGCAATGCGCGTGTGGGGGTGTGTTTTATAACGCTTCATCGTAGTTCGGTGACTTATGAATCGGCCTGCTCTTGTTTCGACCACCGCGTTGAAAACTTTTCCCCTTTTCGCCGGCCTGGCCGACGATGTATTGAATTCGATTGCCCAAGTGGCGATGATGCGGCATTACCCGCGTGGGCAATCGGTGGTACGTGCGGGTGAGCGCACCGATTACGTCTATTTTGTGCTGACCGGCAGCCTCAAGGTCGTGGTGAGCGACGAAGACGGGCGTGAAGTGATTCTTTCCATCCTGGGCCAGGGAGAAATTTTCGGCGAGATGGGAATGTTCGGCGATCAGCCGCGCTCCGCCTCGGTCGTGCCGGTGGTTGCCGCCGATCTGGTGACGATCACCAAACAGGCGTTCCGCCAGTTAATGCAGGATCATTTCGAGGTGGCTTGGCGCATCATGTGCAACCTCGCCGAGCGCCTGCGCAATGCTGACCGCAAGATCGAGAGCCTGGCGCTGATGGATGTCTACGGGCGTGTGGCCGGGCTACTGATCGAGATGGCCGAGGATATCAACGGTGAGTCCGTGGTGGCGCACAAGATTTCCAAGCAGGACATCGCCCGCATGATCGGCGCGTCGCGCGAGATGGTGAGCCGGGTGATGAAAGATCTCGGCCAGCAGGGGCTGATCGAGGAAACTTCGCGCGGCATCGTCCTTCACGAGCGTCTGGGGGAGCACTGATTAAACCGGATTTTTCTGAACTGGCGGCTCACAATATATTGATATTTCATGGTACGCCAGAGCGGATTTGAAATAAAATCGGCGTTTCCCTGGGGGCGACGCTTGATCGTCGGCACTTTCCCTTTGGCTTGGCGCCGGAGACTTTGGGGCCGTACGTGCGGCGGGGTTGCCGGTGTTGCTGATTTGCCAAGGGCGGGAGCCGCGGGAGTGGGGCGCTATAATTGAGCGCTTCGTCCCGCTGTCGAGTTTTGCCTGATGTCGTCTCGTTCGCCGTCTCATCCCTTGCCTGAAAGAATCTCCTTGCTGCTCCAGGAAGCGCGCTGGCTGATACTGGGAGTGATGTCGCTCTACATCGGCATGGTACTGCTCGGCTATGACAAGGCCGATCCGGGATGGTCGCATGCCTCCCCGGCGGAAGTGCTCAACCCCGGCGGGCGTTTCGGCGCTTGGCTCGCCGATCTGCTGCTTTATCTGCACGGAATTTCGGCTTGGTGGTGGGTGGTGTTCCTTGCCTATGCTCTGGTGTGGGGGTTTCGCCGTCTGCGCGACCGTTCGACGATGGATCGGCGCTCGTTTTTCGTCATACTGCTCGGCTTCATCGCGGTGTTGCTCACCAGCAGCGCCATCGAGAATCTGCGTTTTCACAGTCTCGGCATGGTCTTGCCTTCGTTGCCCGGCGGTGTGCTGGGTGCGGTGCTGGGACAGGCGACGCAACGTTATTTTGGCTACACCGGCGGCACGCTGTTGTTGTTGGCCTTGCTGGCTACCGGATTGTCGTTGTTTACCGGGATCTCCTGGCTCTCTGCCGCCGAGCGCATCGGTGCGGCGCTGGAGCGGCTTGTATTGGGCGTGTTCGCTTTTTTCCAGAATTGTCAGGATCGGCTGGTGGGGCAGAAAGTTGCCAGCAAGCGCGAGGACACTGTCCAAAGCCGGCGTAAAAAGAACGTCAAAACGCCGCCCGCGCCATTGCGGATCGAACCGGCCTTGCCCGAAGTGCCGCGTTCCGTTCGTTCCGACAAGGAGCGCCAGCAGCCCCTGTTTGCCGCAGAGGGTTCCCCTCCGTCGCTGAATCTGCTCGATGTCGCAACGAGCAACGGCGAGCCGCCTTCGGCGGAAACGCTCGAGTTTACCTCCCGCCTGATCGAAACCAAGCTCGCCGACTTTGGGGTCGAGGTCAAGGTGCTGGCCGCCTACCCGGGGCCGGTCATTACCCGTTACGAGATCGAGCCGGCGGTCGGGATCAAGGGGGTGCAGGTGGTCAACCTCGGCAAGGATCTGGCGCGCGCCTTGTCGCTGGTGTCGATTCGCGTCGTCGAAACCGTGCCCGGCAAATCATGCATGGCGCTCGAATTGCCCAATGCCAGGCGCCAGACCGTGCGACTGTCAGAGATTCTCGGCTCGAAAGCATTCAACGACATGAACGCGGTGTTGACCGTGGCGCTGGGCAAGGATATCAGCGGTCAGCCGGTGGTCGCCGACCTCGCCAAAATGCCTCACCTGCTGGTGGCGGGCACGACCGGTTCCGGCAAATCGGTGGGAATCAACGCCATGATCCTGTCGCTGCTCTATAAGAGTGCGCCCGAGCAGGTGCGCCTGATCATGGTCGACCCCAAGATGCTGGAACTGTCGATCTACGAAGGCATTCCGCACCTGCTCGCTCCGGTCGTCACCGACATGAAGCATGCCGCCAACGCCCTCAACTGGTGTGTGGGCGAAATGGACAAGCGTTACAAACTGATGGCCGCCGCCGGGGTGCGCAACCTGGCCGGATTCAACAAGGCGGTGCTTGATGCACGCAATAACGGCGAGCCGCTCACCAATCCGTTCTCGATCACTCCGGAAACCCCCGAACCACTCGATCCGCTGCCGTACGTCGTAGTGGTGGTCGATGAACTTGCCGACATGATGATGGTGGTGGGCAAGAAGGTGGAAGAACTGATCGCCCGCCTGGCGCAAAAAGCGCGCGCTGCCGGCATTCATTTGATCCTGGCGACGCAACGTCCCTCGGTCGACGTCATTACTGGCCTGATCAAGGCCAATGTGCCGACGCGGATCGCTTTTCAGGTGTCGAGCAAGATCGACTCGCGCACCATCCTAGACCAGATGGGGGCGGAAACCCTGCTCGGCATGGGCGACATGCTGTATCTCACGCCTGGCACCGGCTTGCCGGTGCGGGTGCATGGCGCTTTCGTCGCCGACGGTGAAGTTCACAAGGTGGTCGATTATCTCAAGAAGACCGGGCAGCCCGATTATATCGAAGGCATTCTGACGCCCGCCGAGGACGAGCCGGGCGATTCCGGTTTCGATGGCGAAGGCGGCGGTGGCGGTGAGTCTGACGATCTTTACGACAAGGCGGTCGATATCGTGATAAAGACGCGGAGACCGTCGATTTCGCTGGTGCAGCGCCATCTGCGCATCGGCTACAACCGCGCCGCCCGCCTGATCGAACAGATGGAGCGTAGTGGGGTGGTATCGCCGATGGGGGCTAGCGGCAACCGCGAGGTGCTGGCACCGCCGAAGGCGGAGGAATGAGCAGGAAACCGGCAACGGATATTCGTGTCTTTTGCCGCGCGAAGCAGAGATCGCTTCTCTGTCAACCCGGTCTTCTGACCGGTTCAGTCTGTCCGCCTTGCACTGAAAGGCGGAATTTCAACCCGGAGTCAGTTCTACGATGACAGGTATGCGTTGTTTATTCGCCGTTTTTTTGGCCCTGAGCGCCACGAGTGCAGCGGCTGGCGCAGTGGAGCAACTGCGCCACTTTATTGCTTCCACCCGTAGCGCCGAGGGGGAATTCCAGCAGATCGTCATCGGGGAGTCCGGTCGCCAGCCGCAGCAGTCGACCGGCAAGTTTGCCTTTTCCCGTCCGGGCAAGTTTCGCTGGGAGTACGAGCAACCGTACCCGCAACTGCTGGTCGGTGACGGCAAGCGGCTGTGGTCGTGGGATCGCGATCTCAACCAGGTGACGGTACGCCCGCTGGGCAATGCCCTGGGCGCGACGCCAGCGGCGATTCTCTTTGGCGAAGGAAAAATCGACCGTGACTTCGACCTGAGCGAAGGCGCGGCGAGCGGTGCGGACGAAGCCGAGCCGAAGCTCGCCTGGGTCGAAGCCCGGCCTCGCCAGGTGGCGAACGCCGAAACCGGCGGCGCGGGCTTTCAACTCATTCGTTTCGGGTTCGATGGCGAGCGCCTGCATCGCATGGTGCTGCACGATAATTTCGGACAGACCACGACCGTCGCTTTTTCCCATCTGCGCCTCAACCCCAGGCTCGATCCGGGCATGTTCCATTTTGAGCCGCCGTCCGGAGCGGATATCCTCGGTGATCCGTCGTCGCAATGAGCACTGACCTGTTCGGGGCGGTAGAACCCGCCGCCCCGACCGAACTGTTCCGCCGCGATGCTTCCCCCGGGCCGGACGCCACCGCACCCTTGGCCGAGCGTATGCGCCCGTCCACGCTCAACGAAGTCGCCGGGCAGGCGCACCTTCTGGGGCCGGGTAAACCACTGCGGCTGGCGTTCGAGTCGGGCAAACCGCATTCGATGATCCTGTGGGGGCCACCGGGCGTCGGCAAGACCACGCTCGCCCGTCTGATGGCGAAAGGGTTCGAGTCCGATTTCATCGCTTTGTCGGCGGTGTTTTCCGGGGTCAGGGAAATCCGCGAGGCGGTGACGCGGGCGCGGGCTGCCCGTGAGCTTGGCCGCCACACCATTCTTTTCGTCGATGAGGTGCATCGCTTCAACAAGGCGCAGCAGGATGCTTTTCTGCCCTACGTGGAGCAGGGGCTTGTGACCTTCATTGGCGCCACGACCGAGAACCCTTCCTTTGAAGTCAACGCAGCCCTACTTTCGCGCGCGGCGGTCTACGTGCTGGAGGCGCTCGACGCAGACGCCATGGCCGGGCTGTTCGAGCGCGCCCGTCAGCGCGCCTGCCCGGAACTCGCGTTTGAGGACGATGCGCGCGCTCGCATGATTGGCTTTGCCGACGGCGATGCGCGTCGGCTGATGAACCTCATCGAGCAGATCCAGATCGCCGCCGCGACCGCCGGAGTGACCCCGGTGACGGCGGCCTTCGTTGACCAGGCGCTGTCGCGCGACCTGCGCCGCTTCGACAAGGGCGGCGATGCGTTCTACGACCAGATATCCGCCCTGCACAAATCCGTGCGCGGTTCCAGCCCGGATGCAGCCCTGTACTGGATGTGCCGCATGCTCGACGGCGGGGCTGATCCGCTCTACCTCGGACGGCGGTTGGTGCGGATGGCTTCCGAGGACATCGGCCTTGCCGACCCGCGCGCGCTTGAGATCGCGCTCAACGCCTGCGCCGCCTACGAGCGGCTCGGTTCGCCCGAAGGCGAACTGGCGCTGGCCGAGGCCGTGGTGTTCATGGCCTGCGCCGCCAAATCCAATGCAATATACGTGGCCTACAACGAGGTGCGCCGCTTTATCGCCGGGGGCGGTTCGCAGCCGGTGCCGCTCCACCTGCGCAACGCCCCGACGCGCCTGATGAAAGGGCTTGGTTACGGACACGCCTACCGATACGCGCACGACGAGCCGGAAGCCTATGCCGCTGGCGAACACTACCTTCCCGAAGGCATCGCAACGCCCGAGTGGTATCGGCCCACGCCGCGCGGCATGGAAGCAAAAATTGCCGAAAAGCTTGCCCACCTGCGTCAGCTCGACGCGAAGGCGACGCAGCCTCCCACGCGGCGGGCCCCGGGCGCGAACGACCCCATCGACGAGGCGTCACCGTGAAACACGGCGTTCTCTCCCCGAAACCCGAGGCTGCTCCCGGAGCGCCGGAAAGGCTTCAGTGCGGCAGATGGTATGCCATGGAAAAGCGGTCGAATTCCGCTTGGGCGCGTGCCGCCTTGTCGGTCATTCCGGCGGCGGAAGCGTATTCGACCAGTTCGCGCAACCAGCGCGCCAGCAGTTGCACACCCTCGTCGGTCTGTACCAAGCCGCAGAGCACGTGCGCGGCCATGACATCAGGAATACCCTCAAACTCGGCAATCAGGGAAACCTCATCATCGGTGAGATCGCAGTAGTCGAGACAATCGCGCATGGACAGCATGTTGAACCCCCCCTTCCTTCCAAGGAAATCGGCCCCTTTGGCATGGGCTTACATTAAGATTATGACAATTCCGCGCGAATGCAAGAAAATATTTCGTACGTATTTTCCGTAAATCATTGATCGGATTAATCAAAATGCCGTATGACTTTTGCGGTCGAATTGTATCTGAAAATTCATGTAAATCACATGCTTGCATTGAACATTGCCAGTGGTACTTTAGCAGTTCGTGACAACTGGATGAATTTTAGTGCTTCATATGCTTCCATTCCAGTACTCGCCCAGGACATTCACATGCTTGATATTCAGATGCTTCGCAGTCAACTCGATGCCGTGGCTTCCCGCCTCGCCACCCGTGGCTTGCAATTCGACGCTGCGGTTTTCCTTGACCTTGAGGAAAGGCGCAAGGCGCTCCAGACCCGTACCCAGGAACTTCAGGCTCGGCGCAACAGCCTGTCCAAACAGGTTGGCGTCCTCAGACGCAATGGCGAGGATGCCTCGGCGGTGCTGGCCGAGGTCGGCGAACTGGGCGGTGAACTCGAACGTTGCGAACAGGCCCTGCCGTCTTTGCTCGAACGGGTGGATGCCTTCCTTGCCGGTTTGCCAAATCTGCCGCAGGAGAACGTGCCGGTGGGGGCGGATGAGAGCGCCAACGTCGAAATACGCCGGTGGGGCACGCCCCCGGTGTTCGACTTCGCCGTGCGCGACCACGTCGACGTCGGCGCTGCGTTGGGGCTGGATTTCAACACCGCCGCCAAACTTTCGGGGGCGCGTTTCAGCTTCATGCGCGGACAGGTCGCCCGCCTGCACCGTGCGCTCGCCCAATTCATGCTGGATACCCATACCCGCGAGCACGGCTACACCGAGTGCTACACCCCTTACATCGTCAACCGCGAGGCGCTCGAAGGCACCGGGCAACTGCCCAAGTTCCGGGAGGATATGTTCTGGGTGTCGCGCGGCGGTGACGAGGAGGCGCGCGAGCAATACCTGATTTCCACTGCCGAGATTTCACTGACCAACAGCGTGCGCGAGCAGATTCTCACGGCCAGTGAGCTGCCGATCAAGCTCACCGCCCACAGTCCGTGTTTCCGTTCCGAGGCAGGTAGCGGCGGGCGTGACGTGCGCGGCATGATCCGGCAGCACCAGTTCGACAAGGTCGAGATGGTGCAGATCGTGCACCCGGAGCAGAGCAACGCCGCCCTGGAGGAAATGGCCGGTCATGCCGAGGCCATCCTGCGCAAGCTCGGCCTGCCTTACCGCGTGATTGTGTTGTGTACGGGCGACATGGGCTTTTCCGCCGCCAAAACTTACGATCTCGAAGTCTGGCTGCCGGCGCAGAACACTTATCGGGAAATCTCCAGTTGTTCCAACTGCGAGGCTTTCCAGGCGCGCCGCATGCGGACGCGCTTTCGCAACGCCCAGGGCAAAAATGAACTCGTGCACACGCTCAATGGCTCGGGGCTGGCCGTGGGCCGTACCCTGGTTGCAGTGCTGGAAAATTTCCAGCGCGCCGATGGTTCGGTCGTGGTGCCCGATGTGTTGCGGCCCTACATGGACGGACTGGAAGCGCTGACGCCAGCCTGAAAATGGCTTGCGCCTCAGGGCATCAGTGCCTGGGCGCTGAGGTGCGGGCCGGCGTGGTTGGCCGCTTTGGCGCGCGCGGATTCGACCAGCAAAGGCTGATCGACCGGGTAGGTGCGGCGGAGGATGTCGTAGAAGTTACGGATGTTCTCCGCCATGATCAGCGCTTCGCCGCCGCGCGCCGGCCCTGTCCTGAACTGGCTGGCGTAGTGTGGATTCGACAGCAGCGGCAGCACGGTCTTCAATTCTGCCCACGAGGTGTCATTCCTGCCCAGCTGGCGGGCGAGAGTGCGGGCGTTGATGATGCCTCCCAGGCCGATGTTGTAGGCGGCAGTGACCATCCACATGCGGTCGGGGTAAGGTACGTCGCCCGGTATCTTCTTTTGCAGCATCGAGAGGTAGCGCGCGCCGCCAAAGATGGCCTGCTTCGGGTCGAGGCGGTCGTCGATGCCGAGCCGGTTGGCGGTGTCGACGGTCAACATCATCAGGCCGCGCACGCCGGTATAGGAAGTCGCTTCCGGATCCCACTGCGATTCCTGGTAGGAAAGCGCCGCCAGGTAGCGCCAGTCGAGGCCTGTGCGCGCCGCCGCTTCGCGGAAGTGTGTCAGGTAGGGCGGCAGGCGCGTCTGCGTTCGGGCGATGAAGGCCGCGATGTCGTAGTTGTCAAGGCGGCGGATGTGCCCGAAATACCGATCCGCGATGCGGGCGAGCAGGCCATTGTCGCTCGATTCGTTGAGAAAGCCGTTGATCTCGCTCGCCAGTCCGTCGTTGGAATGCAGCGGCAGCGCCCAGGATACGGTGCTCTTGAACGGCAGGTCGTAGGCGATGGTGAGTTTGGGCGCGTAGCGGGAAGCCAGCGCATATTGCGTGCGCTCGGTTGCCAGCAGGTCGATCTGGCCTGCCGCAGTCTGCATGAGCAGGTCTTCGTCATCCGTGGTGGGGGGGACGTGGACGATTTTCAGTGTCGCCACGTGCTGGCGTAGCAGATCGACCGTCTCGGCAAGTTTGGTGCCGTGCCGCACCGTGACGACCCGGCCAGCCAGATCGCGTTCGCGCGCGATGCCGCGACGCCCGCTGCGTCCCACCAGCACGAAATCAATGTCGCGCAATCCTGCTGTCCACGCCAGCGGCAACTGGCTGTTGCGGGTGAGGCCCGCCGCAGCCAGATGGGCTTGGCCCTTGATGACTGCTTCGATTGCGTGTTCCGTATCAGGGTAGGAAATGAAGCGTACCGGCACTTCGAGCCGCCGGCCAAGGGCAATCAGCAGGTCATGCTCGAAGCCCGCATAGGTGCCGTTCTCATCGGCGCGATAAGAGAGTGCATCGACCCTCGTCGCCACCCGCAGCTCGCCGAGTGTGCGAAAATCCGCAATCCGCTGGTAGCCTGGTGAGACGATGAGAAGGAAAACCACGGCTCCCAAGAGTGCTGCAACGCTGGCAAAGGCGATGTAAGAAAGGCGCAAGTGGAACACCCGGATGTTGGCAAAAGCAAACAATGCCGCTCGTTTCGCTGTCCCGGCAACCATCGTGTCACAGTGCCTCGCGGGAGGAGCGAGCCTTTGATGCGATGTTCGCCCGATAGGCTTCAGGCCGCTACCGAAAACCGCACATCGGCTATCTTTTTTCATCGGTTTCCCTATAATGCCGGGCTTCGAGCGGAGAGGTGGCAGAGTGGTCGATTGTACCTGACTCGAAATCAGGCGTACTTCATGAGTACCGTGGGTTCGAATCCCACCCTCTCCGCCAGGGCGCGGATTCCAGCGGGCGGCGCGCCGTTTCCAGATCGGGCAATACCTCTTTCCGTGGCGCGCCGGTCTTGATGATGGCGCCGTCGGGCGTTTCCATGAAATCCATCGTTATTCTGATTTCCGGTCGCGGCAGCAACATGGAAGCGATCGTCCGGGCAGGCGCGCCGGGGGCGCGCGTCGCTGCGGTGATCAGCAATCGCGCCGATGCCGCCGGGCTTGCGTTCGCCGCGAAAGCGGGGGTGAGCACCGACGTCGTCGCCCATACCGACTATGCCGGACGCGCCTGTTTCGACGCAGCCTTGCAGGCGGCCATCGACGCGCATGACCCCGATCTGGTCGTGCTCGCCGGGTTCATGCGTGTACTGGGCGCGGATTTCGTGCGCCATTACGAGGGTCGCCTGCTCAACATTCATCCTTCGCTGCTGCCGGCCTTTCCGGGGCTGCACACGCATCGGCGCGCGCTTGCGGCCGGGGTGCGCGTGCACGGGGCGACTGTACACTTCGTCACGCCCGAACTCGACGGCGGGCCTGTCGTGATCCAGGCTGCGGTGCCAGTGTTGCCCGGCGACAGCGAAGACAGCCTCGCGGCGCGTGTGCTTGCCGAGGAGCACCGCATCTATCCACAGGCCGTGCGCTGGTTTGTCGAGGAGCGGCTGACCATTGTCGGGGGGGCGTGCGTCGAAGTGGCCGGCGTCCGTCCCGCGTGTTTCGCCCTGCATTTGCCGCCGCTCGATACGGAATGAAACCATGAAGCCGACCGCGATCCACACTGTATTCACCATCTGCCTCGCGCTGGCGCTCGTTCTGGGGACGGCTCCGGGCTGGGCGCAGGAAGGGGGATGGGGCGTGGAAAAATGGCCGGAGAAAGGTTCGGTCGATTTTCAGGTGTCCCTCGGCTTTGGCGGGGTTCCCATTGGGCGGGCGAGCCACACCTGGTCGCACGACCGCGAGCAATACCGGATGCGTCTTGCGGTGGAGACGACCGGCATGGCGGCGTCGCTGCGCAAGCTCGGCTATGTCCAGCAAAGCGAGGGCAGAATCGACAAGGGGGGTCTGCGCCCGCAGCGTTTCGACGTCACCCAGTTGGGCAAGACGCCGGAAGCGGCGGTGTTCGACTGGGATGTGGCGCGGGTCAGTATCCAGCGTGGTGGCCGTGAGCGGCGCAACACCAGCCTCGCTGCGGGTGACCAGGACATGCTCAGCGTGTGGCGCCAAGTGGGAGGCGCGACTGGTCTGCCTGAGAGCCTGCTCGTGGTCGGCAACAAGGATTTTCGCCGCGCCCGTATTACCCGCTTGGAGGATGGCGAGTCGCAGACGCCAGCGGGCCGCTTCGCCACACGCCATTTCAAGATACGCTCAGAAGATGGTCGCATCACCATCGACCTGTGGTTGGCGCTCGACCGTCACATGGTGCCGGTGCGCGCCGTTCTGGACGACACCAAGTCGGTGAAGCTCGTTCTCGAAGCGGCTTCCATCAGCCCGGATCATTAATGAAGAAGACAAAAGACGTTGCGGCCACTGCGCCGGGCGCGGGCGCTCTCGTCGCGCAGGCGGCGATGGCACTGGGTATCGCGCTCGATTTTGAACATCCTGCCGATGCAGTACTGTCGCGTTTTTTCCGGGAAAATCGCGCGCTTGGGCACCGTGATCGCGCTTTCATCGCCGAGGCGCTCTATAGCGTGCTCCGGCGCCTGCGCTGGGTGCGTCGTCTGGCTGGGGCTGGGGCAACGCCGCGCCAGTTGCTACTGGTTTGGTTGCTGCGTGGCGAGGGGTGGGCGATGCGCCAGTTCGAGGGCATTGTTTCGAGTGGGGAAAAGCACTGGATCGAGACGGTGAAAGCGGCAAGCCTCGACGAAGGAACACTTGCTGAGCGCGCTGATCTGCCCGACTGGTTGTGCGAACGGTTGCTTGCCACTTACGACGAGGCCGGTTTGCTGCAACTGGCGCACAGCCTCAATCGTCCGGCGCCGCTCGATT
>JAITQD010000096.1 GCA_031289095.1 Azoarcus sp.
CAGCGCCGACTGGATGCCGCGCAACTTCTTCCGCCGCATCGAAATCGCCTTCCCCGTGCTCGACGCCCGGCTCAAGCGCCGGGTACTGAAAGAAGGCTTGCGCTTCTACCTCGTCGACAACACGCAGGCCTGGGAAATGCAGCCAGATGGCCGCTACCGCCGCAAAACGCCGCGCCGCACGGCGCGGGCGGCGCAAAACCTGTTGCTTGCAGAACTGGCGGCGAAGGGCTGATTGCTGTCTGCCAGAGAAAGCCTCCGCCGGGGGCCTCAGCGCGCAGTCTGGACGCGCAGTCAAGATATGACAAAAGAATTATACGGAGTAGATGGCGTTCCGTTTTCCGCAACGCCACATGGAATTCTGCTAGAATTCACGAACCCAGACGGGGGGCTGCGCAGGAGACAGGACGGCCCGATGCCCGGCTCGGCCCATGAACCAACAATACCAGCGAATACGACATGGACCAAAAGATCGGGAGTTTCATCATCCTCGGCGCCACCAAGGAAGGGGAAATATTCCGGCCAAGCGACTGGGCAGATCGCCTTTGCGGCGTCATGGCCGCCTTCGGTAACGACAACCGGATAAAATACTCGCAGTTCGTGCGTCCCGGATGCAGCCTTACCGGGCTGAAAACCGTCATCGTCGACGCCCGCCTGCATCGCGCTAATCCCATCGCCTATCAGTTCGTGGCCGATTTCGCGCGCGACAACAATCTCCAGGTCGAACCCATCGCCAACGACCAAGTTTGACAGACAGATGCACCCAAAGCAAAACGGCGACTTCGGAAAGTCGCCGTTTTGCTTTGGGTGCGCGGGCTTTTCAGGCCGAGACCGCCATTGCCTTGACAGCCGCCGACAGCCGGCTCTTGTGGCGAGCCGCCTTGTTCTTGTGGATGATTTTCTTGTCGGCGATGCTGTCGATGACGCTCGTCGAAGCACGGAAGACGGTTTGCGCCGCCGCCTTGTCGCCACCGGCGACGGCTTTGCGCACCGCTTTGATCGCCGTACGCAGGCGCGAACGCAGACTGGCGTTGTGAGCACGAGCCTTGACAGCCTGACGCGCCCGCTTGCGGGCTTGTGCCGAATTGGCCATGTGAGAATTTCCTGTCTGAAGAAAATTGATGCGAGAAAGCGCGCGATTCTATCGACTCGCCGCGCAAAATGCAAGCGGGTGCGAGATTTCCTTGGGGGAGCCTCTGCATGCCATTCCCCTGACGCGCCCGCAGAGCATTTCACACAAGCGAGTTGCGCGATCTTTCAAAACACCTGTTTCGCCAATATCACGGCCACGCGCAACAGAGGGATCGTTCATCACCAGCAATGACAGCGAAGGAACGCATGGCATACGGACGCTTGCGCTATCATGCCGCCTTCGTGTTACGCGCCCGCCGCTTCGCCCCCCCACACATGAACCTTCTCCGCGCCCTCGCCACCGTCAGCGGCCTGACTTTCCTGTCGCGCATCCTGGGTTTCATCCGCGATTTCGTCTGCGCCCGCCTCTTTGGCGCGGGGTCGATGATGGATGCGTTCTTCGTCGCCTTCATGTTGCCCAATCTCCTGCGGCGGCTTTTCGCGGAAGGCGCTTTCTCGCAGGCCTACGTACCGATTCTTGCCGAATACAAGAACAAACAGGGGCCGGAAGCCACCCGCGCCCTGGTCGACCGGGTCGCCACCCTGCTCACGCTGGCCGTCGCCCTGGTCTCCCTGCTCGGCATCATCGGGGCGCCGTTCATCATCGACCTCGTCGCCTCGGGTTTCCGCGCCGACGCCGAACACCCGGACAAATTCGCCCTCACGGTCGAACTCACCCGCATCACCTTTCCCTACATCCTGTTCATCACTCTGGTGTCGCTCGCCGCCGGCATCCTCAACACCTGGAACCGCTTCGCCATTCCGGCGTTCACGCCGGTCATGCTCAATTTGTCGATCATCGCCATGTCGCTGTTCGCAGCGCCGTATTTCGATCCGCCGATCAAGGCGGTGGCCTGGGGGGCGTTCGTCGGCGGCGCGCTGCAACTGGTCTTGCAGATTGTGCCGCTGAGACGGATCGGTATGTTGCCCCGGCCCAAATTCGATCCGCGCTTTCCCGGCGTACGCCGCATCCTCGCCCTGATGGGCCCGGCGGTGATCGGCGTATCGGTGAGCCAGTTGTCGCTACTCATCAACACCCGCATCGCCTCGCACCTGACCAACGGCAGCGTCTCATGGCTCACCTTCGCGGATCGCCTGCTGGAAGTCCCCGCGGGCATCCTTGGCGCGGCGCTGGGGACAATCCTCCTGCCCAGCCTCTCCAAACTCCACGCCGACGAACGCCCGGAGGAATTTTCCGCGCTGCTCGACTGGGGCCTGCGCCTGACCCTGTTGCTCGCCCTGCCCGCCGCGCTCGGGCTGATCCTGATGTCCGTGCCGCTCATCGCCACCCTGTTCCAATACGGCGCTTTCCGGCCCGAAGACGTGCTGCCCACCCGTAACGCCCTGATCGGTTACAGTATTGGCCTGACCGCGATGATTCTCATCAAGGTGCTGGCCCCGAGCTTCTACGCCCGCCAGGACATCCGCACCCCGGTGAAAATCGCCATCCTGTCCCTGCTTGCCACACAGTTGATGAATCTCTTTTTCGTCGGCAGCGCCCATCCCGCAGTGGAATTTCTATTGAGCGCCCTGCCGGATTCCGCCCGTCAGGGAGTAGAAACCGTTTTCTCCGGCTCCCTCGCCCATGCCGGGCTGGCGCTTTCCATCGGCATCGCCGCCTGCCTCAACGCCGCCCTGCTCTACATCGGCCTGCGCCGCCGCAAGGTTTACGCCCCGCAACCCGGCTGGGGCCGTTTTGCGTTCCAGATAAGCGTGGCGTTGCTGGCAATGGGCGCGGTGCTATGGTTCGGCGCGGGTGACGCCAACGACTGGCTGTATCGCAGCGGCGCGCAGCGCGTACTGTGGTTGTCGATCATAGTCATCGGCGGCGCAGCAAGTTATTTCGCTGTGCTCTTGGCTCTCGGCCTGCGTCCACGCGATTTCCGACGGCGGGTGGTGCAGTGAACTGCGGTGGGTAAAACGGGCGACACCCCGTCTTTATATGCGTATGAGATAATCCGGCAAAGGCTTCATTGTGAGCCGCCCTTCATGCGCCTACGCTACAAACTGCGCTAGAATTTTGGCCGCCATGAGATCCGAACGCGCCCCGATCCCTCCCGCCCCTTACGGCACGCCCCAAAACCCTTGGCGGCGTCCTGATGGCAGTGTGATTTCCTGCACCGAGAAGCTGAAAGTGATGCAGGAAAACCTCGACGAACTGTGCCAATACGCGCAGGAGGCGCTTGAGGATGCAGTGCTCATGGGTTGCGACGAAAACCAGGTGAAAGAGGCTTTTCAGGCCATGATTGCGGCCCTCACCTCTGGCTACGCGCCCGCCGAAGGCCTCGGGCCTGCCGCAGACGAGCAACCCTGAACGGTTCGCCGCGCGGCGAACGGGATCATTGCGGAATCAAGTCGATCCGCACGATTTCCGCCCGTCCCGAGGTGCGCACCCTTGGCCCCCAGGTACCGACGCCGGAAGTCACCCAATAATGGGTTTTGCCGCGCATGGAGTGTCCGTGCGCGTTTTCATACAGCCATGCGACGAGCCAGTTGACGGGAAAAAGCTGACCGTTGTGGGTATGACCGGAAACCTGCAAATAAACGCCCGCCGCTTCCGCATCCTCCAGGTTATAAGGCTGGTGATCGAGCAGGATTTTCAGATGTCCATCCGGAGGCGCACCGGCGATGATGTCTTTCAGCGCTTTCCGGGAATGGCCGGCCCGCCAGGAGGAACGGTCGTCTCGACCGATCAACAGGATTTTTTCGCCGTGGGCCTCCCCCACCACCGCCCATTGATCGATGAGAAGGCGGATGCCGATTTCCCGCAACGATTGTTTGCACGATGCAATATTGCCGCCAATATATTCATGGTTGCCGAGCACTCCCCAGACACCGAGCCGGGGCTTGAGCCGTTGCAGGGCGGCGGCGAGCGCCCCGGTGTCCGACGGGTCGAAGTCGTATTCGAGAATGTCGCCCGCGATCAGGACGAGATCCGGCGACAGCGGTTCGATCCTGTCGATCACATCAGCAAAGAATTCAGGTGAGGCCAGCCGGCCAAGGTGGGTATCCGACAGCAGGACGATCCGCAATGGCGCGGTACCAGCGGGCACGGGCAGTTCCACTTCGCGCACCATCGGGTACTGGGTGTTGACGAAACCGGCGAACGAGAGCAGCACCGCCACGCCTGCAATGCCCGCACAGCACCGGTGCCGCCAGCGCACCCGCTGCTCCGGTGCAATGACGAGCCAGCGGAAGACGCGGTTGAGCAACCGAAAAACATCGACCAGCACCCACACCATGACGGCATGGAGCATGAGCGCGAGGCTGAAAGTGCCCGCGAAGGTCAGCGCCTTCACCCAGAAACCGTTGCCCCCGAACATGCGGGAGACGGGAAACGCCGCCACCAGGGCGGCGACGAACAGACAGATGCCGAGTCGCAAAGGGCGCGCGATGCCGGGGCCGCGCAAGGCGGCGTACAAGCGCCAGATGAGCGCGATGTTCAGCGCGAAATAAACCCAGGCAAAAGCGGCAAACATGAATATGCGATCTCGCTGATGAGCCGAAAACGGCTATAAGAATCACGCCCCGCGCCGGGTGCGGCCCCGGATGGCGCGAAAAAACCGAATGAAGGCGAATGCTAACTTGCGGCCCTCCCCTGTGTCATCAAATAATACCAACCCCCCGTTGGACGGCGATCCGCCCCGATGTCTCCAGTCTCGACAAATTCCATTCGCGTCATTCTCAAAAATGCCTGGCCGGTGCTGGTAGCGCAACTGGTGTCCATCGGCATGATGGTCGCCGACACGCTGATCGTCGGGCGCTACTCCACGCAACACCTGGCCGCCGTCGCCGTCGGCTCCGGTCTGTACGCCGCGCTGGCGATGGGACTGGGCGGCGTGTTGCAAGCGCTCGCCCCCATCGTCGGCCAGCATTACGGCGCGGGAGAACGGGAACGGATCGGCTCGGACATGCGGCAGGGGCTTTGGCTCGCGGTCTGGCTCGCCATCGGCGGCGGCGTGCTGCTCGCGGAACCCCATTGGCTGCTCGCGCCAGCGCGGCTCGATGCGGAAGTCGAAACCATTGCCGCGAACTACATGCGTCTGCTCGTCCTCTCCCTGCCCGCCATGCTCGGCTACCGCGCCTTTCATGCTGCCGCCAACGCCCTGGGGCAACCGCGTCCGCTCATGGTCGTCGCCTTCCTCGAAACCCTCGGCCACGCCCTGTTGGCCGGGTGTCTGGTCAGCGGCCAATTGGGACTGCCAGCGCTGGGCGCGATCGGCGCGGCGCTCTCGCAGGTAATCGTCAGTTGGGTCAGCCTGGGGCTGTGCCTCTGGCTGTTGCTGAAAAGCCCGCGTTTCGCCCCTTTCCACATCTTCGCGCACTGGGAACGCCCGCGCTGGGCGGCGCAAAAGGAATTGCTCCGCCTCGGTATTCCCATCGGCTTTTCCTTTCTGGTGGAAATCAGCGCCTTCACCCTGATGGCGATCTTCATCGCCCGCATCGGCGTGGAGACGGTGAGCGGGCACCGCATCGCCGCCAACCTGTCCGCCTTCGTCTACATGCTGCCGCTGTCGCTGGCGATCGCCACTGCGGCGCAGGTAGCGCAGGCGGTCGGCGCGAAAAACGAGGCGCTGGCGCGTGAATTCGCTTTCACCGGGCTGAAGGTCGCCTGCACATTTTCCATCGTCATCGCCGCCGCGCTCCTGTGGCTGCGCAGCGGCATCGCCTGGCTGGCCACCGAAGACGCCATGGTGGCGGAAGTCGCCATCGGCCTCGCCTTCTACATTGTGCTCTACCAGTTCTTCGACGCGGTGCAGACCATCGCCTGCTTCGCGCTGCGCGCCTACAAGATCAGTCTCGTGCCGCTGCTCATCCACCTCGCCTGTTTCTGGGGGTTGGGGCTGGGACTCGGTTACTGGCTCGCCTTCGACGCCCCCGTCCCGCAAGCGGCGGCGGGCTTCTGGCAAGCGGCGGTCGTCTCCACCATCACCGCCTCCATTCTTTTCGGCGGGCTGCTGTGGCGGGTCACGAAAAAACGGGTTCGGAGAAGTTTGTCCTGAATCCACTACAGGGCGCTCGCCACCGTGATCGAGTGCCACGGCCCGGCGGATTGCCCGGTGATGGCCGACCAGTACCAGGCGGAGGTGTCGGTGAAACTCGTCCCGAGGGCGTCCTCAATGCGCTCGCACACCCTCAGCCGTACGCCGTCCCGCTCGGCGATGAAACAGCGCCAGCGTTCCGGCTTGCCGTCGCCATCCGCTTCTTCGAGATGTTCGTCCGCAATGCGCCAGCCAAGCGCCCGGTAACAGTCGCTGGCCGGATGGAGCATCCGCGTCGGGTGGGTGATATAGCGCCAGACCAGCACGTCGCGGCCATCGGTAAGACGCGCGATCCTGCCCGGAAACCCGCGCGCAAAACGTTGTTCGACGGACGTGAGCGCCATGGGCCGCAAAACCTGTCCCCGCCAGGTGGCGGGCCATTCCACGGCGGCGTTCGCCACGGGCGCGAACGCGGCGTCCGCCTGCGCGGCGGGCAGGGCGTTCCAAACCGCGCACAGTGGCAGGATCGCCGCTGCGAAGAATTTGACGATCAGGGAGGCGTTCATTGTTGACTCCTTTCGGCCACATCCGACGCGGCCCCGCGCATCGTCCTGAAAATCAATCCGCACACCACGGCAAGCGTCACGAGGCCGATGCCTTCGTGCAGCCACCCGGCGAGCGGGCGACCGTCGGCCTGCGCAGCGACGAGCACGGCATTCCTCAACACGTTGCCCGCGAGGATCAACGCGCCCGCTACCGGCAGGCGGCGCAAAAAACGGACGCTGCCGCACCCGACGAGCAGCGCGGCAGTGCAGGCGGTGAAATACCCGAACCAGACGAGCTGCACACCCGAGCAGGCGGCATCGACCAGCACCAATTGCCCGTCGACCGTGAGCGCCACGCCCTCGCGCTCGACCTCGTACCCGGCCAATGTCAGCAGCCACCGTGACAACTCCGCCGCAACGATGCGCAGCGGATAGCCCGCATAGAATTGCAGCGAGGCCATGACCGGAAGCGAGAGTGCCGAAAGTCCCAGCACTGGCGCGCAGGCGAAGCGCGCGGGCAAAAAGGCGAGCAGTCCGGCGGCGAAGCCCGGCAGGGCGACAAGCGCTGCGAAGAGCGGCGGCAGCACCTGCCACGCGAGGCAGGAAACGGTGACCAGCAGAATGGCGGCGGCGAACCAGCCCAAGCGGGGTGCGTCCCGCAGCTCGCGCCGCGCGCGCCAGAGCAGGCAGACAAGCGCGCTGATCGCCACGATCCCGAGCGGGTCGTCTGAGCCGTCGCCGAAACGCCGCGCCATCCAGAACAGGTGCGGCCAGATCGCCGCGCCGAGCGCCGCCAGCCAGACCGCCGGAGGCAGGCGGTCGAGCCGGAGTGCGAAAGTATGCAGGGCGCTCATCGCTTCAGAGCGTCCAGTGACGGCGGCGCTGACGCGATGCGCGGCGCGCGATCATCGCCAGCATGGAGAGCGTGACGAACAACGCGCCCAAGGTTTGCGGCTCCGGCGCGCCCGGTACGTATGCACCGCTCACCGCGAGGTTGCTCACGCCCTCGGGCAGAGGTTGCGGCTGATTGACGCTCACCGCGCCCTGGGGGTTGGGATTCCGGATTTCGTGGTCGACCGCGATGAAGCTCGTGTACTTCGTGAGCAAACTGTACTTCAGCCCCAGGGCGGTGATCTGCTCACGCAAACCGCTGTCGCCGCCGATCAGCGCTTCCTGGTCGGAGATTTCCGCGATGCGCTGCCGCGCCCAGAGGTGACGCAGCGCCGGAAAACGTTCCCCGTCGACCGCATCGGCTACCGGCAGCACTTGGCGATACTCGCCGTCGGCACGCCGTCCCTCGATCGTCAAGCGCGGGGATGCGCCGTCACCCGCGTCGCGCCACTTGCCGAAGATCACGAGGGGCCGCCCGGCAAGCACATCGGGCAAGGCATCGGGAACGGTGTCGTAGGCTTCGATTCCTTCAAAGCGCGCCTTCACGCTGGTGAGTACAGGCGCGGAGATCATCTCCCGGAAACGCTTCGCCGCGTCTTTCGCTTCGTCTGGCTTGGTGACGACGAATGGCGTGCCCATCCCCGCGCGCGCCAGTCCTTCGATGAGATGACGATTCACCGAGGAGCCGATGCCGAAGGCAAAGAGGTTTGCCTGGTCGAGGTTTTTCCTCACGAGTCCGAAGGCTTCGCTTTCCACCGACACGAACCCGTCGGTGACGATCACGACGGTGCGGGAAACATCTTCCGGCTTGGGCTGGATGTAGACGTGGTGCAGGGCCGGAATGAGTTCCGTGCCACCGCCACCGCCACGCTGCCCGATCATCGAGAGCGCCCGCTCGATGTTTTCTCCGGTGGCGGGCACCGAGCGTTCATTCAGAAAAGCGTTGCTGCTCTCGAAAAGCATCACGTTGAAAGTGTCCGTCGGGCGCAGCCCCGAGAGAAGCTCCCGCATCATGACCTTGGCGGTGTCGAGCGGGAATCCGTGCATGGAGCCGGAAACATCAAGCACAAAAACGTAGTCGCGCGGGGTAATGATGCGCTCGGGCACGGCCTTGGGAGGCTCGACCATCGCCAGGAAAAAGTTCTCGGCATCCCCACCCTTGCCGCGCACGAGCATCACACCAGATTCGACCGCGTTGCCCGCCAGCCGGTAGTCGAGAATGAAGTCGCGGTTGTTGGCGGCGCGGGTTGGATCGGCGGCGAGCCTCACCTCGGCGCGTTTGTCGTTGGGCTGCTTCACGTCGATTGCGTGCGAGGACGAAACAACCTCCTTGATGCCGATGGGCGTATCGAGTGCGACCTTCATGCTGAACTTCGCCGGACTGGCGACGCCTTCAGGCAGGGTCGGTTGCGAAATCCATTGTTCGGAACGGGTGGGCGATTGGGGACTCGCGTAGCGCGGCCCCACGACGGTGGGGAACACAAAGCGGTAGCGTCCGGCATCGTTCGCCAGCAACTCGGTGTAACGCAGTTCCACCCGCACGGTCTCGCCGGGCATGATGTTGGCGACGTTCATCTGGAAGACGTTGGGCCGGTGTTGTTCGAGCAGCGCTGCCGTCTTGCCCTGCGCCTTTGCCTGTTCGTATTCCTGCCTCGCGCGCACCTTCTCGCGGATTTGGGCGACGATCAGCCGATCTGCGAGCCGCACGTTAAGGGCGTGGACAGCCGCGCGGGTCGAGCCGGGAAAGACATACTTCGCCTCGATCGGGCGCGAGCCTTCGTTTCTGTAGGTCTGCGTGACCGTCACATCGGCGATCACGCCTGCGATTTTCACGTCGACTTCGGTCGCCTTCAACGGCAGGGCATCGACCGACGGGTCGCCGTCCGGCATATAGAAATACGGGCTTTCGGTCTTGTCGGACGCTTCCCAGGTCTGGGCCTTTGTCGCGGGCGAGAAGATCACCGCCAGCACAAGAAAGCTGGCAGAAGCGACCCTGCAGCCCGTAGACAGACATTTGGCAAGCGTTTGAGGAATGTCCGGCACCGTAACGGTGACCGGCTTCGTGGCGAGATTTTCGCCCGCCAGTTGCGCGAACCGCGCGAGGGCATTGCGTAGCATTTCGTTTCTCCTTGTGCCAGGGATGAGGCACGAACGATGCTGCGCGGCGCGTGTGAGCGGCGAAGGAAGTGGGCATGGCGGGCATGTGAAGCGCGGGTGAAGTCCCCAGGAGGCTTCGTTTTTTTGAGTGAACCCCCTACCATGACGCTCATGAAGATTCTCATCGTCGACGACGAACCGGCCATCGTAGACACGCTCGCCTACGCGCTGGCGGCCAACGGTTTCGAGACCGAAAGTTGCGGGCTGGGCGGCGAGGCGCTGGCGGTGGCCAAAGCGGGCGACCACGCGTTCGTCATCCTCGACGTGGGCCTGCCGGACATGAGCGGGTTCGATGTGTGCCGCGAGCTGCGCAAGAAATCCGGCGTACCGATCCTGTTCCTGACCGCGCGCGCCGAAGAAGTCGACCGCATCGTCGGGCTGGAACTGGGCGCGGACGACTATGTGTCCAAACCCTTCAGTCCCCGCGAACTCGTCTCCCGCGTGCGCGCCATCCTGAGAAGGACGCACGGGCGCGAGGAGGCGCCCTCCCCCGCCGCGACGGCGGCGTCTTCCACCTTCCGGGTCGACCGCGAGGGAATGCGCATCGCCTGCCAAGGGCAGTGGCTGAACCTCACCCGCTACGAGTACCTGCTGCTCGCCTGCCTGCTCGAACATCCGAGTCGGGTCTATTCGCGCGCAGCGCTGATGGACAAGGTGTGGACGGACGCGGAGGAAACCGAGGAGCGCACCGTCGACACCCACATCAAGACGCTGCGCGTGAAACTGCGTGCGGCGCTGCCCGAGCGCGATCCCATCGTCACCCACCGGGGGCTGGGCTACAGCATCGACCCGTGAATATCTCGGTGCGCTTCTTCCTTGGCTATTTTTTCGTGCTCGGCCTCACGGCCTGGTTCGTGCTGAACACCGTTACCAACGAAATCAGTCCGGGGCTGCGGCAGGCGCGCGAGGAGACGCAGGTCGACACGGCGTTCCTGCTCGCCGAGGTGGCCGCCCCGGATCTGGCCGCCGGGCGCATCGGCGACGGGCGTTTCGCGCAAGTGCTCGGCGAGGTGCGCAAACGCGACCCCGGCGCGACGATCTACGGCATCGGGAAGAACGCGGTGGATGCCCGCGTCTACGTCACCGACGCTGCGGGCAAGGTGGTGTTCGATTCCGAAGGACTCTCCGTGGGGGCCGATTTCTCGAACTGGTCGGACGTCGCCCGTGCGTTGCGGGGCGAATACGGCGCACGCACCTCGCGGGACGACGAAGCGGACGCGGCGAGTTCCTATATGTACGTCGCCGCGCCCATCCTCTGGCATGGCGATCGCATCGGCGCGCTCACCTTCGCCAAACCCAACCTGACACTGATGCCCTACGTCGAGCGCATGACCGAGCGCATCCGCTCAGGCGGTCTCGTGATGCTCTCGATTTCGGCCACCGTCGGGGTGCTGTTGTCGGCCTGGCTCATCGGGTCGATCAACGGCCTGATCCGCTACGCGCGCGACGTGAGCGCCGGAAAAAAAGCCACCGCGCCCACGGGCGGCGGCAGCCAGTTCTCGGAACTCGCGCACGCGCTCGCCGCGATGCGGGAACGGCTCGAAGGCAAGCAGTACGTGGAACGTTACGTCCAGAACCTCGCCCATGAGATGAAAAGCCCGCTCACGGCCATCGTCTCCGCTGCCGAACTGCTCGAAGGCGATATGCCCGAGCCGGAGCGCCACCACTTCGCCGCGCTGATCCAGGAGCAATCCAGCCGCCTGCAACAGGTGATCGAGCGCATGTTGCAACTGGCGAAAGTGGAGCAACTGCAACGGCTGGAGGAAAACCAATCGCTCGATCTCGCCGATCTCGCTGCCCAGGTCATCGGGTCACGGAAGTCCGCCCTCGGGCAACGCGGTCTCACCGTAAACGTGAAGCACGAGGGTGCCTATCCCTGCCGGGGCGATGCGTTTCTGCTGCAACAGGCCCTCGGCAATCTGCTCGACAACGCAATCGACTTTTCATCCGAAGGCAGCGCGATCGACATCGCGCTGGAAAAAACGCCCACGCGGCTCGCCGCAATCGTCCGCGACCACGGCGCGGGCGCACCGGACTACGCACTCCCGCAAATCTTCGAGCGGTTTTATTCGCTGCCCCGGCCCGCCACCGGGCGCAAGAGCACCGGGCTGGGATTGCCCTTCGTGCGCGAGGTCGCGCAACTGCACGGGGGCGAGGCGCGTTTCAGGAACCACCCGGAAGGCGGCGCAGAAGTGACGATGGAAATTGCGGGCTGAGGCGCGCCCGTCGAAGGTCTGCGCGCCACGCACGGGAATCGAACACGGGACCGCCCGAGGGGAAGAATCAAAAGCCTCCGCCAGTACGGAATCCGCCTCCACCCACGCTCCCGCCAGAACTGAACCCTCCGCCTCCAAAGCCGCCGCTGGAACTGGAAGAACTGGAGAAACTTGAGAAATCGAAGGAACTGGAGGAATCGGAGGAATAGTAGGTTTTCGGACGGGGGCGAAAATGCTTTTCGAGATGCCCCAGCAGGTCGCCGGATTTTTTGGCGCCGAGCAAAATTTCCTGGATCAACTCGGTAATGTCGTCATCGTCCCCGGTGAAGTCGCCGTCGTAACACTTTGCGTGAACCTCCTTGTCCGCTTTCTGGAGTTCGGCCTCGTGCTGCTTGATTGATTCAAGCTGCTTGCGGGCCTCCATCAGTTCGGCCTGCGCGCCGGCAATGCGGCCTTCGAGATCGCCCAGTTCATGCACGATTTTGTCATCTTCCAGGGTGGGCGTCTTCAGGGCTTTTCCCTTCAAGGCCGCCAAATCAAGTCGTTTCAACGCCATGACGATGAGTTCGAGCACCGCATTCAATCCATTCTCGTCGTCGCCTTCCGTCAAGCCCTGATAGCGGTCACGGTTTCGGTTGAGTTCTTCCAGCAACGATTGGTAGGCGTTTTCCGCATCGTCCAGATCTTTGCGTTGTTCCCCGAGTTTTTGCTCCAGAGGAACGATTCCATCCTCGACCGTGGTTTCCCGGAACCGCTTTTCCAGGGCGGCATTTTGCACATCCAGGGCTTGATTGAGGGCATCGGCGTGTTCGTGAAGCCTTTCCGGCAACTCGTTCAACAGGGTGAAGTTGCGGCGGGCGGCCTCGTACTGGATTGTTCTGGCCACGAATCCATCGCCCCAGCGGGTCAGCCCGCTTTCTTGGTACGCGGAAGTTCCGTAATGACGGTCGTACAGGTATTTGAACAGTTTGTCGGCCAGATACGGCTTTGATTTATTGACCCGGTCGGCTTCTCTCGCCAAGGCTTTTTCCCTTGCGGCGGCGAGTTTATTTTTCCGGGAAAGCGCCTCGGAAACGAGCTTTGTCCATGCCTCATCCTGCTCCAGACGGCGAGACGATCCGGCTTCCACGGTGGCGATTTCGGCAAGGCTTGCCTCGATCATGCCCATAAAGCCGGAACGGCGGCTTGCCGCCTGCGCGATCTTCTCTACCAACCCGCGACGCTCGGTCTGAACCTGTGCACACAACAGTGTGAAGGTCTCGTATTTCGCCCTGGCCTTTGTCTCGGATGCGGTCAGATCATCGGACACGGCATTGGCGACAATCTCATCGAGCCGCAACCGGGCGAGCACCCTGTACGCTTCGAGTCGCCGGGTTTCATCGTCTGCAAGATCTTTCGATTTTGAGTCGATTATCAACATGACGTCCCGTTCTGCTTCCTGGACTGTATCCAGCGAATCGGTGAGGTGGCTGAAAACTACGCTCGGTTCCATGTCATCCCCTTACCATTTCGTTATCGCGCCGTTCATGACGGACATGTTGTATTTGATTGAAAGGTATCCCGCCGGTTTTTCACCGAGAATATTGTCGTCGATGATTCCATCACTTGTCTTGTCCAGACGCACCGCTTCGTAAGTTTCAAAAGGCACGCGCTTGCCCCACTCATGGACGGTTTCGGCCCGACCGGTCTCCTCGTTGAGAACACTTTGAGAAAGGACACTGCCATGGTCGTCAATGGCTTCGACGATCAGGTAATAATTTTTAGCCATCGGGTTATCGTCTGGAATACGGTAAACAGCCGAAGACCTTCCCGGTTGACTGACAATCCGGAGTTTGAATTGCTGGCCCAGCGTAACGGCGATCGCATTCAAATCCGCGACAATTTCTTTGGCCGCGGCGGCATCCCCGCCTGCAATGGCGATCTCGCCCGCGTGCAAGGTTTTTTCGATTTTTTCGACCGCTTCCGGCTCCTTGGCCAACGAAATCGCGTAAGTCGCCGCATTCTTCAATTGATCGGGCAGGACTTCGGCCAGTTCGATCTGGAGCCGCTCTTGTATGCCCGCCTGCCAATGGCCGTAATACGCCGCGCCGCCCACCCCGGCGGCCACCAGACCGGCGATGGCAAGGCAGCGCACGCGCTGTAGCCACATGCCCGCGAGACGCCGCGCGAACCAGGAACCCTGGGGCCGATAGGTGAACCGGTCTTCCCGCAAGGATCGTATCCCTTCGTCCAGAATGCGATCCGTCACCGTCAGCCCTTGCCCTTCATAGATTTCGCGCAGGCGTTGCTTGAGCGCGTCGTCACGCTCGTCCTCTCCGAGTTCCTTGAGAACGAGTGCGTCCTGATGGCGAAGGGTATCGACCACGTCCATCGCCATCAGGACATCGTTCAGGCCGGGCTGCTCGCCTGGCGCATCAGCCCCCACGGGCAACGCGGCAGCGGAAGTCATTGTGGAATCTCCAGCGCGTGACCTTCCCTGGCGAGCCGGGCCATGCGTTGCCGTCCTTCTTCGACGGCGTCCCGGATTTCCTCGCTGTTCCGGGTCGCAGCCTTGCGCATCTCGGCGATGATTTCCACGGAACGCTCCTGGAAACCCACCACGCTGTCGACCAGCTTCTTGACGGCTTCGGCCCGGATCGTCGGGCCGTAACCGGCCTTGATGGCCGCCTCCTGCACCTTGCCGCCGATTTCCGCGAGCACTTCCAGCGATTTGTTCGCGCCCTCCTTCATGACTTCGAGCGTTTGCGTGCTTTCGTGCAGGCTGAACAATCCGGTGAAGGTGGCCTTCAGGGCCGTGAAAACCACTTCGTTGGTGGAGAAGAAGGACACGGCTTGCTGATACACCCGTTCCTTGGCGTTGGTGGTCTGCAACAGCCGCGCCATGACCACTTCCGAGGTGTTGTAGGAGATGGTGAGGTTGTCCTGCAAATCCTTGGCGACCTGGTATTTGGCCTCGGCTCCCCGCACGGCCCGGAGCTTTTCGTCGCGGATCAGTTCCAGCCGGGCGCGATCGGCGAGATCGACGCCCTCGCCGCAGGCGGCGACGGCTTCAGAGGCTTTTTGCAGGGCGTCCCTGGCATCCTCCAACGCCTTTTCCACAATCTTGAAGATTTCGTGCGCGGCAATCTCTCCGTGCTTCAACGCCCCCCGAAAATCGGTGTAAGCCTCGAATATGACGGTCTCGCGGTCGATGGCTTCCTTGGTGTCCCGGGAGACGTCCAGAAATTTCTTGTTGATGGCGTCGAACCGGCCGGCCACGTCACCACGGGAGAGTTTCATCCAGACGTTGCTCACGCGCTCGACCATATCGAGCTTGTTGTCGTCGAGCTGTTCGACCATGCGCTTCGAGTCGTCGCGGATGGAGTCGAACGCCTTGGCGATGTCCTCGTACCGGGTGCCGATGTCGATCCGGGAAACCTGCTCGCGCACCGCCTCGTTGAAAACGCTCATCTGCTGCAAGGTGCGCGTGATGATCGCCACCTTGTCCGGCTCGACGTCGGCGATCTTGCCGAGGATGGCGGTTATCGGCGCATCCTCCGCCTTCGCGGGCATCAGGCCGAGATCGCGCAGCGTCATCATGGCCCGGTCGAGGTATTGCAGCGGCGTCTTGACAATTCCATCGGCAAACACGGCGGGGTGAGTCATGAAATTCTCCTTTGTCCATTGAATTCGCAACGCGGCGTCCCCGCGCTGACTGCTTTGAAACCTCTCAAGGGGAAGCCCTGCCCTGAAGCGCTGCGAGATTCTCGTCGCGCAGCCCGGTCAGCAGCGCGTCGCCCTTGCCGTCGACGCGAAACTCCCCGTAACGCGCCCCGGAATATGTGTCAGCCGTGCCTTCCTGGAAAAAGAAGGCGTTGGTCGCCAGCTTGAGACGCCCCTTGCGGACGCGGTAGCGCAACAGCATTTCGTCTGGTTTGAGTGGCGCGCCGTCATCGACGCGCACGAACCGGGCGACACCCTGGGCATCGCGCTGCAACACCAACTTCCCATCCGGGGCGATGGCACCCTCGTCGATCTCACGGTCAAGCGCGAAACGCAGCATCATGTAGTCTCCCTGCATGAGCGAACGCGGATCGACCGGGGCGAGTTCGAGCAACGCCACCTGACCGTGGGTGCGCAACTGTTCGCGCTGAACGATCGCGACATTGACGAGGATCAGGACGATCGCGCCGAACGCCAGTGCAATGCGTTTACGCATGGAGAACCTCTCCGTCTCGCGGCCACAGGCGCAACAAAGCGTAGCGGGCCAATAGCAACGCACCGGCGCTCGCCATCATGTAGAGGGATTTTTGCAGCAAGGTGATTTCGAGCACGTAGTAAAAGCGCCCAAGACAAAACAGCAGCGCCAGAACGCCCACGCCCATCAATAGCCGGTTTCCCTGCCCGCGACCGAGCAGCATCAACATCAGGCATGGCCCGAGAAACACGAGTTTCAGGTGAGCGAGCGCAAGGATGCCCACGAGCACCCCCAGCCCCCAGGCGCAACGGGAATTCCCCGCAGGGATTTTCCGGAGATACGCCCAAGCCGTCCACAGCAGGGCAATGCCGTTCAATCCGATCCAGACAATGCGCGCAAGGGAATGAACATCCATGTCTCGTTTGTAAAACAACTCGAAGAAGAATGAGACGGTGAGCAGTTCTATCGCCATGGCGTTCAGCAGCAAGAAGGCGGTCGTCACCCCATATGCAGCGGGACGCCAGCGCGAGATGTTGCGCAAATGTTTGAATTCCCACGTCCAGAACCCGGCCAGCATCAGGCTGGATGCGCCTGCAAGGACATGGAGAACACTGCCGCGCATCTCCGGCGGCGCATCGTGGATCAACCCCACGCACAGGGCGCAAATGCCCACGCTTGCAGCCCAGATGCGGTGCGCGCCATCGGGAATGGCGAAAAAGAGCACGGTCATCGTCAGCGCGAGCGTGAAAGGGATGGCGCTGGCCGAATCGTCCGCAAGTTGGACGGCGATGAACTGAAACAGGGCTGTTCCCACAAGGCTCGCCGCAAAGGCAAGTTGATGCACAAACTCGCCTGTCCGGGGAAGACGAAAAAGAAATGTCGCCCCCAGACAGAGAACAAAGCCTATGACGGAAAAGGTGACTGCGCCAAACACCCGCGAGAAAGCAAGGCCAAAAGAGCACAGCAACAAGCCCGCTGAGATCCAGGCCGCCACCCCAAGCATCAGCCGTATATACCAGGGAGCGGGCGCTGCGCGCCCGGGCGGATCGCCCGCCACAAGCGAGGCCTCGCGCAGCCGGTTCCAGAGCGCTTCGTTCATTGCGTCTCTCCGCGAGAGGCTTCATTGGCGATGTTTTTAAGCCAAACACCCCCGAAGGCCGAGAGCACAAGCATGAGTCCGCCCCACAGAAAAAGCCCCCCCATGTCGAAGTCGGCATCCCGCAACAACAACGAGGGCAGCACAGTCACCACGGAAAACACCCCGCAAGCGAGCATGAACACATCTTTTTTCCACTTGCCGTAGACGAACCAGAGCGCCAACAGCCAGACGGCCCAGACAAGGGGCGCGACAATGTTAAATTCCGTGGACATAACCATTACGCTGACGACAAACGTACCGGCGAACACCAACAGTCTTGCGCCCCAACGCGATCCAAGCCAGGGACGCCCGAATCCGAGCGCGGCGGCATCCCATACCGCGAGTTCGACCGTGAGCAGCACGAACAACGCCCAGCCGCAGGCCTCGAAGCCGAAGCTACTGCCAGTTTTCAGCCAGAGGGCAGCGGCGGTATTGAACACGGCGACCCACAGCAGCCATAACGCTTCCATTCTGCCCACAAGTGCCCAAGGCAACATCAGCACAGCCCATGTGGCAAAGAGTTCCCACGTATCCGCTCCGGTCTGATAGACGATGCCCACAAGCGCGAGCAATCCGCCCGACAATACGCAACAGATGAAGAGCGCCGCCTTGCCCGCCGGGCGATCCAGGCCCAGCCGCCACACCGCCCCGAGCGCAAAAAGAATCGCCCCCTCGGCAAGCGCGAAACGGACAAAACGCCCCATTGCTTCCCAGTTGTAGGCGATAAAGAAGATCAGTCCCGAGGCCAGCAGCCCCACGCCCAAAGCGAGCAACAGCCGATCCAGGAAATCACGCCAGTCGTTCCGGGAAGGAATGACCCCGGTGAGCGCAAGGGCGCGCACCGTCTGCTCGGGCGTCAGTGCACCCTCCTCGGCCCAGGCGAGGAGCGTATTGCGGTGAGAAGGGACAAGACTCATGGGATATGAATAAAACCTTGAAATTTCCGCGCATTGTACTGGTTCTCACCACACGAGGGGCGAGGCCATGGAGGCGGCTTTACCGCCCAAAGCTGATCGGCGGACGTCGTGCGGGTTTGCAGCAATCGCCCCTGTCTCGCCCGAATCGCTATCATGCCCAACTTTTCCGTTCATTCACTGAGAGGTCTGGCGAATCATGATTTTCGACATCGACAACGAAACGCTTCCCCGCGAAGACCTGCAAGCCCTGCAACTGCATCGCCTCCAGGCCACAGTGACACGCTGCTACGAAACCGTGAGTTTCTACCGGGAAGCGATGGACGAACTGGAAATCAAACCACACCACATCCAGACGCTCGCCGACGTCAAGCTGCTGCCTTTCACCAAAAAAGAACAACTGCGCGACAACTACCCCTACGGCATGTTCGCCGTACCGCCGGATCAGGTGATCCGTATCCATGCCTCCTCCGGCACCTCCGGCAAGCCCGTGGTGGTCGGCCACACCCGGCGCGACATCGCCAACTGGGGCGCGATGGGCGCGAGATGCCTGGCTGCTGCTGGCCTCCAGCCCGGCGACCGCCTTCACAACGCCTACGGCTATGGCCTCTTTACCGGCGGACTGGGTCTGCACGGCGCAGCGGAATCGCTCGGCATGACGGTGATTCCCATGTCGGGCGGCCAGACACAGAAACAGGTGATGCTGCTGCAAGACCTCGCGGCCACCGCGATGAGCTGTACGCCTTCCTACGCGCTCAACATCGCCGAGGAGGCCGAAAAGCTCAACATCGACGTCCGCAAGCTGCCGCTCCGGGTCGGTCTGTTCGGCGCCGAGCCGTGGAGCGAGGAAATGCGCTACGAAATCGAATCACGCATGGGCATCGACGCGCTCGACATCTACGGTCTCACCGAACTCATGGGGCCGGGTGTCGGCATCGAATGCCTGGCGGCCAAAAAAGGGCTGCACATCTGGGAAGATCATTTCCTTGTCGAATGCGTAGACATCGACAGTGGCGAACCGCTGCCGCCGGGTGAAAAAGGCGAGATCGTCATCACCTCGCTCACCCGCGAAGCCTTCCCGATGCTGCGCTTCCGCACCCGCGACGTCTCCGTGCTGGAGACCGCGCCCTGCAAGTGCGGACGCACGCACATACGGATGAGCCGCATCACCGGACGCTCCGACGACATGCTGATCATCCGCGGTGTCAACGTCTTCCCGACCCAGGTCGAAGCCATCCTGATGCGCACCGAAACGCTGTCGCCCTTCTACCAGCTCGAAGTCTTCCGCGAAGGCCATCTCGACACGCTGCACGTAAACGTCGAAGCCAGCCCGCCGCTCTACGCCAAGGGACAGGACTATATGGATCGCGTCTCGGCCAAGGTGAAAAAGGACATCAAGGATTTCATCGGCATTTCCTGCGAGGTGCAGATCCACCCCACCGGCTCGGTGGAGCGCTCGATGGGCAAGGCGGTGCGGGTGATCGACCATCGGAAGGAGAAGAAATGATATACAATAGAGTAGTAATGTATATCCATCCGTGAAGGAGGCTCGTCATGCGCATCGCCAAATGGGGCAACAGCCTGGCCGTGCGGTTGCCCGCCGCGCTCATCAAGGAGATGAACCTGCGCGAAGGCGAGGAAGTGGAAGTCGAGGTCAAGAAAATAACCTCCTCCGAGGACGATTTCGCCGCCGCCATCCGGAAAATCCGGGAAGAAATGCCCCTGTTGCCCGCCGATTTCAAGTTCGACCGTGAAGAAGCCAATGCCCGGTAATCCGGAAAACAGGCTCTCCGACAGTTGTGCGCCGGTCTATGCGGTATCCGGATCGCGCAAATTTGCCGATAGCAACGTACCGCTCTATCTGCTGTCGCCAGACGCCCGGAAAGCGGCAACGGCACAAGCCGTTTTGCACGAACGTTGTTTCATCAGTGTGCAGGTTTTGAATGAAATGACGAGCGTCATGCGCCGGAAGCACCAATATACCTGGCCGCAGGTGGCGCATTTCCTGGCAACCATTCGCTCCAAATGTCCTGTCGAGCCTTTGACCGTGGAAACCCACGACACCGCCCGCCGTCTCGCCGAACGCTACCAGATCAACACCTACGACGCCCTGATCGCCGCCGCCGCGCTTCTGGCGGGGTGCGATACGCTCTACTCCGAAGACATGCAGCATGGCCTTGTGCTGGAAAACACATTGCACATCGTCAATCCTTTTCTCGACTCGACCTGATCGGGCAAAACGGGTTGCAAAACTCGCCGAAACCGTCGCCCTGCGCCAATCAGCATGGCCCGCTTTCGAGTCCGCATTGTTTTGCGCGCCACAAGACCGCAGCACAGAAGCAGAATGAAATGCCTCAGAACCCAACGCCCAATGCCTTCCGCGCCTTCCTGCACCGGGAATGGCGTCAGATCATCGTCATCAACAAAAGCGATCGCCCCTGGCAGATGCCCGCCGCCGCCGCGCTCGCCATCGGTCTGCCGCTGCTGGTCGGCTGCGGCTTCGGACACATGGATTACGGGCTGATCTCGTCGCTGGGCGGCATGGTGTTTCTCAACTTGCCGGAGACGCCACTTCACCATCGCATGGTGCAGTTGATCGCCTGCGCCTTCGCCATGTCGGCGAGCTACGCGCTGGGCGCCCTGAGCCACCTGTTTCCGCCCGCGATGATGGTGGTGCTCACCTTTGTCGCCATCTTGGTCACGATGCTGTGCCGCTTCTACCGAGTAGGGCCGCCAGGCGGACTGTTCTTCACCATGGCCGCTGCGGTCGCAGCCTATTCCCCGTGCGAGGTGCTGGAAATTCCGCGCCGGGTGGGACTGATCACCCTGGGGTGCCTGCTCGCAGCCCTGATCGCATTTTTCTACAGTCTCGTCATCCTGCGCCGCCGCCCCGCCGCGCCCATCGAGCCGCTGCCGCCCGCCACGTTCGATTTTGTCGTATTCGATTCCGTCGTCATCGGCTGCTTCGTCGGCGTGGCGCTTTTGCTGGCGCAATTCCTCCAGCTCGAAAAAGCCTACTGGGTGCCGGTGAGCTGCCTTGTGGTGATGCAGGGCATGTCCCTGCGCGCGATCTGGGAAAAACAGCTTCACCGCATCCTGGGCACGGGTATCGGCCTCCTGACCGCCTGGGGACTACTCATGCTGCCATTCAACAACTGGAGCCTGTCCTTCACGATGATGGCCATCGCCTTCATCGTTGAAACCACCGTGGTGCGCCATTACGGCTTCGCCATGGTCTTTATCACGCCACTCACCATTCTGCTGGCCGATGCCGCCACGCTCGACCCCAACGCCGTCGGCACTTTGGTCGAAGCGCGTTTCTTTGACACCGTGCTCGGTTGCCTCACAGGCTTCGCGGGCGGCACCTGTCTGCACAGCCCGCGCTTTCGCGCCGCAATGGGCAGTCGATTGCGGCGTCTGCTACAGGCAGGGAGGTGGGAGCCATCGCGCCAAACGCCGACGCGGAATTAGAATGGCGGCCTTTGACGGCCCGCCGCATCAACACCACATGACTCATCCGAAGGAAAACACCTTGAGCGCCCACAAACCTTTCACCCCGCCCCCCGCCGCCTCCCGCCACCTGATGTCCGGCAACGAAGCCATCGCCCGCGCCGTGTGGGATGCGGGCGTGGCGGTCGCCGCCGCCTACCCGGGCACGCCCTCCACCGAAATCCTGGAAAACGCCGCGCGTTATCCCGACCTCTACACCGAATGGTCGGTCAATGAAAAGGTCTCGCTCGAAGTCGCCATCGGCGCGTCGGTGGCTGGGGCGCGCAGCTTTTGCGCCATGAAGCACGTCGGCTTGAACGTCGCCGCCGACGCACTGATGACGCTGACGCTCACCGGCGTGGTCGGGGGCCTGGTGATTGCCGTGGCCGACGATGTGGGTTTTTCCTCGTCGCAAAACGAGCAGGATTCGCGCTTCTGGGGGCGCTTTGCGCACCTGCCCATCCTTGAACCCGCCGATTCGCAGGAAGCCTACGCCATGACGTGCGCCGCTTTCGAGCTTTCGGAAAAGTTCGAGACGCCAGTCATCCTGCGGCTCACCACGCGGGTCTGTCACGTCAAATGCCTGGTTGAAGTCGGCGAACGCAACGTCCAGCGCGCCGCCACGGGCTTCAACAAGAACCCGTCGCGTTGGGTGATGGTGCCCGCCAACGCCCAGCGCCGCATGCCGTTGATGTTCGCGCGCGACAAGGCGCTGGCCGCCGAAGCGGAAACGAGCGCGCTGAACCGCATCGAGGCGGGCGCGGACAGGCGGGTGGGCTTCATCACCTCCGGCCCGGCTTACATGCACGTGCGCGAAGCGTTCCCGGACGCGCCGGTGTTGAAGCTCGGCTTCTCGCATCCCGCGCCGATGGGCAAGATCCGGGAACTCGCCGCGCAGGTGGATGCCCTGGTTGTGGTTGAAGAAACCGAACAGTTGCTGGAAACCGAAATCCGCGCCGCTGGCATCGCGGTGCGCGGCAAGGATATCCTGCCCGCCTTCGGCGAACTGCCGCCACCGGTGCTGAAGAAGGGGCTGGCCGCCCTCCTCCCGGAACTGGCTGCGCAAGGTGACGGCAAAACCGCCCCCGCCGCGCTGCCGGTTTTTCCGCGTCCGCCCACGATGTGCGTCGCCTGTCCGCACTTGGGCGTGTATTACACGCTCTCGCAATTGAAGAACGTCACCATCGCTGGCGACATCGGCTGTTACACCCTGGGCGCGGGTCATCCCTGGAACGCGCTCGACACCACAATCTGCATGGGCGCATCAATGGGCATGGCGCTCGGACTCGACAAGGGACGCGGCCCGGATGACGAAAAAAAGAAGATCGTTGCCGTAATCGGCGATTCCACCTTCATGCACATGGGCATGCAGGGCTTGCTCGACATCGCCTACAACCGTGGCAATGTCACCGTGCTCCTCTTGGACAACCGCACCGTCGGCATGACCGGCGGGCAGGACAACCCGGCCAGCGGTCGCGACATCCACGGCGAGGAAGCACCCCGCATCGACTTCGCCCGTCTGGTGGAGGCGCTGGGCATTGCCCCCGAACACATCCGCGTGGTCGATCCCTACGTGCTGCCGGTGCTGTTCAAAACGTTGCGCGAAGAAACAAAATACGACGGCCCATCGGTCATCATCACCAACCGTCCCTGCGTGCTGATCGACGAATACGAAAAACAGCCGTCCTACGAAGTCATCGAAACCGCCTGTACCGGCTGCGGCAACTGCGTCGAAATCGGCTGTCCGGCGATTCACGTCACCCGGCGCGAGAAAGCGGTGAAACCATCGGGCAAGGAAGTGGAACTGGCGTTCGTCAACATCGAGACGGCAGCCTGTACGGGATGCGGACTGTGTTTGCAGCCTTGCGCGCCGGATGCGATCAGGGCAGCGAAGCCGACGTTTCCGGTGACGTTTTCCTGAAAAGGATTGGTGAATACGATGAAAATAGAGACCATCGAGATCAAAAACTATCGACTGTTCCGTAACGTACGGATTACCCATATTCCACATCTATGTGTTCTGGTCGGAGCAAATGGCACCGGCAAGTCCACCTTGTTCGATGTGTTCTCTTTTCTCAAGGATGCACTCACCCAAAATGTCGGCACAGCGCTTGCTAGACGGGGAGGATATAAAGAAGTAGCCAGCCGTGGATTCACTGACGAACCCATCGAAATTACGCTGCAATTTCGTCTGGAAATTACAGGCTATGAGCGCCTTGTCACTTATGCTCTGAAAATTTCTCACGACGAGCATGGGCATCCGCTGATCGAACGGGAAATACTGCGCTACAAACGAGGGGAAAGTGGTGCGCCTTTTCATTTTCTGGACTTCAAACAAGGACAAGGTTATGCCATCAACAACGAGGAGGATTTTTCAAAATCTGACAAAGAATTGACCCGCGAAGCGCAGACTCTCGATGCACCCGACATCTTGGCGATCAAAGGATTGGGACAGTTTGATCGTTTCAAGGCCGCCAAGGCATTTCGTGCCATGATTGAGAATTGGCATATCTCGGACTTCCATGTTTCGGAAGCGCGTCCCAGCCAAGAAGAAGGCTGGGCCGAACATTTATCCATTCGTGGTGATAATCTGGCGCTAGTCGCCAATTATCTGTTTGAACATCACAGCAATTGTTTTAACCGTATCCTGGATGCCATGAAACGTCGGGTTCCTGGTGTATCAGTCATAGAGCCACGACAGACCGAAGACGGTCGTTTGGTGCTTCGTTTCCAAGATGGAAGTTTTAAAGACCCCTTTATCTCCCGCTATGTTTCTGACGGCACGATCAAAATGTTCGCCTATCTGGTTTTGCTGAACGATCCCAAGCCATTCCCTTTACTCGCTATCGAAGAACCTGAAAATCAACTTTATGTTGACCTCTTGCCAGAGCTCGCCGAAGAGTTTCGCGCTTATGCTGAACGAGGTGGCCAGGTCTTTATCTCGACACATTCTCCAGATTTTCTCAATGCACTTACATTGAATGAAATCTATTGCCTGGACAAACAACAAGGATTTACAAAAATAACACATGCCCTCGATTCGAAAAACCTTTGTGCCTTGGCCGATGCAGGAGACTTACCAGGTCATCTCTGGAAACAGGGCTTATTTGAAGGTCTGAACCGGAGAATCGGCTGATGAAAGGCAAGATTGTTTTCCTGCTTGAAGAACCTTCCATGAAAACTCTGCTGGATAGTTTGTTGCCACGCATTTTCGCAACTCCCGATGAACGGTTCAAACCTTCCACGGACGTCAAGCGTCTGGTTCCAAACTTCCAGAAGATCAGCGGCGCGCGCAACATCGCCCAGCACCTGATACCCGCCGACAACCGTTCCCACAGCTTTCAAGTATTTTTCACAGGCATGCAACGCCTGATGCAAAATACCTGAACTAACACCCTTTTATCATGAACTCAAACACCCAAACCACCAACATCCTCGTCGTCGGCATCGGCGGACAGGGCGTGATGACCGCCTCGGAAATCCTCTCGGAAGCCGCCATCTCGCAAGGCTACGAAGTCAAGAAAACCGAGGTCGCCGGCATGAGCCAGCGCGGCGGCGTCGTCTCGTCGCATGTGCGCTTCGGCCCCAAGGTGCTGTCGCCGGAAATCGCGCCTGGCGAAGCCGACATCCTCGTCGGTTTCGAGGCTGCCGAAGCCATGCGCTGGTGCCATTACCTGCGCCCGAAAAACGGCAAGACCGGCGGCGTGGCGATGATCAATCGCCTGAGGCTCACCCCGCCCATCGTCTCGCTCGGGCTGTTCGATTATCCCGACAACCCCGTGGCCGCCGTGCGCAGCCAGGGCTTTGAGGTGCACGACTTCGACGCCGGTGAAATCGCCCGCGAACTGGGCGATCTGCGCCTGGTGAACACCATCATGCTGGGTGCGATCTCCGACAACCTGCCCTTCCCCGCCGAAACGCTGAAAGATTGCGTTGTCACCCGTTTCCGCGCCAAAAAACCAGCGCTCGCCGAATTAAACGCCAGGGCGTTCGATCTGGGCAAAGACGCCGGAAAAAAATAGGTGCGACAGCCACTATGGACATCGACATCGAAAAAATCCGCGCCTTCCTCGCCAACGACCGTTTTGCTGCAAATGCCGGCATCGTCATCGACTCGGTGACGGAAGACGAAGTGCAGTGCAGCATGCCGATCACCAGGGAGCACCTGAACGCTGTCGGCACAGTGCAGGGCGGCGCAATCTTCACGCTCGCCGACCTCGCCTTCGCTGTGCATTCCAACCTGCGCCTGTTGTGCGGCGAAAAAATCGGCGCCACCGTCGGCCAGTCGAACAGCATTTCCTACCTTTCCGCCGCCAAGGGAAAACGACTGATCGCACGCTCTACCTGTCTTTCGCGCGGGCGCAGTGTGTCGGTTTTCCGTATCGAAATCCGGGACGATCTGGGAAATTTCATCGCCGACATGCGCGGCAACGGGTTCACGAAGGCGGCCTGACGAGCCGCTTTAGGCAGCCTGTCAATCATTGACTTCGGCTCGCCCCTCGCTATAATGCGCGCTTCCCCGGCCAGTTAGCTCAGTTGGTAGAGCAGCGGACTGAAAATCCGCGTGTCCTTGGTTCGATTCCGAGACTGGCCACCATTTTTTGTCCAAAGCAGTCCGATACAGGCCGGAAAGCCCAATAAAATCAAGGCTTCCGGCCTTTTTCTTGTCCGAAGTGATCCATTGAAATCCGGGGGTATTATTGGGGGCATTTTGGAGAATGCCCATGCCCCTGACCGATACCGCCATTCGAAACGCCAAGCCTGTGAGGATGTTTGACGACGATTGTATATAGAGTCGTCATGATCGCGCATCTGATTTGGAAGTGGCGGCAGGAGGCGAAAGGCGGCGCGAAAGGACTGGGCAAATCAGGCGGCGGAAATTCTTCCAGACGCTGCCAGTCAGATCCAGCTTGTTTCCCGTGAGGCCTACCCCAAGGCATAGGGGGGATTTTGGAGATACCGCCATCATCCCTGCCCGATTTCGCGGGCGATTTCCAGCGCGCGATCCACGCGGTCGACGCCGTGGACGGCGATGCCGGGAATAGCCTGGCGCGGCAGATTGGCGCGGGGGACGATGGCGGTGGTAAAGCCCAGTTTGGCGGCTTCTTTCAGGCGTTCCTGCCCGCGCGGCGCGGGGCGGATTTCCCCGGCGAGACCCACTTCGCCGAAGACGGCGAGACCGCGCGGTAACGGGCGGTCGCGTAGCGAAGATGCTATCGCGAGCAGGATCGCCAAGTCTGCGGCGGGCTCGGCAATCTTGACGCCACCGACGGCGTTGACGAATACGTCCTGATCGAAGCAGACGATGCCAGCGTGGCGGTGCATGACCGCAAGCAGCATCGCCAGACGGGTCGGTTCCAGCCCGACGGAGAGCCGCCGCGGGTTGGGACTCTGGGCGCTGTCGACGAGGGCCTGAATTTCGACGAGCAGTGGCCGGGTGCCTTCCTGGGTGACAAGCACGCAACTGCCGGATACGCTTGCGTCATGTTGGGAGAGAAAGATTGCCGAAGGGTTGGAAACGCCTTTGAGGCCGCGCTCGGTCATGGCGAAAACGCCCAGTTCGTTGACCGCGCCAAAACGGTTCTTGCAGGCGCGAACGAGGCGGAAGCTGGAATGGGTGTCGCCTTCAAAATAGAGCACGGTGTCGACGATGTGCTCAAGCACGCGGGGGCCAGCAAGCGCGCCATCTTTGGTGACGTGGCCGACGAGGATGAGCGTGACGCCGCTTTGCTTGGCATGGCGCGTGAGTTGCGCCGCACACTCGCGCACCTGCCCGACCGAACCGGGGGCCGATTGCAGGTTTTCCGAGTACAGGGTCTGGATCGAGTCGATGACCGCCACCCGCGGCGCGGTCTCGGCGAGACTGTCGAGGATGCGTTCGAGATTGATTTCGGTGAGCAGTTGCAAGCCGCCCGGCGCCAGTTGAAGGCGCTGGGCGCGCAGGGCGACCTGTTCGCCGGATTCTTCGCCGCTTACGTAAACAACAGGGTGTTCTTCCGCCAACCGGCACAGGGCCTGCAACAGCAGGGTCGATTTGCCGATGCCGGGATCGCCGCCGATCAGCACGACGCCGCCAGCGACCAGGCCGCCGCCGAGCACGCGGTCGAATTCGGCGATGCCGCTCGGGATGCGCGGTTCTTCACGCGCTTCGAGCGCAGCCAGCATTTGTATTTTCGCCACAGTACCGGCCACACCAACCTTTCGCACTGGCGCGCCACCCGCGCCGCGTTCGACAATGGCTTCAACTAGGGTGTTCCATACTCGGCATTGCGGGCACTGTCCTTGCCAGCGCGGGGACTGCACACCGCACTCGGTGCAGATGTAGGCGGATTTCGCTTTCGGCATTTTTGTCGCCCAGGGGGGAGATGGGCACGATTAGACCACACGCGCAATCGCCCGCCACTGCCCCAAGGCTTTTATCACAGGCTGGACGGTCTTCATGTTATAAGACCGCTTCCATAAACGATCTACACGGTTTGGCAGACGATGCCTTTTGGCTTTTACATCATCATGGCGGCGCAGTTTTTCTCCGCGCTCGCCGACAACGCGCTGCTCATCGTCGCCATCGACATGCTCCGGAAAGTGGGAGCGCCTCCAGAACACGAACCTTTGCTGCGGTCTTTTTTCGCGGTTTCCTACGTCGTGCTGGCCGCCTTCGTGGGCGCATTCGCGGATTCGATGCCGAAGTGGCGGGTCATGCTCATCAGCAACACGATCAAGATCGGCGGCTGCCTGCTGCTCTTTGCCGGGGCGCAGCCCTTATATGCCTACGCCGTGGTCGGGCTGGGCGCGGCAGCCTATTCGCCAGCCAAGTACGGCATCCTCACCGAGTATCTGCCGCACCGCAAACTGGTGGTAGCCAACGGCTGGATCGAGGGGCTGACCGTGGCGGCGATCATTTTCGGCACTGTGTTCGGCGGCGAGCTGGTCGACGAAAAAATCGTGAGCTGGTTCGCCACTTTCGATCTACAGCCCTTCGATCCCACTTTGCTCGCCATCGTCATCATCGGGGTGTTTTACCTGATCGCTGCGGTCTTCAACCTGTTTATTCCCGATACCGGCGTCGATCACAAACCGCTCAACAACAACCCGCTTTACCTGCTGCACGATTTTATCCACTGCCTGCGGCTGCTGTGGCGCGACAAACTCGGGCAAATCTCGCTGGCCTCCACCACACTGGCCTGGGGTGCGGCGGCGACGCTGCAATTGATCGTCCTCGCTTGGGCCTCCCCCAACCTGGGGCTGGATCTGTCGAAGGCGACACGCCTGCTGGGCGTGGTGGCCGCCGGCATGGCGACCGGCGCGATCCTGGCCTCACGCATCAGCCTGCGCAATTCGGTGCAGGTGTTGCCGCTCGGCGTCTTCATGGGATTCATCATCCTGCTCATGCCGCTGGTCACGAACCTGTACCTCGCTTGCGTCATGCTGTTCATCATCGGCACCTGCGGCGGTTTCTTCGTCGTTCCGATGAACGCCCTTCTCCAGCATCGCGGCCACATCCTGATGGGCGCCGGGCATTCGATCGCAGTGCAAAATTTCAATGAAAACCTGTCTATTCTGTTGATGAACGGCGCATATGCGTTGCTGATTTTCTGGAGTCTGTCTGCCAACACCGTGGTGGTGCTGTTCGGGCTGTTCGTGGCGGGGTCGATGTTCCTGGTCAAGCGTTGGTACACGGCCAGCCAGCGCACGACCGACGCTGTTTCTCAACTCGACAACATATAGCGGGATAAGGGCAGCCTGCGAACCGCGTCCCGTTCAGTTCCCTTCCGCCATCAGGCGGCGCGCGAAACACAGGTCTTCCCACGCCTTGCCCTTGTCCAGCGGATTGCGCAGCAGGTAGGCCGGGTGATAGGTCACGGTCACCGCCACGCCAGCGTGCTCGAAACGTTTGCCGCGCGCGGCGGCGATGCTGATTTCGCGCCCAAGCAGGGCTTGCGCCGCCGGCCGACCCAGTGCAATCAGCAGGCGAGGCCGGACAAGCTTGATCTGACGGTCGAGGTAAGGCAGGCAGGCAGCGATTTCCGCCGCTTCAGGGGTGCGGTTGTGCGGCGGGCGGCATTTGACGGCGTTGGCGATGTAGACATCCTCACCGCGCTTGAGGCCGAGCGCCGCCAGCATGTTGTCGAGCAGTTTCCCGGCCTGCCCGACAAAGGGTTCGCCGCGCCGGTCTTCTTCCGCCCCCGGCCCTTCACCGACAAACATCCAGCGCGCGCCACGGTCGCCGACGCCCGGCACGGCCTGTGTGCGCCGTTCGCACAGCGGACAGGCGCGGCAAGCGAGAATGGTTTCTTCCAGCGCCGGCCAGTCCAGTGCGGCGATCTGGGGCGCGCCTCCGGCAACGGGCGAGACCGTCGCAGGAGAATCGTTGACCCGCGCCGTGGCGGCGACCGGCATGAGGGGTTCCCGTGGCGCGGCGATCCGTCCGTCCGCGCTTTCCCGTTTCGGGTTGTCCACGACAGCTGGCGCGGACGCGGCAATGTTGGCCGCGTCGACCGCGCCATCGCCATCGGCGGCGCGCAGACGCCACAGAGGCGTCAGCCCCATTTCGCGGAGAAGGGCGGCGCGGCGCGGCGTCACAGATCCCGCCTCATGACGATGGCATCCTCGCGCCCGATAGCCGCCGGGTAATAGCCCTTGCGCCGTCCGATTTCGACGAAGCCGGCATGTTGGTACATCGCAAGCGCATGCGCGCTGGAAGGGCGCACCTCAAGGAAGAACCGGCGGACGCCGCAGCAGCGGACGTCATCCGCCAAGTATTCGAGCAGGCGACCTCCGAGGCCTCGCCCCTGCTCGCCACGCACTACGCTGATGTTGAGCAAATGAGCCTCATCAATCACCACCAGCACCACGGCGTAGGCGACGGGTGAACCGCCATCCAGCATCAGACGGCAGAGATGTTTCGCGGCCAGTGAATCGGCAAAATTCCCCCGCGTCCAGGGAAAAGGGTGCAAACCGGCTTCCTGTGTCATTACCCAGTCGAGATCGCGTTCCGTCATGGGGGCGAAGCTGAAGTCCTGCGCCGTCATGCCTTGTTTCCCCGCATCAGACGTTCAGCGGTGGTCAGCGCCACCTTGTTGCGCACGTAAAGGGGAACGGCGCGCTCGGGCTCAACGATGGCGGCCCCACCCCACCCTGCCGCCAGCCGCGCCACCGCTTCCGCCGACGGAACAGCCTGGGGATCGCAGCCGGCAAGCCCTGCACGGACAGGGGCGAGTTTCGCTTCGTAGGCAGCGAAGCCCGATCCCAGACCAAAGGTTCCGCCTCCCGGATGCGGCAGATCGCTGGGCGCGCAACAGACAGGCGCGGACAGTTCGATCGCCATGCCGTTCTCGACCCGGTAGCATCCGTGGTAAATCTCGCCCATGCGGGCATCGGTCGCCGCCAGCGCCAGGGGCAAGGGCGATTGCGCGGCCAGCGCCGCCAGACTGCATACCGGGATCACCCCCAGCCCGGCCCCGAGCGCCAGCCCCTGCGCAACGCCGCAGGCCAGCCGCAGACCGGTGAAAGCGCCTGGCCCCGCGCCGAAGGCTACGGCATCAAGCGCGCCTATGCCCAGTCCGGCTTCGGCCAGCAGGGCGCGCACAACGGCGAGGATGCGTTCGGAGTGGCTGGCGTGCCCTTCGAGCCAGACGAGACGTGTCACACCACCGCAACGGAGCGCGATACTGGCGCGTTCACAGGAAGATTCAAAAGCCAGGAGATTCATCGTGTCCGGTATTCTACCGTCCCGGCCCGCGCCGGGTCTCCCCCGGGCACATTCGCATCGTGGCGCAATGAGCCGGAAATGCGCGTTCGGGATGTCTTTCATCAATTTCGGCATATTTTCATCGGGCGCGCCGTATAATCCGGCCCCATGAAATTTCTTTTTGACCTCCTCCCCGTCATCTTCTTTTTCGGTACTTACAAATTCGCGGGGGCGTATCCCGATGAGTCGCTGGCGCTGGCAACGAACTGGCTGGGCAACGACATTTCCGCAGGTCAGGCGCCGATCCTGATCGCCACTTTCGTCACCATCGTCGCCACAGCGCTGCAAATCGTCATCGTCTGGATCAAGCACCGCAGGGTCGACCGCATGCTGTGGGTGAGCCTGATCATCATCGCCGTCCTGGGTGGCGCGACGCTCGTGTTCCACGATACGGCTTTCATCAAATGGAAACCCACCGTGTTCTATTGGCTGCTCGGCGCGACGCTGTTGGGGTCGAGCGCGTTTTTCGGGCGCAATCTCATCAAGCGCATGCTCCAGGCCCAGATCAGTCTTCCCGAACCGATATGGTCTCGCCTCAATCTGGCCTGGGCGCTATTCTTCGTCCTTCTGGGCGCACTCAACCTTTACGTGGCTTTTCACTACCCGGAAGAAACCTGGGTAAATTTCAAGGTTTTCGTCTGTTCGGCACTGATTCTCGTTTTTTCACTTGCCCAGGGGCTTTACCTGTCGAAGCACCTGATCGACGACAAGGCCGATGGCTGAAGCAGCATCGCCGAACCACTGCGGTTCGGCCCACTCTTACTCCATGTCTCCCCCATGGCCATCGCGGCCACAACCCGCCAAAAGGAAAAAATTCCAATGAAACCAGTTTCGACTTTATTGTCCGCCCTGCTCGCCACCGGCCTTTTCACCCTTGCGGGCTGCGCTGGCGATCACGTGGCCAATTCCGACGCTGCGGCCAAGCCCGATGAAACGGCCAACTCCATCGCCACCGTCAACGGCGTCGCCATTCCGAACAGTTACGCCGATACGATGATTGAATCGTACCGCGCCCAGGGCGCGCCGGATGACGACAAACTGAAGGACAGCGTTCGCAAGGATCTCATCCGCCGCGAGGTGCTCGAACAGGCCGCGGTCAAGGCCGGCGTGAACAAGCGCTCCGACATCGTGGCCCGGCAGAATTTGGCCCGCCAGAACGTGCTGATCCAGGACTATTTGCAGGACTGGGTGAAAAGCAATCCGCCAACCGATGAAGAAATGAAGACGGAATACGACACAGTCAAGGCCCGTCTGGAAGCGAACAAGGAATATCATGTTCGCCACATCTTGCTGAAAACCGAGGATGAAGCCAAGGCCGTCATCGCTCGCCTCAACAAGGGGGCCAAGTTCGCCGATCTGGCGAAGAAGTCGCTCGACCAGGGTTCCAAGGATCGCGGCGGCGACCTCGGCTGGACCGACAACACTCAGTTCGTGCCGCCTTTCGCCGAAGCAACGACCAAACTCGCCAAGGGCAAGTACACCACGACGCCGGTCAAAACCGAATTCGGCTACCACGTCATCCTGCTGGAAGACTCGCGCACCCTGCAAGTGCCGGCTTATGAAGAAGTAAAGGCGCAATTGCAGCAGAACCTGCAAAACAAGAAGGTTCAGACCTACATTGAGCAACTGGAGCAGTCCGCCGAGGTGAAGTAAACCCGAGCGGTCGCACAAAAACTGAAAGGCGGGTGGATTATTCCACCCGCCTTTCAGTTTTACTGTGCGGCGCTTTCCTTACGGAAAAGATCGCGCCGCGTTCACAGGTTCAAAACAGCGGTTCGTCAAGTCCGAACACCGACGCACCGCCTTCGGTGATCTCCTGCTTCAACCCCTGCGCCCGAACCAGCACATGCTTCGCATAGTAGCGGGTCGTCGCAACCTTGCCCTTGAAGTAGCCGTCGTTTTCACCAGCGTCGAGCTTCGCTTGCGCGATTTGCGCCGACTTGGCAAGCAGCCAGCCGCCGACCACGATGCCGCCAAGCGTGAGGTACGGAACGGAACCGGCATGCGCGTTGGCCGGGTCGGTGTTGTAGACGCCAACAACCCACTCGGTAGTGTCGATCAGCGCCTGAGCGCCTTCCTTCAACGCCTTGCCGATGTCGCCCAGCTTGGCGTCGCCGGAGAGCTTGTCGGCGAAAGCGGCGATCTCTTTATAAAGACCGCGCGCGGTGAAGGCCACATCACCGGTTTCCTTGTTGACTTCACGGGCGGTCTTGCGACCCACATAGTCGTTGGCCTGAATGGCCGTCGTGCCTTCGTAGATCGCGGTAATACGGGAGTCGCGCATGTATTGCGCCGCGCCGGTTTCCTCGATGAAGCCAGTGCCGCCGTGCACCTGGATGCCTTCGGAGGTCAGTTCGATCGAACTTTCCGTGCTGCATCCCTTGACGATCGGGGTGAGCAGTTCCAGCAGGGCTTGCGCTTTCTTGCGCTGGGCCGGATCGGGCGAGAACTGGGCGATGTCCATCTGGCCCGCTGCGTAGTAGCCGATGGCGCGCAACGCTTCGGTACGCGATTTTTGATCCATCAGCAGACGGCGTACGTCCGGGTGGTACAGGATGGGCTTCGGCGTGGTCTTGCTCGCCGCATCGCCGACAATCGCACCCTGGATGCGCTCACGGGCGTAGGCCAGCGAGTGCTGATAGGCGCGTTCGGCCACCGAGATGCCTTCGAGGCCAACGTGGATGCGGGCGTGATTCATCATGGTGAACATGTAGGCGACGCCGTTGCCGGGCTTGCCGATCAGCCAGCCGATGGCGCCGTCGTGGTCGCCGTAGGACATCACCGCCGTGGCGCTGCCCTTGATGCCGAGCTTGTGTTCGATAGCCGAGCAGATGAGGTCGTTGCGCGCGCCGAGCGAACCGTCGTCATTGACAAGGAACTTCGGCACCAGGAACAACGAGATCCCTTTCAGGCCCGGATCGGAATCAGGCAGGCGCGCAAGCACGAGGTGGATGATGTTCTCCGCCATGTCGTGTTCGCCCCAAGTGATGAAGATCTTGGTGCCGGTGACGAGGTAGGTGCCGTCGCCGTTCGGGTTGGGCCGGGCCTTGGTGCGGATGGCGGTGAGGTCTGAACCGGCTTGCGGCTCGGTCAGGTTCATCGTGCCGCCCCAGACGCCCGTCACCATGTTGGGCAGGTACTTCTGCTTCAGTTCTTCGGAGGCATGATGCTCGATAGCGTGCACCGCGCCCATCGTCAGCATCGGACACAGCGCGAAAGCGATGCTCGCCGAACGCCACATTTCATTGACGGCAAAATTGACCAGATTCGGCAGGCCCTGACCACCGTATTCCGGCGAACCTGGCATGGCGTGCCAGCCGTTGTCGCGGAACTGATTGAAGACGTCCTTGTACTCCGGGCTGACCGTCACCACCCCGTTGTCCCATTTGGGCGAATTCACACGGTCACCGATGATGTTGATGGGATCTATCCGCTCGGTGGCGAATTTGGCGGCTTCCTCCAGGATCGCGTCAACGGTGTCGGCGTCGATTTCCCTAAAGGCGTCGAAACCGAGGATTTCCTTCAAACCAGCCAGTTCGTTCATGTCGAAGCGCATATCGGCAAGCGGCGCGTTGTATGTACTCATTGAGTCTCCCTCCAGTAAGTCGATAAGGTGCGATGCCTATTTGTTCAACAGGTAGCGGCGGTCATCGAAAGCCGCCACCCATTCCGGGCGGTATACCACCATCAACGTAATCAGCGCCCCGCTGAGCCAGGCTTCGGAAAAGCCGAGCAGCAGAAAGTACGGCAGATGGTCGTCGATCAGATAATCCACCTCGTATGCGCCGGCCAGCACCATGACCACGCTGCTGAGAATGCCTTGCAGCGCGATGGTCAGGGCCGATCCGGCAAAACCGACGACGAAGATGAACACGAAAAAGTGCGCGGGCAAATGGCGCTCGACCCAACGCTGGATGGCATGCGCAATCAGCACAGGCAGTAGCGCCATCATCAAAAAATTGAGCGGCCACGCCTGCCAGTCCAAGGCGCCATTCAGGGTGATCGCGGAGAGCGCCAGCGCCATGGCAAGCAGCGCCAGACGCGGGCCGAGGCACAATACGGCTGCCATCGCCCCGAGCAGATGGAGATCGAGTCCGGGTTTGATCCCGGCCCGCATGCTCCAAGCCAGGGAAAGCGTCATCACGAACCCGAGCAGCAGATTGAGCTGCGTCATTTCCTTCAGCCGCGCCCAAGGCGCGCGCCGCCACACCTGATACAGCACCGGCGCAACAAGCGCCAATGAAACCCAATGCCACGCCACACCAAACAGCGAAGCCGGCAGGTTCATCGGCGCTTCTCACTCTTTTCCCGTGCCCATCCCGTGTTCAGCTCAGGGCTGCGACCAGTTCGGGCACGGCGGTAAACAGATCCGCCACCAGCCCGAAATCGGCCACCTGGAAGATCGGCGCGTCGGCATCCTTGTTGATCGCCACGATCACTTTGGAGTCCTTCATGCCGGCCAAGTGCTGGATTTGCCCCGAAATACCGACAGCGATGTAGAGCTGCGGCGCGACGATCTTGCCGGTCTGCCCGACCTGATAATCATTGGGCACAAAACCGGCATCGACCGCAGCGCGGCTCGCGCCAAGCGCGGCCCCGAGCTTGTCGGCCAACGGTTCAAGCACCTTGCCGTAGTTTTCTCCGCTACCCAGGCCGCGCCCGCCGGAGACGACGACCTTGGCCGCGCCCAGTTCGGGCCGGGTGCTTTTCGTGATCTCACGCCCCACCAGGCGGACTAGACCGAGATCGGGGCCAGCAGCCACGGTTTCGATCGCGGCGGAACCACCCTCGCCAGCGGCGTCGAACGCCGTGGCGCGCACGGTCAGCACCTTGATCGCGTCGGCGGTCTTCACCGTCGCCAGCGCGTTACCGGCGTAGATCGGGCGCACGAAGGTATCGGGCGCTTCGATAGCGACGACATCGCTGACCTGCGCGACGTCGAGCAGCGCCGCGACGCGGGGAAGGACGTTCTTGCCCGCGCTGCTGGCGGGCGCCAAGATGTAGTTGTAGCCAGTGGCCAGTCCCTTGACCAGCGCGGCGACGTTTTCCGCCGTCTGCGCTTCGTAATGCGGCGCATCGGCGACCAGCACCTTCGTGACCCCGGCCACCTTGGCGGCGGCCTGACTCACCGCGCCGACGTTGGCGCCCGCGACGAGAACGTGAATGTCGCCACCGAGCTTGGCCGCAGCGGTGACGGTGTTGAGGGTGGCGGCCTTCAGGGCGGCGTTGTCGTGTTCAGCAATGACGAGAATGGCCATGTTCAGATCACCTTGGCTACGTTTTTGAGTTTATCGACCAACTGGGCGACGTCGGACACCTTGATACCGGCGCTGCGCTTGGGCGGCTCGGCGACCTTGAGCGTCGTCAGTCGCGGCGCGACGTCCACGCCAAAATCGGCGGGTTTCTTCAATTCGAGCGGTTTCTTCTTGGCTTTCATGATGTTCGGCAGCGTGGCGAAACGTGGCTCGTTCAGGCGCAAATCCACGGTAACGACCGCCGGCAGCTTAACCGCCAGTTTTTCCACGCCACCGTCGATTTCGCGGCTGATTTCGATTTCGCTATCGCCGGGAACGAGCTTGGAAATGAACGTCGCCTGCGGCCAGCCCAACAACGCGGCGAGCATTTGTCCCGTCTGGTTGGAATCGTCGTCGATGGCCTGCTTGCCCGCGATCACAATTTTAGGGCTTTCGGCGTCGACAACCGCTTTCAGCAGCTTGGCGAGAGCCAGCGGCTGCACGTCGGCGTCGGTTTCGACCAAGATGGCGCGGTCAGCGCCCATCGCCAAGGCCGTGCGCAAGGTTTCCTGCGTCGCCACCGGGCCGGCGCTGAAAACGACGACCTCGGTAGCCTTACCCGCCTCTTTCAATCGTACCGCTTCTTCGACCGCGATTTCGTCGAACGGATTCATGCTCATTTTTACATTCGCCAGATCCACCCCGCTACCGTCCGCCTTGACGCGAACTTTGACGTTGGGGTCAACCACGCGTTTGACCGGGATCAATATTTTCAAAGCCGTGCTCCTTTGTTTGATCGGTTCAGGCACCGCACAACGGGGGTGCACCCGGGCTGGGTTCCGCCGGGCGCATCATTATGGCACTGTGTCACGAACAATACATGCTGCAATGCAGAATACGGTTCTGGCTCCAATCGCCAGTCATCTACATTAGCGGTGAATCGGCTTTGATTTTCAGACGGGGCGCGCATTCTACCGGAGCTTCCCGCCACTGCCCCGGCCTCAGGCCATCGAGCCGCCAGTCGCCGATCGCCACCCGCACGAGGCGCAGTGTGGGTAACCCCACTTTCGCCGTCATCCGCCGCACCTGCCGGTTTTTGCCTTCGCGCAGCACAATTTCGAGCCAGGCGGTCGGCACGGTCTTGCGAAACCGCACCGGCGGTTCGCGCGGCCACAGCCAGTCAGGCTCGGCGACGAGAAGCGCCTCGCAGGGCCGGGTCACGAAATCGCCCAGATCCACGCCAGCGCGCAGGCGGGCCAGCGCCGCTTCGCCGGGCGCGCCTTCGACCTGCACCAAGTAACGTTTGGGCAACTTGTGACGCGGATCGGCGGTGCGATGTTGCAGGCCACCGTCGTCGGTGAGCAGCAGCAGACCTTCGCTATCTGCGTCCAGCCGCCCGGCGGGATAGACACTGGGCGCGGCAACGTAATCTTTCAGCGTGAGCCGCCCTTCTCCACCGGTAAACTGGCACAGTACGCCATAGGGTTTGTTCAACAGAATCAACCGCGCCATTGCGCTGTCCACCTTTCTCCGGGGAGATCCATGCCCTGTTCGATGAAGTCAGGACAGCGTAAGCAGCCCCACCCTGTTTTTGACCGTCAGCCCAACAGGATCAGCGCCCACACCGCCGCCACCATCGCCAGCGCGATGCTCTGTGCCGCGCTCCCCATGTCCTTGGCGTTTTTCGAGAGCGGATGGCGTTCCATCGAAATACGGTCGACCACCGCCTCAATGGCCGAATTGAACAGTTCGACAATGAGCGACAGCAGACAGACAGCAACCATCAAGGCACGCTCACCTCGGCTCACCGGGCAGAAAAAAGCCAGCGGAACCAGCACGACGTGCAGCGCCACCAGCTGGCGAAACGCTGCTTCACCCTTGAACGCAGCCACGAACCCGTCGCGGGAATAGCCGACGGCGGCGACGATGCGGGCAAGGCCAGTGCGGCCCTTGGGAGTAAATGTCATGGCGTCATCTCAAAAGCCGGATTCATTTCCAACGATTCTCCACCTGCAACGGTCAATCGTTCAATGATCGGCGCACAAAAAAACGGCGTCCAAAGACGCCGTTTTTTCAGTCCTGCACGCCTGAAATCAGAGGCGTTCGTAAATGGTGGTGATCCCCTGCCCGCCGCCGATACACATCGTCGCCAGACCATAACGGGCCTTGCGGCGCTGCATTTCGTGCAGCAGTTTGGTGATGATGACGCTGCCAGTGGCGCTCACCGGGTGACCGAGGGCGATCGCGCCGCCGTTCGGATTGGTCTTGGCCGGATCAAGGCCGAGCACCTTGGCGACGGTCAGCGACTGCGCGGCAAAGGCTTCGTTGGATTCGATCACGTCGATCTGATCCAGCGTCAGCCCGGCGCGCTTCAACGCGAGTTGAGTGGCGGGAATCGGGCCTTCGCCCATCACATCGTTGGGCACGCCAGCAATGGCGTAGGAAACGAGGCGGGCAATCGGCTTGTGCCCGGCGGCAGCGGCCTTGGCAGCGTCGGCCAGCACCAGGAAGGCAGCAGCGTCGTTGATGCCGGAGGCGTTACCCGCCGTCACCGTACCGTCCTTCTTGAAGGCGGGCTTCATCTTGGCGAGCGATTCCAGCGTGGTGCTGGATTTGACATGTTCATCGGTATCGAACACCACATCGCCCTTGCGGCTCTTGAGGGTGATCGGCACGATCTGGCCCTTGAAATAGCCCGCTTCCAGCGCCGCAGCGGCGCGCTTCTGCGATTCCAGCGCAAAAGCGTCCTGCGCCTCACGGGTGATGCCGTACTTGGTCGCAAGATTTTCGGCAGTGACGCCCATGTGACCGACGCCGAACGGGTCGGTAATCACCGAAACCATCGAATCGAACGCTGAGGCGTCGCCCATGCGCGCGCCGAAACGCAGCGCCGGCATCATGTAGGCGGCGCGCGACATCACTTCCACCCCGCCAGCGAGCGCGTAATCGGCATCGCCCAGCAGAATGGCCTGATACGACGAAACAATCGCCTGCATGGCCGAACCGCAAAGACGGTTGACCGCGAAAGCGACGGAACTCATCGGCAGACCGCCCTGAATGGTGGCCACGCGCGCGACGTACGGATAGCGCGGTTCCGTCGGCATAATGTTGCCCACGACGGCAAAAGAGATTTCTTTCGGATCAACGCCAGAACGGGCGATGGTTTCCTTGATGACCAGCCCACCCAGTTCGGCGGGCTCCAGATCTTTCAGGGAACCGCCAAACCCGCCCACCGCAGAACGGGCAGCACTCAATACAACGATATCACGATCAGCCATTGGCTTCTCCTCTCCTCAAAAATTAGCTACCCACCCAGACGGCAATCGTCGTCAGGGCCAGCAACACCATACACACGACCAGAGCGCGCCAAACGAGCCCGACCGTGGCTTGCATATCATCGACGCCGGCCTTGTCGCCGACGCCGACTTCCAGATTCTCCGTTTCGCCTCCTCCAGGAGCCGGGATCGACTGCCCACCCAGGCGCACCCCGAGCGCGCCAGCCCCGCTGGCGACCAGCACGGCACTGCCGCGATCCGGCAGCAGCACGGACTGGGCGCGCCAGCAGAACACCGCGTCCTCGAAATTTCCCCCGATTGCAAACAGGATCGCCGTCATCCGCGCCGGCGCCCAGTCGATGATGTAGAAAGCATGGCGCGCAAACTGCCCGTAACGTTCCAGTTCGTCCCGTCGCCTGCCCCATTCATCATTGAAGAAACGGGCCAACCGGTACATCACCGCCCCTGCGGGGCCAAGGAGCACAAACCAGAAAATGATGCCGAACACGTTGCGATGTGCCGCCACCACGGCCTGCTCAATGGTGAGCCGCGCCACCCCGTCGGCATCAACGTCATCGTATTGCCCGCCCCGCCATTTGCTCAACAAACAGCGCGCCGCGCCCAGTTCCTGCGTCCGCAGGGCGAAGTGGATGTCGGTGAAAAAATGGCTTTCGTGGCGAAATCCCAGAGTGAGATAGAGCACCGCCACGGCAAAAACGATACCCAGCACCAACGGCAGCACATGGCTCAGGAACGCGCACAGCGCCGTACCCCCGAGCACCATCAACCCCCAGGCCAGGCGCTCTCGTCCCCGGCGATGACCGCAACGTCCGGCCAGGAATGCAGCCAGGGCGCACAGGGGATCGAGCACGAACCGCTTCACGGGCAAAGGGCGCGCCTGTTCGAGCAACAGGACAGCGACCAACGCAAGAAATTTCAACAAGAGCGTCATGCGAGCATAAAAATCGAATATTCAGACAGCGACGGACGAAACACGCACGATACCACGAGGGTATACCCCGGCGCTGGCTTCACGGCCAACCTCCGGCGCACTGCGTCACATCCGCCACACGGGAAAACTTCACGGAGCAGGCGGCACGAAACCCGCAACCTGATCGGCGCCGCTGGAAAAAAAATGCTTTTCCATCTGCTCGGCCAGGTACTTGCGCGCCCTGGGATCCATCAGGTTGAGACGGTTTTCGTTAATCAGCATGGTCTGATACCTGACCCACTGCCGCCACGCCTCTTGTGACACGTTATCGAAGATGCGTTGACCCAGTTCTCCCGGCACTGGCGGGCGTTCCAGCCCCTCGGCCTCGCGCCCGAGTTTCACGCAGTTGACCCTGTGTGTCATTTGTTCCGTCCTCTCTTTCCGGGGGTTGAGCCGGCCATTCTAGCCGCTTACAGTGTTTTGACGAATACCTTGGAGCGGCGTTGCAGATTATAAAGTTCCCGCTTCTGCTGCGGCAGCGCATCGGGGCCGGTTTCGTCGAAACCGCGCTCGCGGAACCAGTGCGACGTGCGCGTGGTGAGCACGAACAGGCGATCCAGCCGTTCCCGCCGCGCCCGCCGTTCGATCCTGTGCAACAACTGCTCGCCCAACCCGCCGCGGCGGTGTTCCGGCGTCACGGCGAGACAAGCCAGTTCGGCGGCATTGTCTTCCGAGAACGGGTACAGCGCCGCGCAGCCTACCAGCATGCCGTCGTATTCGACCACCGAAAAACGATCAATTTCGCGTTCGAGCAGCTCACGCCCGCGCCGCACCAGCGTGCCGTCGGTTTCCAGCGGAGAAATCAGCGCCACCAACGCCCCCACATCGTCGGTGGTGGCCTCGCGCACCCGGAAAAGCGGATCGCGCGACACCACCGTACCCACCCCGGCCGGGGTAAAGAATTCCAGCAGCAGCGCACCATCCTTGTCGCGGTCGAGCAGGTGGCAGCGCGCCACGCCACGCCGCACCGCGCGAATCGCACACGGCAGATACTGATGCAAATCTTCGGTCAGTCCCTCACCGGCATCGAGATGCTGTTGCGCCTCGTCGGCCGTCACCGAGCCAATGAGGCCGCCATCTTTGTCGAGCAGTCCCGGCGCGTCGCACAGGTAGACCAGCTTCTCGGCCTTGACCGCCACCGCCACCGCCTCGGCGACTTCTTCCATGCACATATTGAAAATCTCGCCCGTCGGCGACATGCCGAGCGGCGTAATCAGCACCACGTTCTGCTGGTCGAGATCGGCGTTGATCTCCTCTGCGATCACTTTGCGCACCGCGCCGGTGTATTGGTAGTCGACGCCATCGACCACCCCGACCGGGCGTGCGGTGATGAAGTTACCCCCCGTCACCCGCATGTAGCCGCCGGCCATCGGCGTATTGGGCAAACCTTGCGACAGCAGCGCCTCCACCTCAAAGCGCGTCACCGCCATCGCGATCTTGACGCACTCCATCGTGACTGGATCGGTGATGCGCAAGCCATTGTGAAAGCGCCCTTCCAACCCCCGCCGCGCCATTTCGGCGTCGATCTGCGCGCGCGCACCATGCACCAGCACCAGCCGGACGCCGAGCGCGGCGAGCAGATTGCAGTCGTAGGCCAGACTCTGCGCCAGCGGCCCCGCCGCCACCTCACCGCCAAAGCCAACGACAAAGGTCTTGCCGCGAAAGGCATGGATATAGGGCGCAGCGGCGCGCACCCAGGCAACGAAGTGAGCGGTGGAATGGAAATGGTGATGCTTTGTCTCGCCGGACAGCGCGTTGATTTCTGGCTGCGCGGGGGCGGGAGTCTGTTCGAAAGCGGAGTCGGTGCTCAAGGCGTCAACCTGTCGCGAGCGGGTCTATGTAAAAGAGATGTGATTCTAGCGGATAGTCCCGACGCCTGCCTGTGAAGCTGCACTATGCGCCGCTGACCGACGAGCGCAGCAAGAAAAGAACTGGCATTGAAAAACGCTGATTATATTCAACAACCCCTTGAATATTTGGGGCGACATACCGGAATCGAACCGGTGACAACTGGAGCCACAATCCAGTGCTCTACCAACTGAGCTAATGCCGCCGCCATGGACGCCTCGCCAATGCGAGACGCGCAAAACCGTCTGGCCTGCCCGGCAGGGCTTGAACCTGCAACCCCCGGCTTAGAAGGCCCATGACCAACCCAAGCATTCTAGCGGGAAAACGCTTGTTTTCAAATTTCAAAGCCAAAAAAACGACCCTTGCAACCACGCGGCTTACAGGACGCAAAAAGGCGCATATTCCAAAAAACAAATGACGTTTGCAAGGACTCGCGCACGCAAGAGGCACGCATTATAGCGGGTTCTTGGCGACGCGCAACAACTGCCCAGGGTGCGGCGCGGATCGTCGCGGCGGCGAGGCGTTCCTGTCCCCAACCGGCGGCTGCGGTCTTGATGTCGTCGTTCGTTATCTCGCCCCTCGCCGATCACATGTCTGCTGGTGTGAATTTTCGTCGAGCCGGTTCAACAGCGGTGCGTCGCAGTAGAGACAAACGTCCGGTGCTGCGAGGGCCTGCGGGTTGGCGACGGCTCAGATTGACGCTGTGATTATTTTCGCTTGCCCCTGGGCAAGATCGACAGTGTAGGTCATGCGTTGTCCTCGACGTCGGAGCGTCCGCGCAGTTCCATCGCGGCGAATGCGGCAGTCATCGTCGATACGAGGGTGTTGTCGTCGAGTTTCGGGTATGCCGCGAGCAGCATGCTGCGGAATTACTCCAGATTGCCAGTATGGCCTCAATTGTTTCGAGCCAACCGTCGATCGCGGGAGTGGCTTCACGCAGCAGGCGGTCAGCCAATAGGGCCAGCGCGTCCGGTTGGCCGGGTGTGGGTTCGGCGAATTCGGCGCACACCGGTTGCGGGAGAGTCAATGCGGTGGCGAATTTTCACTGATTAGTTTAACTATTTGACATATCATGCCGCGATTCGGCACGAGGAGTTTTTCCGGTAGAATTTCAGCTTCTGATATTTCTCTTATTTTTCACGGGAGTATTGGAAGTGTGTTCCCCACAGATGTGGGGATGAACCGGGAAGAAGCCGCCAGCCTGCGTATTTCAGTCATGTGTTCCCCACAGATGTGGGGATGAACCGTTTTACCACCGTTTTTTTTCCGTTGATCTCTTGTGTTCCCCACAGATGTGGGGATGAACCGGGATTTCCCACACAGGTTTCAATTGAGCGATGGTGTTCCCCACAGATGTGGGGATGAACCAGGTAATCACCTCCCGCCTCTTCGAGCCGATCAGTGTTCCCCACAGATGTGGGGATGAACCGCGGACGTGGCATTTTGGGCGTCGGCTGTGCGAGTGTTCCCCACAGATGTGGGGATGAACCGGCAACAACATCGCAGACATCATTGAGACACTAGTGTTCCCCACAGATG
>JAITQD010000040.1 GCA_031289095.1 Azoarcus sp.
TGGCGGTATTGCACGGCAAAACGCGGCGAGGCGCGCTGGTATTCGACATTGCGGATCTCGTCAAGGACGCCACGATTTTGCCGCTGGCCTTTATCAGCGCAACGCGCGGCGATGACGAACAGACATTCCGGCAACGCTGCATCGAAATCCTGACCCGCAGTGAAGCGCTGGATTTCATGATCGACACCGTCAAGGCCGTTGCGCTGACGGTTGGAAAAACGCCCGCATGAATATCCTCCTGATCTCCCAATGCGAAAAGCGCGCCTTGACCGAAACCCGGCGCATTCTTGACCAGTTTGCCGAACGGCGCGGCGAGCGCGTCTGGCAGACGCCCATCACACACGCCGGGCTGGATACCTTGCGAAAACTGTTGCGTAAAACCGCGCGAAAAAATACGGCGGTAGCCTGCCACTGGATACGCGGGCTTGATCATAGCGAACTCCTGTGGATTGTCGGTGACGCCCGCCGTTTCAACGCGCAGGGCGCAACGCCCACGAATACGACCACGCACGATATTTTGCGGCGTGAGGATGAAAACGACTGGCATACGCTCGAAGATATTCGCCTGTTGGCGCAAATGGCCGCACTCCTGCATGACCTGGGTAAAGCCAGCGTCGAATTCCAGAAACGCTTGCGTGAACGTTCAAAGAAAACCAATCTCTATCGTCACGAATGGGTCTCGTTGCGCCTGTTTCTGGCCTTTGTCGGGCAGGACGGCGATCAAACCTGGCTTTCCCGCATGGCCGGCGACTTTGAGGAAAGCGCCTGGCTGACTCCCGGCCAGTATTTTCGTGATGGACAGGATAAAAAAACTCCCCCGCCTTTTGCCGATCTACTGCCCCGAGCGCCGCTCGCCGCCGCAATCGCCTGGCTGATCGTCAGTCATCATCGCTTGCCGACAATACCGGCCTATGAAGACGGACAGCAGCAATGGCTGGGAAAACGCTCAATGGACATCAATCGCCCCGTGCAGTTGTCATACCTGCTGGCAGGCATTGCCCACAACTGGAATGAGAAAGAACGGGAAGCAGACCCGCAGGAAATTTCCGCCTATTGGGAATTCAAGCACGCCCTCCCCGTCAGTCAGCCGCGTTGGCGCGCCCAGGCAAAAAAAGTGGCAACACGCCTTTTGACGCTGTGCGGTGTCCCCGGAAAGGGCGACTGGCTGAATAACCCCTACATCATGCACCTGGCGCGTCTTACCCTGATGCTGGCTGACCATCGCTATTCGGCTTTGCCCCCTGCTTCATCGGCGCGGGTTCACGGAGAGAGCGGAGAAAAACTGTTCGCCAATACCTATACGGATAAAGAAAAAGATATATCAGGATTGAATCAGCCTTTGGACGAGCATCTGCTCGGCGTAGCAAAAAGCGCAGCCAGTATCGCCCATGCTCTGCCGGATTTCGAGCGTCAATTGTCTCGTCTGGCGCGTCATCGCGGCCTGCGCCAGCGCAGCCAGGGACGCTTTGGCTGGCAAAACAAGGCCGCTGACAAGGCGGAAGCGCTGCGTCCACAAACAATGGAGCAGGGTGCGTTCATCATCAACATGGCCTCGACCGGCTGCGGCAAAACGCTGGCGAACGCCCGCGTCATGTATGCGCTCGCCGATCCGCAAAAAGGCATGCGTTGCACTTTCGCGCTGGGGCTGCGCGTCCTGACCCTGCAAACCGGCGAAAGTTATCACAAGGATTTGCACCTGGGCGAAGACGAACTGGCGGTGCAGGTCGGCGGTTCCGCCAGTCGCGCCCTGTTCGATTACTTCCGGCAGCGGGCAAAAGATGCAGGTTCGGAATCCCAACAAGCGCTTATTGAAGAAGACAGCCATGTGATCTTCGATGGACCGTCTTCTGCCGATGGACTGCTGGGCAAGGCGACGCAGGATTCCAGCATTCATTCCCTGCTCTCCGCGCCCATGCTCGTTTGCACCATAGACCATCTGACGCCCGCGACCGAAGCCCAGCGTGCCGGACGGCAAATCGCCCCCATGCTGCGCCTGATGAGCAGCGATCTGGTGCTGGATGAACTGGACGATTTCGATTTGAATGATTTGCACGCCCTGACCCGCCTCACGCATTGGGCCGGTCTTTTGGGAACGCGCGTGCTCATTTCATCGGCCACCTTGCCGCCCGCGCTGCTCGAAGGTTTGTATCTGGCGTATCGCGCCGGACGCCAGCATTTCCAGCGTAATCGCGGCGCTCATGCCGGGCAGGAAAGAGAAGTGAATATCCCTTGCCTGTGGATCGACGAATTTGGCGCGGAAACAGAATCCTGTGCCAGCCAAGAAGTTTTCCGTGATCGACATACCGTATTCGTGCAAAAACGAGTGAAGGAACTTGAAAAAGTTGCGCCCTACCGCCGGGGCGTCCTGCTGCCCTTGTCGATAAAAAAGAAAGAGAAGACAGAAATCCACCAGGAGTTTGCGCGCCATGTACGGGATGCCATTATTCACGCGCACGACACGCACCATCACCCCTGTCCGAAAAGCGGCAAGCAGGTGAGTTTCGGGCTAGTGCGCATGGCCAATATCGAACCCCTGTTTGACGTGGCGCTGGAACTTTTCAAACAGGGCGCGCCGGAAAATTACCGCATCCATTTATGTGTCTATCACTCGCGTTTCCCGCTTCTGCTGCGTTCGGCCATCGAAGCCCGCCTGGATGCCGCCCTGAACCGCCGCGAGCCGGAAGCGGTCTACGCCCTCCCGGAAATCCGTCAGGCGATTGACCGCCATCCCGAATCGCATCATGTATTCGTCGTACTGGGTTCCCCGGTGGCGGAAGTCGGGCGGGATCACGATTACGACTGGGCGGTGGTAGAGCCTTCGTCCATGCGCTCGCTGATCCAGCTGGCCGGGCGGGTGCAGCGCCATCGCAATATCCCCTGTCCGGAAAACAGACCCAATATCTTCATCTTCGATACCAATTTGCGGCATTTCGGCAATGGACGAGGAGAGGACGGCAATCCGCTGGCGGCTTTTGTGCGTCCCGGTTTTGAAGCCGAAGTGAAGCGCGCCGATCATCCTTTCCGCCTCACGACCCATCGTCTTGAGAAATTGCTGCGCCCGGATGAATACCAGACCCTCACCGCCCGTCCGCGCATCCAGCCTCACAATCAGGCGGAATGGCAGGCAAAGGAAAGCCTGGTCGATCTGGAACACGCCCGTTTGTTCGAGACCATGATGCCCGTCGCGCCAAGCGAAACCCCCGTGCGCCGTGGCGTCAAACCGGAAACGACCGGACTGAATGCCGCCTGCGCCTGGCAATATCCACAGGCGGCGCTCACCTGGGCGCTCCCCCAGCACCAGCCTTTTCGCGCCGACAGCGCCCTCAGGGAAACCGCGCTCCTGTTCCTGCCGGACGAAGATGACGAATCCAGGCTGATCCTGCACCGCATCGAAGCCACCCGTCCCGGACAAGCGAATGCCTACACCAAGCTACAGGATGCGTATCTTGCATCCATCGACCTGCGTGGCCTGCTGGGGCCAAACATCGCGCCCTGGGGAGAAAACGACCTGCCCGCGCTGCTGGAGGAACAGGCCCAGGCTCGTGGCCTGTCGTTGCGCGCTTGCGCCCAGCGGTTTACGACGGTGAATGTGATCGAGAGCGAGCGAGGCTGGCGTTACCACCCGGTCTTGGGGTTTGCCAAGGTCTGACACGATGGCGGCTGCCTGTGCGGCAGTGGAGCTTAGAACATTCACAACATTTTCTGAGCTACCTACTCGGTAGACGAAGCAGTTCTAAATTTTACCTTCAAAAGATATTGGACAGCACCTCACCCAACAAAATATTCCTAGAATACTCATAACATGGAGTTGACATGATGACGGAAAGGCTCTAAGATTCTGCGAAAGATGGGGCGGACGCTGCCACACAGCGTCCGTCCCTTGTTAGCAACCTGCTGGTGTCGCCAGCCCAAGCGCGTAACGTGCCGCGCAAGGAGGATACGGATGTGTTTAACAAACGCACAATCAGAAGATGATGTTGCGCTGCCCCGTAGCAAAGTGCTGCGGGGCAGTCTATCACATGACCAATGTTTGAGGCCGATCTGGAGACCCGCACATGGATGAAATAACAAGTAACGACGCGCGAATAGCTACTTTTCACGCAGCCATTGTCCAATTTATAAATGACCGTTACGAGGCAAAGAAAAAAGGCGCGGAAGAAGATGCCGCGCTTGCGAACAAGTATGAGTACACCACCTGGTTGGCGGACGCCGCGCGGCGGGTGGGGCAAATTCAGGCTGTGACCCATGTCCTGAAAGCGACGCATCCCGATGCGCGCGGCAGCAGCTTCCATATCGCGCCGGAAAGTTTACCGCAACATAACGAAATCGGCACCCATTCGCTGGGCAAGAACTATGCCGATGACATTGTTGGAAATGCCGCCGCCCTCGATGTATACAAGTTTCTAAAATTGGAAGTCGATGGACAGCGGTTACTGGACTGGTTCTTGCAGGATGACATGGATTTGCTGGCCGCCCTGCACGACAACGAAAATACGGCGCGCGAATGGGCGACCGCATTCAAGCATCTGCTCCGTCCATCATCCACATTGTCTTCCCACGAAAAAGCCAAACAGATTTACTGGTGCTGTTCCGGCGAGCCGGTAGACGATACCGATTTTCATTTGCTGCAACCCTTGTTCTCCAGCACCCTGGTTCATGCCGTGCACGCCGAAATCAGCGACGCCCGCTTTGGCGAAGCCAATGTCCAAGCGCGCCATGCCAAACGCGATAAACAAGCCCATACAGGCATTTATCGGGAGTATCGTGGTCTCGTTACCCGCAAACTGGGCGGTACCAAGCCGCAAAATATCAGCCAGCTCAACAGTGAGCGCGGTGGAGTCAACTATCTGCTGGCCTCACTC
>JAITQD010000104.1 GCA_031289095.1 Azoarcus sp.
ATCCAGCGCCAACCCGAACTGTTCCCGATCCTGCGCGGCGTCATCGACAAAAACCGCAACGGTTTTGCCGATGGACAGTTTTTGCTGCTCGGTTCCGCGTGGCTCGATCGGGTGATGGGGACGACGGAATCGCTGGCAGGCCGGGTTTCATGGGTCGAGCTGACCGGCGTCAATGTCGATGAGGCGGCTCAGGCGGGTATCGACGCCCAAACCCTGTGGCTGCGCGGCGGATTTCCGACGGCCCTGTTGGCCGCCAGCGACGACGCATCGCTGAGATGGCGAACCGATCTCACCGTTTATGGCCAACTCCAATCAAATCCGTAACTCTTTGATTAAAAAAGAGTAATACACTATTCCCGCATTGGGGAACGGACTCAATCGTGGACTTTTCCTGATCGCTGGCAAGAGGGTCTCTTGTCGCTGTCCGCTGGAATCCATCACCTTCCTGCGAGAGGGATAGTGTAATCCAAAAGCGATGAGCGCCTCGCGGAAATCAGCCGAATACCCGCTGCAAATGATCTCGATAGCGGGCGATATGCTCCTCCACCCGGGGCGCTTTGATGACGTCGTTGCAAATGAAGGTCTCCAGTGGCTGCATGCCGAGAAACTGATTGGCCTTGTGTACGGGCAGATAAACGCCGTTGACGCCAGCCCCGCCAAAGAACTGGTCTGGATCGGTAAAGGCTTCCAGCGGGGCATTCCAGGTCAAGGACAGCATGTAGCGCTTGCCCTGCGCCAAGCCGCCCGTGCCGTATTTTTTCGATGGGTCGGCGCGTGTTCTTCCGTCGTTTTCATATAGCGTTCCTTGCCCGGCGGTGAACACGTAGTCAAAATATTGTTTCAGTATCCAGGGCGGCCCCATCCACCAGGCGGGCATTTGATAGATCACGGCGTCGGCCCAGCGCAGCTTGTTGACTTCCTGCTCAACGTCGTAACCGTCGTCAAGCACCGTTTGCTGGACGTTCCACTTGAGATCGCTCAGGGTCGTCGCCGCGACTTCATGCAATGTCGCATTCAGCCGCCCTTTCGAGTGGGCAAAATTCTTTCCTGCATTGATCAACAGGATATTTTTCATGAAAGCTCCTTTCAGATTAACGGATCACGCGGCAAGTCGCTGAACGAGGCCGTGTCGTGGCGCGACAAGTTTTCTTAGCGCATGCCTAACTTCAGGCCATGCCGCCCCCGCTGGGGCCAGCCCCACGACGTCGCGTCGACCGACCAACCGTTGTGAACAGGCGGGGCAGCTCGCTGGGCCGATCGGCACTGCGCGGGTTTCGGGCGGCTTCAAATGACGACTTCAGATGATACCGAAATATTTAAGCCGTCGAAATTTTCAACAAACATCCAGGAGGTTTAACGGGCCATGGAACGGGTTGATTCGCGGATGATCATTTTATGGGGGATGATGATTTCGGGATCGATGTTGATCCCGCCGCTGATGCGCCGGTGAAGGCTGAGGGCGGCGTGATCGCCTATTTCCTTTATGGGCTGGTGAATGGTGGTGATCCGGGGAATAAAGTAATTTGATATTTCAATATCGTCAAAACCTATGACGGATATGTCTTCCGGGACGCGGATGCCTTCATCCTTCAGCACCCGGATGGCGCCTATCGCCAGTTCGTCGCTGGCGGCAAAGAGGGCGGAAAAGTCCCGGCCCCGGAGCAGCAGTTCCCTCATCCCGTACATGCCGAATTCAGAGCTGTACTGCTGTACACAGACTACCCGGTTCTCGTTCCGTTCTATGCCGGCGGCGGCCAGGGTGTCGTAGTAGGCTTCCATGCGGCTATTGCCGAAAGAAAAGCCTCCGCCGCATATCAGGCCGATTTTGCGGTGGCCCAGGCCGATCAGATGATTGACGGCCTCGGCGGCGGCCTGTTTGTCGTCGGTTTTGACGGTGGGGATATTGTCAATGTTACAGAGGGTAGAGACCACGGGGAGGCCGCTTTGGGCGGTGTACTCGTAAAACAGCGGGGATTTTATCTCATGGAGCATGATGACCCCGTCCAGGTTTTCCGCTTTCAGCCGATCCAGGCACTCTTTTACGCCGGAACCGTCAAGGGCGATGAAAAAAACCTCGGTGTGGTAACCGAATGAACTCAAGGAACGCTCGATGACCGAAAAAAGCTGGCGCTGGAACATGTTGAAGGTGATGGGAATGATGATGCCTACGGTAAAACTCCGTTTCATGACCATGTCCCGGGCGGCCTTATTCGGGACATAGCCGGTTTCCTGTATCAATTTGAGTATCTGGGCGCGTTTTTCCGCGTTTATGTACTTTTTCCCGTTCAGTACCCTGGATACGGTGGATGTCGAAACTCCGGCTTGCTTTGCGATGTCCTTCAGGCTGAGCATTTTTTTCCTTTGAGCTTATCCTTGAATAACAACAATCCCATCGCGGTAATCATGGCGGCGGCAAGACGGAGCAATCCGGGGCAGGACGGGCCGGGTTTTTCGTATCGCGGGATCGGTTTCCGAAAACGGTTCATCGTTCATCCATCGGCGTGAGATAAGTCCGGGCGGCGTTTCGGCCCGGAAACTTCCTCGCCCCGCGAACGCATAGGCGGGATATGGCCGCGCAGACACTTTTCTTTGGCCTTTCCAGGCTATCCGCGTCAAGGGATCGGTTTCGATTCTAGCCAAAATTCGGCGGTTGGACAATGGATCGGAGAATGCGTATAAAATCGTTTGCAGTATCCGATGCGACAACTGGCTAATGAACACGGTCGTAGAGCGAGCACTGCCCTCTGTCACTACATTACGCGCACGGTCACGGATTTGCCCAGGGCCCGCGCCGCCGCTTCGATCTGGTCGAGCCGGCTGGCGTGATTGAGGTCAAAGAGACGGTCGATCTGCGGCATGTGCCAACCCATGCGGCGGGCCAGCTCGGATTTTTTGACGCCTTCCTCGATCATCGCTTGGTAAACGCCCAATTTTGCGCATTCCAGCGCCGAAGGGCGTACGGTTTTCTGACCCTGGGCGGGACGGCTGGGCATTGGGAGCGAGCGCCGTTCATCGATATAGAACGACAGGCCGGTTTCCAGGGCATCGACGGCGTTCAGCAATGCCTCGTCCTCGTCCGCGCCAAAGGTGATGGCTTCCGGCACGTCGGCGAAGGTAGCCAGGATGGTGCCGTTGTCGTCCGGCGTCAGGGTGACGGGGTAATCAAACATGGCGTTTCCTCCTCATTTCAGGCCCAACTGACGTTTGATGGCGCTTTCCAATCCTTTGCCAAGCTCGACCGTGCCGTGCATGGGCAACGACGAACGCTTGCCATTCAGCGACACCTTGAGATGCGATCCCTTTCCGGGGAGAAAGATGGCGCCCTGTTGCTCAAGCCAGCGCTTCATCTGTTTGGAGTTCATGCGGAAAATAATAACACATCTGTTGTGTTTTGCGAGAGAAATTCCTGCCGGAAGCGCGCGGCGGGAGCGTGCCGAAAGATCACGAACAGCTTCCTGGAATCTGTCGTGACCCAGGGACGCGAAACTTCCAGCCTGTGAAATCGTTTGCCGTCCATTGCAAGAACAGAAATCGGGCGTCAGGGATCAGGAATCAGGGAATTCTTGCGGCGCTTCGCGCCGATCGGCACGACGCCCGCTCCGGG
>JAITQD010000122.1 GCA_031289095.1 Azoarcus sp.
TTCAGACCAGCCAGGATGAGTTGACGAGACGCCTTGGCCTGTCCGGTATAGACCGGCGGGTTGGCGCGATTGAGAGAATCGAGCAGTTCGTCGCCGAATTCAGTGACGAAGTCCTGCAAGCTCAGTGTGAGTGGAGAAGAAGCCGTTTCGGACAATTCGTCCGCTACGACGGCATCAAGAATTTCAGGATCGGATGGATCAACGGTTTCAGGAAGGTATGACATGGTGAGTCTCCAAAAAAAGGGACCGCACCGCCCCCCAAGGGCGATGACCGGCCCCAAGGGGATGAAAGAAACGGCGCAAGGCCGTTGGTTGAGGAAGATTAAAAAAAATGTAGCGACGGCGAACCGTCAGCGAACAACGATCAGCGGATGGTCAACACCTCGCCATGCGTCGGCGAGCCGGGCGTCATGTCCCAGGCGCGGATCACCGGGACAAACTTGTCGGTGAGAATGCGCGTTTCGGACACGGAACCGTCCTCGCGTTCGGCGTACTCGGTCTGGAGCGTCTTCTCCTTGTGAGTATCGCCTTTGACGGCCAGCACGCGCCCGGTCTTGGACTTCACCACGCCCGAGATCGCGCCCGCGGCCAGAGCCAGGGCGAGATGCCAGTGCGACAAAGCCCGCGCCGGGGGACGCAATGACTGCTGCGCGGCCCCCAGATGCGTATCGAGCGACGGCCACAAGCCTTGCAGCCGGCCGACTTCATCGGCGAACTGTTCGGCCTCCATGGTCACGCGATAAAAGTGCTCCGGCTCGACCGGGCTGGCGGGGACGGTGTACGGCGGGAACGGCCATTCGAGCGGCAGTTCCTCGGCTTCCATGTCCCCCTGCCCGATTTGCAGCAGACGGGCGCGGACTTCCTTGACCGAATTCGACGCCTGGTCGCGCTGGCGAACCCGGCGGCCCAAGATCACGACCTGCTTGAACTGCGTCTCCACCGCGCGGTAGATGCGCAGTTCGGTGAAGTGGCGCGTCAGCCAGCCGGTCAGTTCGGCGTCGAGCACGTAGGACGGGATGATGAAGACCAATACGCCGCCGTATTGCAGCAGCGGTAAGGTCTTCTGGTAGAACAGCTTCTCCAGCCGGGCGCGGCCCTGGCCTTGATAGCCGATGTTGCCGTTGGCGTCCTTGGACAGGTCGCCGTAGGGCGGGTTGAGCCAGAGCAGACCAAAACTCTGCCGGCTGATCAGCGTATCCATCAGGTCGCCGTGAATGCAGCGATCGACGAGGGGTCGGGCGTGACGCGCGCGTTCGGCGTCGTACTCGACGGCGAAAGCCTTGACCTCGCCGCGCCCGAGGGCGTGGGCGGCTTCGGCGATCGCCACGCCTTCGCCGGCGCAGGGATCGAGGATGCACATCGGCCCGTCGCCGGGAGCCAGTGCGCAAAGAACCCGTTCGAGCGTCGGCTCGTCGGTGGGGAAATAGCCGTTCTTGATGAAATTGCGCGCCAGGCGCGGAAACATGAGAGCCATGAAGTTCTCCTGAGAGTGAGATGAGAGGGAAGAAAGAAGGAAGACGGGCACACGCGGCGCGCATGCCCGAACCAGGAGGCCTAAGCCGCACGCCGGAGCAGCGCGTCCGAGGCCGGTTCATGCTCGGCGGCGCCGAGGGTTCCGTTACGGATCAGATCGCCCAGCGCGGTGGTCAGCGCCGGGATGTCGAGAGTCAGCCGATAGCCTTCCAGCGGCCCGAGGGCCAGGGGAAGGCGGGTCAGCATCGAACGTTCCTGCAAGATTTCCAGCACGGACTCGCGCCAGTGATCGAGCAAGGGCAACGGACAGGTGTCCCGCACCAGACGCCACAGCCGGTCGAGCCGGTAAGCGGAATCCTTTGGCAGCAGCGCCAGCGCGCTGGCGTTGGCCCGGTCGGGGGTGATGCAGCGCCGGTCGAACAGCCATAGGTTGGCGAGCGAGCCGAACAGCGTGCGCCGATAGACGCGGGTACTACGCTTCTCCAGGCGTTCGACGTTGCCGACGAAGACCTGGAACGAAGCATCGGCCCCAGTGACGAGATGGAACTGTTCCAGTCCCTGTTCGTCGCGCCCGAGGGTCAGACGAGCCAGAAACTCCTGGACGGCGGTATCGCGCGCCCAGAGGGACAGGAAGACCAGCGTGCCGTGCTCGTCGCCGACGCAAGCGTCGGCCATCAGATCGGGACATTCGTCGATACGATACAGCGGCTTGGGAGAAATGGAAGAAACGGGAGGAATGAGAGAAACGTGAGAACCAGACATGATGAAGTCCTTTGCGAAAAAAGCGGGATGGCCTCGCCCCGCAGGGCGCCGTCCGCTTGCGGAAGAAAAAAAATGAGCTACCGTAAAACCGGCTCAGGCGGAATACAGCTCGTGAAACTTGCGCACGCCTCGCCGCCAGGCGGGGCACTGTTCGGGCGCCAGATCGAGGAAAGGCAGCGGGCAGGAATACTCAAAGGGGTGCATGGATTCCTCCAATGCCTTGTACCCCCAGTTGTCGCGATGGGTATCCAGCAGGTAGCAGACGATGAAATTGCCACTTTGACCCGCTGCAAGAAATGAGGTCTTCTGCCGGGCGGTGAGCCGCTCGACCGACCACAACATTCTGTCCTGAACGTCATGGTCGATGGTTTCGGCATGAAGCTCCTCGCCGTCCTTGGGCGCGATCAGTCGTTGAATCAGTTCCTCGCGGGAAACGGGCATGAAAGTCCAACCCATGATGAAAACTCCTTCAAAAAAATGCCGGCGTCTTCCCCGCGCGGGGAAAGAACCCCGGCGGGGGGAAGAACGCCGCAAAGCGGCGGGGAAAGAAGAGAAAAAGAAAAGAAAAAAGAGAGAAAGAGGCTTTACGCCTTCAGCTTCCGCATCCCTTCCGCCAGGAGCCACAACGCCCGGTTGAGCCGGAGGTTCTGATCGATGCCCCGGATGGGCCGGGTACGTTGCGTGCGGCCTCGGGCCGAACGGCTGGAAAGGCCGCCCTTGATGAGGTTCTCCTGCACCCGGTTGAAGACCGACCACAGGTCGAAACCCTGGTCGTCCCAGCGGCGCGGTTCGAGAATCTGCCCTTCGCTGATCGGCACGGGTTTCTCGGGATCGTCGTATTTCAGGGCCAGCGCGGAACGGGCAAAAACTTCCTGCTCGCCCTCGTCGAGTTCGATGGCGCGCATCGCCTCGCGTGAGTTCCCGACCTGCTCGAACCCCTGCAAGACTTGGTAAGCGCCTTCGATCACCTGTTCGGAGACTTTCCCCTTGTGCGGCACGCGCACGTCGGAAAAAGTGTCGCCACAAACGAGACCGTTCTGGCAGACGAAGCAGAACAGCCCTGCCAACATTTGATAAGCGCTGCTGCCGTCGTGCGAATTGATCAGGATGATTTCGTTCGCTTCGCTGCCGTTGATCTGGCTGGCATGGCGCAGGCGCAGCATGTGCTTGGTGAACTCGCGGCGGTCGTCGTTGCGCACGCGGGTCTGACAGACCATGAAGGGCTGGAAGTCCTCCTTGCGCAGTTCGGACAACACGGCCGCGGTAGGAATGTAGCTGTAGCGGGACGAACGGCTGAAATGCCGGTCTTCGGCGAAGATGGAGGGAACGACGGCGCGGATTTGATCGTCCGACAAGGGACGGTCCGAACGCAGCGCCGGAGAATGAGGCATGAAACGGGTAGCGAGTTGTGACATGAAAATCTCCTTGAATGGATCAGAAAAAAAGCCCCGCGAACGGGGCTTCTGGAACAGGCGAAGCAGAGAACAAAATCAGGCGCTGGCGAGATGCCAGTCCTGGGACAAAGGATCGAAGGAATACCCCAGCGCGCCGAGACGGTCGCGTTGGGAACGCAAGCTGCGCCGATCCAGCGTGGCGTCGAGTTTGACGATTTCGCCGAG
>JAITQD010000070.1 GCA_031289095.1 Azoarcus sp.
ACGGCGACCATCGACATCACCGACACCGTTCCGGTGGCGGTCGATGACGACTACGGCACCGTCCGAGACGACGTCCGCACAGCGGGCAACGTGATCGACAACGACCAACAATCGGCGGATGCGCCGGTGGTGGTCAGCGCGATCAGGTCGGGCGCCACGGGTGACGAGGTGGACGTGACGGGGCCCTACACCTCGTCGAACCACCAGCACGCGACACTGGAGACCGAACACGGCGGTCTGGTGTGGATCAACCCGGACGGCAGCTTCCAATACCTGGCGCCGTGGGACTACGCAGGCCCGGATTCCTTCCAGTATCAACTGGTGGATGCCGACGGCAGCAAGAGCGACTGGGCGACGGTGTCGTTCAACGCGCCGGTGCCGGATCACGTGATTCTGGGCGGTGTCGACCACACCGACCTCGTGGGCTCTGTGGGGGCCGACGTCTTCCAATGGCAGCTTTCCGATGTCAGAGGCACTGGGCCGGTGACCAATACCGTTACCGACTTCAATGCCAGTGAAGGGGACAGGCTCGACTTGCGCGACCTGCTCGCGGACGGCACCGACGATCTCCATTTCGATACCGGCCACTTGAGCGTGACATCCGATGGCGGCAGCACGACGATCACGGTTTCGCCTGTCGATGTGAATGCGCCGGATCTGAACATCGTCATTGAGGGAGTTGATCTGACCGGTGGGAATACCGGGCAGGCGGCGATTGACCACATGCTCAATAACGGCACCTTGGTCGACGACAAATAAACCGTACCGCGCCATTGGCGCTCAACTACGGCCCGTGCTTTCCGGCACGGGCCGTTTTTTATCAGTAGAACTGACCCGGTTTGAAACTCCCGCCCTTCAAGGCGCGGGCAGACGAACTCAAAGGAAAGCGCCAACGACAGGGTGATGAGCCACAGGGAAAACGATGGCCAACCATAGAGCCAGAAATCCGAATAGCGCCACAGCCAAGGAGTGTCCGGAAAGCGACAGCACTTTCTGCCCGGGCTGTCGCGTTTTGGACATCTGTACGGATATTCTTTCGGAGTAATGCTTTCGTTATTTATCGCTCCCCTCGAAAGCGCCCTGAATCCATTGCGGCGTCGTGGCTTCCTCATCATCGAACAAAACAGCGTCGAACCGGCAGTTTCGGCGCTGATGCGCATGCCCCGGGCCAGCCAGCCACCAGCGCGCCGCAAATATGATGCGTCGCCGTTTGACGGCGGTGATGCTTTCCGCCGCGCTGCCGTAGCGGGTGTTGGTGCGCAGGCGCACTTCCACGAATACCAGCATGCTCCGTTCCAGGCAGATCAGGTCGATCTCGCCGCCGCGACAGCGCACGTTGCGGGCGATGAGTTGCAAACCCCGTCCGGCGAGCCAGGCGGCGGCGCGTTCCTCGGCAAGATGACCGCGCGCTTGCGCCGAGGGCGGGGGGGCTTTCACAATCCCACTTGGTGTGTCATCCCGTTTTCTTTTTGCGATCCAGCCCATGAACGAATCCGCCTCACTGCTTTCCCGTATGCCATCATTGTACGTGGTGGCGACGCCGCTTGGGAACCTGCAAGACCTGTCGCCACGTGCGTGCGCCATTCTGGCGGCGGTGGATGTCATTGCTGCTGAGGATACCCGACATAGCCAACGTCTGCTGGATGCTTTTGGCATCAATACTCGCCTCGTCGCCGTGCACCAGCACAACGAACAGGAAGCGGCTGGGCGGATTGTCGACTGGCTGGTGGCGGGGCGGCAGGTGGCGCTGATTACCGATGCGGGCACGCCCGCGATCTCCGATCCCGGGGCGCGGCTGGTGGCGCGGGTGCGAAGCGCGGGGCATCCGGTGACGCCGGTGCCGGGAGCCTGTGCAGCGGTCGCGGCGCTGTCGGTGGCCGGCATCGTCGAAGGCGGCTTTCGTTTCGTCGGTTTCCTGCCCGCCAAGGCGGCGGCGCGGCGCGGCGCGCTCATGAAGCTGGCGGATGAACGCGAGGCGCTGGTGTTTTACGAAGCGCCGCACCGGGTGACGGCGTGCGTGGCCGACATGGCGGATGTCCTGGGCGGCGAGCGCGAAGTGCTCATCGCGCGCGAACTCACCAAGTTGTATGAGGAAATCGCCTCGATGCCGCTTGCCGAGGCCGGGGCATGGTTCGCCGCCGATGCTGACCGGGGACGCGGCGAATTCGTGCTGGTCGTCCATGGCGCGACCGCGCGCGAGGAATTGAACGCCGGCGCGGTGCGCGTGCTTGAACTGCTGCTGGCTGAATTGCCACTCAAAACGGCTGTGCGGCTGGCTGCCGAGATCACGGGTGCGCCCCGCAACGGACTTTATTCACATGCGCTGGAACATTGCCAGTGAGATAATTTTGCCCCGACCCGCAGGTATGACATACAGAAATGATGACACGCAAAACAGCGTCCATGCCGACTTCGGAATCGGCGACGCCTTCCGCAGAAAACGCCGATTCCGTGACCTTGACCCGTCCTGACGATTGGCATCTGCACGTGCGCGATGGCGGCGCGCTCGCCGTGGTGGTGCCCCATTCCGCGAAATATTTCGGGCGTGCGCTGATCATGCCCAACCTGCGCCCGCCGGTGACGACGACGGCGCAGGCGCTCGCCTACCGTGAGCGCATCCTCGCCGCAGTGCCGAGGGGGGCTCGCTTCGAGCCGCTGATGAGTTTGTATCTCACTGACGATACGCCGCCGGACGAAATCGACCGCGCCAAGGCCAGCGGGCTGGTGATCGCCGCCAAACTCTACCCGGCGGGCGCGACAACTCATTCCGATGCGGGGGTGACTGCAATCGAGCGTATCCATCCGGTACTCGAACGCATGGAAAAGCTCGGCCTGGTGCTGTGCGTGCACGGCGAAGTCACTGCGCTGGACGTCGATATTTTCGACCGCGAACGGGTCTTCATGGAAAAGGTGCTTTCGCCGCTGGTGCGGCACTTTTCCGCCCTCAAGATTGTGTTCGAGCACGTTACCACCGCCGAGGCGGCCCAGTTTGTGCGCGCCGCCGGGGCCAACGTCGCCGCTACCATTACGCCGCAACACCTGCTGTTCAACCGCAATGCCCTTTTTGCTGGTGGTTTGCGACCACATTACTATTGCTTGCCCGTGCTCAAGCGCGAAGCGCATCGCCAAGCGCTCGTGCAGGCGGCTTGTTCGGGCAATCCGCGCTACTTTCTTGGCACCGATTCGGCACCGCACCCGGTCTCCGCCAAGGAGGCGGCCTGCGGCTGCGCGGGGTGCTACAGCGCGCCGCTGGCGCTCGGCCTTTATGCCGAAGTGTTCGAGGCGGCTGGCGCGCTCGATCGCCTTGAACACTTTGCCAGCCTGAACGGCGCCGCCTTCTATGGCCTGCCGCCCAATACGGACAAAATCACGCTTCGGCGCGAAGCATGGCGCGCGCCCGCCCATTACGCCTATGGCGACGATAAACTGACGCCGTTGCGTGCCGGTGAGACCGTTGCCTGGAAGCCTGTTTGAACGCCCGTCGAGAATTCGCCATGACCTTCCTGCGCCGCCAGACGCCCCTGCGTGCTTTCGTGTTGTTGGCCGCGTTGCCGCTGCTTGTTGGCTGCGAGAACAGGACGGCCTCAATGATGGTCGACGACAGAAACCATACCGTCGTCCTCATACGTGAGCAGCCATATTTCTGGCGCGATACAGTCGAGCAGTCCATTGTGGCTTCCCGTCTGCCGGCTTGCCAGCGTAAGGTGAAGATTCACCCCGATCGTGGCGCGATGACGCCCATTGAGGTCTACGAGGCGGGCGATCTGCTGTGGGCCTTGCGCCAAGGCGGGCGTTGGTACTTGGCCAGCACCGGGGAATGCCGGGTGCAGGACTGGGACAACGCCGCCAGCCAGCCTCCCGGCCCTCCGGTTGGCCGTTTCGAGCCGCGTGCTGATGCACTCGTTTTTACGCCGGCCCCCAAGCCGCAGCCTGTGACGCCCGAAAAGGAGTGAGGGCGCTTCCCTTCGGGAAGCTATAATCCGGTTCGGGAAGTTCGCCAGGCAGTCGCCGCGCACGAGGTGTGCGGAGGAAAGTCCGGGCTCCGTAGAGCAGGATGCCGGCTAACGGTCGGGCGTCGTGAGGCGACGGAAAGTGCAGCAGAAAACAAACCGCCGATGGCCCGCGTGATGCGGGATCAGGCAAGGGTGAAAGGGTGGGGTAAGAGCCCACCGCGGAACTGGCAACAGTTCCGGCACGGCAAACCCCATCCGGAGCAAGGCCAAATAGGGGGGTAATGGCGTGGCTCGCGCCGCCCCCGGGTAGGCTGCTGGAGCGCCGCGGCAACGCGGCGCCAAGATGAATGACTGCCCGATGTTCCCTACAGGGGGACATTCGACAGAACCCGGCTTATCGGCGAACTTCCCTTTTTCCGCCAAGGCCCTGCCCCCCCTCGTGTTCAGACGCACCAGGGCAGACATGCGAGTCTGCCCTGACGGGGGGTATTGGTTTATCCGGTTGCTGTGGATACGTCCGGCAGTCCTCCCCTGCTTTCTTTTGTCTTTCAGTGCGTTCCCGCGCCAGCGGCGCGACTTGTCACGACTCCAGCGCTACCTTCGCGCCGGAGTCGTTTTCATTTTTGAATATTCTCGTGAATTTGTCCCACTTTTTCCCACCAACGTCGTGGCATTGTTCAAATCTAATGCTAATTATGAAGATACTTATGTATCTAGTTTGATTTAGTGTGTATTTTTCAAAAATATGAGAAATTTGCTAGCTGGTTGTTCTAAAAAAGAATTTCCTTTTTTTGCAAAATGTTCGACAATCGGAACCTCAATGGGGTTTATGGTGGGGTTTGGTGGTGCAAGATGCGCCGCTGACGGGGAGAGCAATGTTCCAGGGAGCCTCGGCACTCAGTCTCGATGCCAAGGGCCGTCTGGCAGTTCCGGCCAAGCATCGTGAGGCGTTGACCTCGGAAGATGGGCAAGTGGTCATCACTGCCCATCCGCACGGCTGTCTGCTCGTTTACCCCGTGCCAGCCTGGACGCCGATCCGCGATCAGGTTTTGCGCGCGCCTGGTCTCGATCCCCGCGCCGCGTTGCTGAAGCGGCTGCTCGTCGGTTATGCCGAGGATGAGACGCTCGACGGTGCGGGTCGGGTGCTGATTGCGCCCTCGTTGCGCCAGTACGCCGGGCTTGAAAAAAAGGTCTGGCTGGTCGGGCAGGGGTCGCATTTCGAGTTGTGGGCTGATGCGAAGTGGCAGCGGCAGCAGCAGGACATGATGGCGCTGGGCGAAACCGGGTTGCCGCCCGGCTTCGAGAGCCTGGCCCTGTGAGGAGTGAAACGGTCATGCACGTTGCCGTCCTGCTCCATGAAGCCGTCGATGCCCTGGCGATCCGGGATGACGGTATTTACGTCGATGGCACGTTTGGCCGTGGCGGGCACAGTCGCGCCGTGCTCGCGCGGCTGGGCGCGGCGGGGCGGCTCATCGCGCTCGACCGCGATCCGCAGGCCATCGCTGCGGGACGGGCGATTGACGATCCCCGTTTTACGCTCGTGCATGCGCCGTTCAGCGAACTGGCAGAGGTGCTCGACCGCCTCGGGGTGGGCGGGGTCGATGGCGTGCTGCTCGATCTCGGGGTGTCCTCGCCCCAGTTCGACGACGCAGCAAGGGGGATGAGTTTCCGGTTCGATGCGCCGCTTGATATGCGCATGGACAACAGCCGCGGGCAAACAGCGGCGCAGTGGCTGACGGAAGCTTCCGTCGCCCAAATCACGGGGGTACTCAGGGAGTATGGAGAAGAACGGTTTGCTCATGCGATTGCAAAGGCGATTGCAGCTGCTCGGACAAGGGGAGTTGTTGCGACCACAGGACAACTTGCCGAGATCGTGGAACAGGCGGTCCGTACGCGCGAGCCGGGGCAGCACCCGGCGACGCGCAGCTTCCAGGCTCTACGGATTTTCATTAATCAGGAAATAGAGGAGCTGACCCGGGTGTTGCCAGTGTGCGTGGAACGGCTGCATGCCGGGGGACGGTTGGTGGTGATCAGCTTTCATTCGCTCGAAGACCGCGTGGTGAAGCGTTTCATGCGCGACGAGGCGCGTCCGCCGCAATTGCCGGCGCGCCTGCCCGTGCGCGCGGCGGAATTGCCGCCGCCCCGGCTTGCCCTGGTCGGGCGGGCGCTGCGTCCCGATCCGGACGAGGTGGCGGCCAATCCGCGTGCGCGTAGCGCGGTGATGCGGGTCGCCGAACGGCAAGGGAGGTTGGCGGCATGATCCGGTTCGACGCTTTTCTTGTCGCCCTGCTCATTGTGCTTGTCGGTGCGAGCGCCGTGGGGGTGATTTCCGCGCAGCACGAAGCCCGCAAGCTGCGCAATGCGTTCGAGCACGAACAGAATCGCGCCCAGAATCTGGACGTGGAGTGGGGCAGACTGCAACTCGAACAAAGCTCCCTGACCGACCATCGCCGGGTGGAGAAATTCGCGCGCGAACGGCTGAATATGACCTCGCCTCAACCCGGACAGATCCTCGTGTTGGAGGATAGACCATGACCCGCTCGCCGAAGGCCGTCACCTTCAACCACACCCCACTGCTGCAACTCGGATTGCCGCAGTGGCGCGCCCGTCTGGTGCTGCTGGTGCTGCTCGCGGGCATGGGTACGCTGGCGGGACGTTCCCTGTACCTGCAAGGCGTCCATAACGAATTCCTCCAAGCCAAGGGTGAGTCGCGCTATGCGCGCGTGCTCGAAGTGCCGGCGACGCGCGGGCGTATCAGTGACCGCAACGGCAACCTTCTGGCGGTCAGTACGCCGGTGTATTCGATCTGGGCGATTCCGTCCGACGCCAGCCAGATCACGCCGGGGCAGTCGCGGCAATTGGCGCAACTGCTCGAAATGGACGTTACCGATCTCAACGCCCGTTTCGCCGCCGGGCGCGATTTCGCCTTCCTCAAACGGCAGGTTTCGCCCGAATTGGCCGGCAAGGTCGCGGCGCTCGGGCTGCCCGGCATTCATCAGCAGAACGAATTCCGTCGCTTCTATCCGAGCGGCGAAGTCATGGCGCACATGCTCGGCTTTACCGGCGTTGAGGATCGCGGACAGGAAGGCATCGAACTCACTTACGAACGCATGCTTACCGGACAGGCGGGATCGCGCCGGGTGATCAAGGACAGGCGCGGGCAGGTGGTGGAGGACGTCGAATCCATCCGCCCACCGCGCGACGGCGACGATGTAACGCTGGCGATGGATGCCCGCATCCAGTACCTCGCCTACACGGCTCTGCGCGAAGCGGTGCAACAGCACAATGCCAAGGCCGGTTCGGTCGTGGTGCTCGATGTGCAGACCGGGGAGGTGCTGGCGTTGGTCAACGCACCGACGTTCAATCCCAACAACCGCGCCCATCTCACTGGCGCGCAACTGCGCAACCGCGTGTTCACCGATGCGTTCGAGCCGGGTTCGGTCATGAAGCCCTTTGTTGCCGCCATGGCGCTCGAAAGTGGCAAGTTTCAGGCGGCGACGCCGATCGACACTCACTCCGGCCATCTCGTCATCGGCAACCGCACGATCCACGACACCCACCCCTACCGTACGCTCACCGTGGCCGAGGTCATCCAGAAGTCGTCCAACATTGGTGCGGCCAGAATGGCGCTGGAATTCACGCCCGAACAGATGTGGGGTCTTTATACCCGGCTCGGTTTCGGGTCGCCGCTCCAGCTTGGTTTTCCGGGTGAGGCCAGCGGCAACCTGCGCCCGGCGCGGGACTGGCGACCGATCGAGCAGGCAACGATGTCCTACGGTCACGGTATTTCGGTCACACTGATTCAGATCGCGCGCGCCTATCTTGCTTTTGCCCGCGATGGCGAACTGCTGCCACTGTCGCTCACTCGTGTCGACGCGCCGCCGCAGGGCGTGCGGGTGTTTTCGCCCCGGGTCGCGCGCGAAGTGCGCGCAATGATGGAAACGGTCGTCAATCCGGGCGGCACCGCCACCCGGGCGCGGGTCACGGGCTACCGGGTGGCCGGCAAGACGGGCACCGCCAACAAGGTCGAAGGCGGACGGTACGTGAATCGGTATGTATCGTCCTTCGTCGGCCTCGCGCCGGTGTCGAACCCCCGTCTGGTCGTGGCGGTGACAATCGACGAACCTTCCGCCGAGCAGCATTTTGGCGGCGCGGTGGCCGCGCCGGTGTTTGCGCAGGTGGTCGAAGGTTCGCTGCGCGCCTTGGGCGTCGCGCCCGATGCGCCGCTGGCGCCGCTGCAACTGACCGCGCTGGTGCCAACGGAAAATGGGCGACGCGACCCGGTCGAGGGGGGGCTGTGATGCGGGCCGTCGATGTGCTCGCTCTGCTTGCCGATGCGGGCGTGACGCCGTGCGGCATTGCCGCCGATTCGCGCCGTGTCGGCGCGGGGGAAGTGTTCGTCGCCTGGCCGGGCGCGGTGAGCGACGGGCGGCGCTACATCGGCAGCGCCCTTGCCCGTGGCGCGGCGGCGGTACTGCACGAGAGCGGTGACGGCTTCCGCCTGCCCGAAGCGAACCGGCCTGTGTTCGCGGTCGAGGGTTTGCGCACGCTGGCTGGACATCTGGCGCACGAAATTTACGGTCATCCCTCTGAGAAGCTGTGGCTGGCCGGCGTGACCGGCACCAACGGCAAAACCACGGTCAGCCAATGGCTGGCGCGCGCGCTCGAAGCCCTCGGCGAACGTTGCGGGGTGATCGGCACTTTGGGCAGCGGCTTTCCGGAAGCGCTCGTCGCCGGACTCAACACCACACCGGATGCGCTCGAACTGCACCGCCTGCTCGCCGGTTTCGTCCAGGGCGGCGCGCGCGCGGCGACCATGGAAGTGTCGTCGATTGGCCTCGACCAGGAACGGGTGAATGGCGCGCGCTTCGTGGTGGCGATCTTCACCAACCTCACGCGCGACCATCTCGACTACCACGGTTCGATGGAAGCCTATGGCGCGGCCAAGGCGCGGCTGTTCGATTTACCCGGTCTCGACGCTGTGGTGATGAACCTGGACGACGATTTCGGTTTTGATCTGGCCGCGCGGCTGGCGGGGCGCGGCATGAACGTGATCGGCTACACCCTGTTGGCGGCGCGCGCCTCTGCCTTGCCGGGTGTGCGGACGCTCGTCGGCGGCGATTTGCGCGCCAGTCCTGTGGGGCTGCGTTTCGACCTGACCTGGGAAGGACGGCGGGAAACGCTGGATGTCCGCCTTGCCGGTGCATTCAACGTCTCCAACCTGCTTGCGGTGATCGGCGCTTTGCTCGCGCACGGCGTGGCGCTGGACGACGCCTTGCGGGTGGCGCGGACGCTGACGCCGCCGCCGGGCCGGATGCAGCTCGTGGGCGGCGAGGGCGAGCCGCTCATCGTCGTCGATTACGCCCACACGCCCGACGCACTCGCCAAGGTGCTTGAAGCCTCGCGTGGCGTGGCGGATTTGCGCGGCGGACGGCTGATCTGTGTCTTCGGTTGCGGTGGCGACCGTGACGCCGGCAAGCGTCCGCAGATGGGCGGACTCGCCGCCAGACTCGCCGACCGCGCCCTCGTTACCAGCGATAATCCGCGTAGCGAAAACCCGCAACGCATCGTCGACGATATTCTCGCGGGTGTGGAGGCAGAACTCGAAGTCGTGCTCGACCGCGCGGCGGCGATCCGCCTGGCAGTGAATGAGGCGGCGGCGAAAGATGTTGTCGTCATCGCAGGAAAAGGGCATGAACCCTATCAGGAAATCCATGGTGAAAGACATCCGTTTTCGGATATCGAACAGGCCGGGCTGGCGCTTGCAGCACGGCGGAAGGGGATGACGGCATGATGACCCTGAACGAAGCTGCCGCCTTGCTCGCCGCGCGCGGTGCGCGGGCACTGGGCGAGGCGCGCTTCACCGCCGTGGGCGTCGATAGCCGCGCCATTGTGCCCGGGCAGTTGTTCGTCGCCTTGCGCGGCGAACGTTTTGACGGCCACGCTTTCGTGGCAAGCGCGCTTGCCGCGGGTGCGGCGGCGGCGATGGTCGACGCGCACTGGGCGGCGACGCAGCCGCGCAACGAGGCAGTCTGGCTCATCGTCGACGATACCCGTCTCGCGCTCGGCGCGCTGGCGGCGGGCTGGCGCGCCCGATTCGACATTCCGCTCATCGGCGTGACCGGCAGCAATGGCAAGACCACGGTCAAAGAAATGAGCGCAGCGATCCTGCGCGTCTGGGCCGGACGCGACGATGCCATCCTCGCCACCGGCGGCAACTTCAATAACGACATCGGTCTGCCGCTGACCCTGCTCGGCCTGCGCGCCAGCCACAAGGCGGCGGTCATTGAGATGGGCATGAACCATCCCGGCGAAATCGCCTACCTGACCGGTTTGGCGCGGCCCACGGTGGCGTTGGTCAACAACGCCCAGCGCGCCCATCTCGAAGGTCTCGGCACGCTTGCCGGGGTCGCCAGGGAAAAAGGCCACATCTACGACGGCTTGGGCGATGCGGGCGTTGCGATCATCAACGCCGACGATCCGCACGCCGACGAATGGCGCGCGAGCAACGTGCAGCGGCGGGTGCTGAGTTTCGGCCTGCGGCGACCGGCGGATGTGCGCGGGCGCTACACGCTGCACTGCCTGAAGGCGGCGCTCCGGATCGAGACGCCTTGGGGCGAGGCCGATTGCGAATTGCAGGCGCCGGGAGAACACAATGTGCTCAACGCCCTGGCCGCTGCTGCCGCCTGCCTGGGCGCGGGCGTACCGCTCGCCGCCGTGGCGGCGGGTCTCACGGGCTACGGCGGCGTCCATGGCCGCCTGCAACGGCGCAAGGGGCCGCACGGAGCATTGGTGCTCGACGACAGCTACAACGCTAATCCGGATTCGGTGCGCGCCGCCATCGACGTACTCGCCCTGATGCCGGGACAGACCTATCTCGTCCTGGGCGACATGGGTGAGGTGGGAGAAACCAGCGCGCAGGCGCACGATGAAGTGGGCGGCTATGCGAAAAGCAAAGGCGTTGGTGCTTTGTATACGCTTGGCGCCATGAGCGCTGTGGCCGTGCGTAATTTCGGCGAGGGCGGACGGCATTTCGGTTCGGTCGACGCGCTGGTGACGGCGCTGACACCCCGGCTGGACGCTGACGCCACAGTGCTGGTGAAAGGTTCGCGCTTCATGCGCATGGAACGGGTAGCGGACGCCCTCGCCGACGCCGCCGACCGCCCGGAGGGGAGTGACTGATGCTGCTAGAACTCGCGCAATGGATTGCCCAGCACGTCCGTGGTTTCAGTGTGCTCAACTACATCACGCTGCGCACGGTGTTGGCGGCAATGACGGCGCTTTTCTTTTCGCTCGCGCTCGGGCCCAAAGTCATCCGCTGGCTGGCGGCGAAAAAAATCGGGCAGGCGGTGCGCACCGACGGGCCGCAGACCCACCTGATCAAGTCGGGCACGCCCACGATGGGGGGCATCCTGATCCTGATCGCGGTGGCGATCACCACGTTGCTGTGGGGCGATCTTTCCAACCGCTACGTGTGGACGGTGCTCGTGGTCACGCTCGGTTTCGGCATCATCGGCTGGTACGACGACTGGAAAAAGGTAGTGTATCGACACCCGGACGGCCTGGCGGCGCGCTGGAAATTCTTCTGGCAATCGGTGCTCGGAACCGGCGCGGCGCTCTTTCTCGCTTTCTCCACCGACAACCCGGCGCAGACGGAATTCATCGTGCCGTTTTTCAAGAGCATCGCCTATCCCATGGGGGCGGTCGGTTTTGTCGCGCTTACCTATTTCGTCATCGTCGGCACGTCCAACGCGGTCAATCTCACCGATGGCCTCGACGGTCTCGCCATCATGCCGACGGTGATGGTGTCCGGCGCGTTCTGCATTTTTGCCTATGCGAGCGGCAATGCCGAATTCTCCAAATATCTGCTGATTCCCTACGTGCCCGGCGCGGGCGAACTGTGCATCGTGCTCGGGGCCATCGCCGGGGCCGGGTTGGGTTTCCTGTGGTTCAACGCCTACCCGGCAGAAGTGTTCATGGGCGACGTCGGGGCGCTGGCGCTGGGCGCCGCCCTCGGCACCGTGGCGGTGATCGTGCGCCAGGAAATCGTGCTTTTCATCATGGGGGGCCTGTTCGTCGCCGAAACGCTCTCGGTCATGTTGCAGGTGAGCTGGTTCAAGTACACCAAGAAAAAATACGGGCAGGGACGGCGCATCTTGCTCATGGCCCCGCTGCATCACCACTTCGAGCAGAGCGGTTGGAAGGAAACGCAGGTCGTGGTGCGCTTCTGGATCATCACCATCATGCTGGTGCTGTTCGGGCTGTCGACGCTGAAGCTGAGGTGACGATGAAACTGGCGCAAAAACGCTTCCTCGTGGTGGGCCTGGGCGAATCCGGGTTGGCGATGGCGAAATGGCTGCACGCCAGGGGTGCGCTCGTGCGCGTCGCCGACAGCCGGGAAGCGCCTCCCAACCGCGAGGCGCTGGCGGGCTTTGCGCCGGAAATCGACGTTGTTGCCGGGCCGTTCCGGGCGGAAACTTTCGCGGACGCTGATTATCTTGCGCTCTCGCCCGGCGTACCCAAGGCGACGCCGGAAATCGCCGCCGCCGCCGGGAAATCGCCCATCGTCTCCGAAGTGGATCTGTTCGCCGATGCGGTGGCCGAATTCACCCCGGACGCAAAAGTGCTGGCGATCACCGGCAGCAACGGCAAGACCACGACCACAGCCCTGACCGCGCACCTCCTGAAAGGCGCCGGGGTTCCCGCCATCGCCTGCGGCAACATCTCGCCCTCGCTGCTCGACGCCATGCTGATGGCGCTCGATACCGGCAGGTTGCCGCACGCCTGGGTGCTGGAACTGTCGAGCTTTCAGCTGGAGATCGCGCACCGGTTGGTGGCGCATGCCGCGACGGTGCTGAACGTGAGCGAAGACCACCTCGACCGCTACGATTCCATGACCGCATACGCCCAGGCCAAGGCGCGCATTTTCCAGTATCCCGGCGCCGTGCGGGTGCTCAACCGTGACGACGACTTCAGTCTGAGCCTCGGCGGCGTCGGCGTCGGCATGGTGACTTTCGGCGTTGGCCCCGCGCCGCGCGCCGGACATTACGGCATCGAGCACAACGCCGTTTGTTTTGGCAAGGATCGCCTGATCGGACTCGGCGAACTGCCGATCGAGGGGTTGCACAATGCCGCCAACGTCATGGCGGCGCTGGCCCTGTGCCGCGCCATTGGGGTGGCGGCGGAGCAGACGTTGCCCGCGCTCCGGTCTTTCCGCGGCCTGCCGCACCGCGTCGAACCCGTCGAGGAAATCGACGGTGTGTTGTACGTGGACGATTCCAAGGGGACCAACGTCGGCGCGACGCTCGCCGCCATCGAAGGCATGGGGCGGCGTGTCGCCATCGTCCTCGGCGGCGACGGAAAGGGGCAGGATTTCGCGCCCCTGAAAGCGGCGCTTGAAGCGCATGGCCGGGCCGTCGCGCTGATCGGTCGCGACGGGCCGGCGATCGGGGCCGCCATTGCTGGCTGCGGCTTGCCCACGCAATCCTTCCCCAGCCTTGAAGCGGCGGTGCATTGGCTGACCGGCGAGGCGCATTCCGGCGACTGCGTGCTGCTGTCGCCCGCCTGCGCGAGCTGGGACATGTTCCGCAACTATGCCCATCGCGCCGAAGTCTTCGTCAAAACGGTGCGGGCCTTGCAGGGAGGGGCGCAATGACGCTTGCCGCCCTCCTGCAAAAAGGGCTGTTCGCCGCTTCCGCCGAGCGCGGCGACAACATCGCCGCGCGCACGGTCGGTCGGCTGGTCAAGCCGCGCGCGCCGGTGCGCGAACTTGATCCGGCGTTGAGTTGGGCGGCGGTGATCCTGCTCATGCTCGGGGTGGTGATGGTCTATTCGGCCTCAATCGCCACCGCCGAAGGCAGCAACTACACCGGCTACCAGGCCGGTTACTTTCTGGTGCGGCAGATGTTGTACCTCGTGGTGGGGTTGATGATGGGGTTGGCCGCTTTCCGCGTTCCGATGGTGCAGTGGCAGCGCATGGCCCCCTGGCTTTTCCTGGGTGGCGTCGTGTTGCTGGCGGTGACGCTGATTCCCGGTGTCGGCCACAAGGTCGGCGGCGCGCGGCGTTGGCTGCAACTGGGGCCGGTGAATTTGCAGGCCTCCGAACTGATGAAGCTCTTTGTGGCGATCTACGCCGCCGACTATACGGTGCGCAAGCTCGACGTCATGGCGAGCTTCCGGCACGGCTTCATGCCGATGATGGGCGTGATCCTGTTCGTGGGCTGCCTGCTCCTGTTCGAGCCCGATTTCGGCGCGTTCGTGGTGGTCGTCACCATCGCGTTTGGGGTGCTGTTCCTTGGCGGTGTCGGTTTGCGCGTCTTCACCCTGCTGGGCGTGGCGGCGCTGGTCGGCTTCGTTCTGCTGATCTGGATTTCCCCTTACCGGCGCGACCGCATTTTCGGCTTCATGGATCCCTGGGCCGATCCCTTCGGCGACGGCTACCAGCTCACGCACGCGTTGATCGCTTTCGGGCGCGGCGAATGGCTCGGGGTGGGGCTGGGTGGCAGCATCGAAAAACTGTTCTACCTGCCCGAATCGCATACCGATTTCCTGCTCGCGGTGATCGCCGAGGAGCTCGGGTTCGTCGGCGTCTTTACCGTGGTCGCGTTGTTCACGCTCTTGGTGCAGCGCGCTTTTGTCATTGGCCGCGAAGCGATCCAGCTCGAACGCTATTTCTCCGGACTGGTGGCGCAGGCGATCGGCTTGTGGATCGGTATGCAGGCGTTCATCAGCATGGGTGTGAACATGGGACTCCTGCCGACCAAGGGCCTGACCCTGCCGCTGATGAGCTATGGCGGCTCCGGGCTGCTCGCCAACTGCCTCGCGCTGGGCATCCTGCTGCGCGTCGATTGGGAAGTGCGGGTGTTGAAGCGGGGAGGAAACGCATGAAGACGGCGCTCATCATGGCCGGCGGCACCGGCGGACACATTTTCCCCGGCATTGCCATCGCAGAAAGGCTGCGTGCGCGCGGCTGGAACGTGGTGTGGCTCGGCAACCCCGATGGCATGGAAGCGCGTCTGGTGCCGGCGCGCGGCTACCAGACTGAATGGCTGCGCTTTGGTGCGCTGCGTGGCAAGGGGTTTGCGCGCAAGCTGCTGCTGCCGTTCAACCTTGCCTCGGGGTGCTGGCAAGCCTTGCGGGTGTTATCCCGCGTGCGCCCGGACGTGGTGGTCGGTATGGGCGGCTACATCACTTTCCCCGCCGGGCTGATGGCGAAGTTCTCGGGCCGGCCACTGGTGCTGCACGAACAGAATTCCATTGCCGGGCTGGCCAACAAGGTGTTGGCGCGTGTGGCTGCGCGCGTGCTCACGGGGTTTCCCGACGTGCTGCCGAATGCGCGCTGGGTCGGCAACCCGGTGCGCGATGAAATCGTCGCTGTACCGCCGCCGGGCGAGCGTTTCGCAGGCCGGGAAGGACGCCTGAAACTGCTGGTGGTGGGTGGCAGCCTGGGTGCGGCGGCGCTCAACGACGCGACGCCCAGGGCGCTGGCAAAGATACCGCCCGAACGCCGTCCCAGGGTTGTCCACCAGGCAGGGGAAAAACAGATCGAAGCGTTGCGGGCCGCTTATGCCGCCGCCGGGGTCGAAGGCGACCTGCGCCCCTTTATCGACGACATGGCGAGCGCCTATGGCGAGGCCGATCTCGTGCTGTGCCGGGCGGGCGCGCTCACCGTCGCCGAACTGACGGCGGCGGGGGTGGCGAGCGTGCTGGTGCCGTTCCCCTTTGCGGTCGACGATCACCAGACTGCCAACGCGCGTTTTCTCTCCTCGCGCGAGGCGGCCTGGCTCGTACCGCAGCCGGAACTGAACCCCGAAAAACTGGCGCAGATGCTGGATGGCGTCGAGCGCGGCCAGCTTCTGCGCATGGCCGAAAATGCCCGCGCCCTGGCGCGGCCACAGGCCGCCGACGAGGTGGCGCAGGTTTGCGAAGCACTCGTGGGCGAAGGAAAGGCATGAGGCACAAGGTCAAGAACATTCATTTCGTGGGCATCGGCGGCTCGGGCATGAGCGGCATCGCCGAGGTGCTCGCCAACCTGGGCTATCAAGTGTCCGGTTCCGATCTGGCCGCTTCCGCCGTAACCGAGCGTCTGGCGGGGCAGGGCATCCGGGTTGTCATCGGGCACGCGGCGGAAAACGTCGCTGGCGCGCACGCGGTGGTGGCGTCCACAGCGGTCAGGTCGAGCAACCCGGAAGTAGAAGCGGCCCACGCCGCAGGTATCCCGGTGGTGCCGCGCGCCCAGATGCTTGCCGAGCTGATGCGCCTGAAGCAGGGTATTGCCATCGCCGGCACGCATGGCAAGACCACGACGACGAGCCTTGTCGCCAGCATTCTGGCCGAAGCCGGGTTTGACCCCACCTTTGTGATCGGTGGCCGTCTCAACGCGGCGGGTGCCAACGCACGCCTGGGCAAGGGCGATTTCCTGGTCGCCGAGGCGGACGAATCGGACGCTTCCTTCCTCTACCTGAGTCCGGTGATCTCGGTCGTCACCAACATCGACGCGGATCACATGGAAACCTACGGGCATGACTTTGGTCGCCTGAAGCAGACCTTTGTGGAATTTCTCAACCGCCTGCCGTTCTACGGCGTTGCGGTGCTGTGCCAAGACGACCCGAACGTGCGGGAAATTCTGCCGCACGTCTCGAAACAGGTCATGCGCTACGGGCTGGGAAAGGACGCCGGTATCCGCGCCGAAAACATCCGCGCCGAAGGCGGTCGCATGTTTTTCGACGCGGTCAGGGATCACGGGAGCACGCGCCGTCTGCCCATCGAACTCAACGTACCGGGCACGCACAACGTCCTGAACGCGCTCGCCGCCATCGGCGTGGCGACCGAGGTGCAGGTGTCGGACGACGCCATCGTCAAGGCATTGGCGGAGTTCAGAGGCGTGGGGCGGCGTTTCCAGCGCTATGGCGAAATCGCCCTGCCATCGGGAGGCAGCTTCACCCTTGTCGACGACTACGGCCATCACCCGGTGGAGATGGCGGCGACGCTGGCGGCGGCGCGCGGCGCGTTTCCCGGGCGGCGGCTGGTGCTTGCCTTCCAGCCGCACCGCTATACCCGTACCCGTGACTGCTTCGAGGGCTTCGTGAAAGTGCTCTCCGGCGTCGATGCGCTGTTGCTTGCCGACGTCTATGCGGCGGGGGAAGCGCCCATCGTCGCCGCCGACGGCCCCACGCTGGCGCGCGCCCTGCGGGTGGCGGGCAAGGTGGAGCCGATCTTCGTCGAGAACATCGGCGAGATGCCGGCGCACATTCTGGCCGTCGCGCGCGATGGCGACGTGGTGCTGACGATGGGCGCGGGTTCCATTGGCGGCGTTCCCCAAAAAATCTATCAATACCGGGTGGGCGGAGATGAGTGAGATGAAACAGGATTTCGGCAAGGTCGCGGTACTGATGGGCGGCGTCTCCGGTGAGCGGGAGGTTTCCCTGAACAGCGGCAAGGGCGTGCTGGCGGCGTTGCGCGGCCAGGGCGTCGACGCGCACGCCTTCGACCCCGCCGAGGAACCGCTCGACGCCCTCAAGGGCTTCAAGCGCGTCTTCATCGCCCTGCACGGCGGCTACGGCGAAGACGGGGCCATCCAGGGTGCGCTGGAAATCATGGGTATTCCCTACACCGGCCCCGGCGTGATGGCCTCTGCCATTGGCATGGACAAGTTCCGCACCAAACTGATCTGGCAGGCGGCGGGCCTGCCGACCCCGGATTACGTACTGCTCGACGAGGATTCGGACTTTGCCGCAGTGGAAAAACGCCTGGGGCTGCCGCTTTTCGTGAAACCGGCGCGCGAAGGTTCCTCCATCGGCGTGTTCATGGTCACGCAAGTCGGCGGCCTGAAGGACGCCTTCGCCGCTGCGCGCGAGCATGGCTCCCTGATCATGGCGGAAAAAGGCGTCATGGGCGGCGAATACACCGTGGCGATCCTTGGCGACAACGCTCTGCCCATCGTCAAGATCGAACCGGCGACGGCTTTCTACGACTACGAAGCCAAGTACCTGCGCGACGACACCCGCTATGTCTGCCCGGCGGATCTGCCGGCGGCGAAAGCCGCCGAAATCCAGTGTGGCGCGAAGAAGGCGTTTCAGGCCATCGGCGGTGCAGGCTGGGGCAGGGTGGATTTTCTGATGGACGACGCCGGGAAGCACTACTTCCTGGAAGTCAACACTGCGCCGGGCATGACCAGCCATTCGCTGGCACCGATGTCGGCGCGGCAAGCCGGGCTGTCGTTCGAGGCGCTGTGCCTGAAGATTCTCGCCGGAGCGCGCCTTGGCTGAACGGAGCAAACTTCCTCCTGCCGCGCGTTCCGGGCCACGCCCGGCGCGGCGAAGCGGCCTGTGGCATCGCCCGCGCCTGCTTGATCTCGCCTCGGACGTGTTGCTGCTTTTCGCTGCGGTTGGACTGGGTTGGGCGCTGGTGACCTGGGCGCTGTCGCGCCCGCTTTTCCCGTTGCGCGAACTGGTGCTGGACGAAGCGCCGGCGCAGGTGACGCAGGCCCAGCTCGAATACGTCACCCGCACCGCGATCCATGGCAATTTCTTCACCGCCAGACTCGATGACGTGCGCGCTGCGTTCGAGAAACTGCCCTGGGTGCGGCACGCCGAAGTGCGCCGCCAGTGGCCGGACGGGCTTGAACTGAACATCGAGGAACACGAAGCCGTCGCCTACTGGAAAAACGCGGGCAGCGGCGACGACGACGTGCGCCTGATCAACCGGCACGGCGAAGTGTTCGCCGCGTCGAGCGACGCCGACATGCCGGAATTCACTGGCCCGCAAGGCTCGGCCATGGCCGTGCTGGCGCGCTACGACGCCTATTCAAAGATGTTGCAGCCGCTGCGGGCGAAAATCGTCCGGATGGATTTGTCGGCGCGCGGCGCTTGGCAATTGCGGCTCGACAGCGGTCTGACCGTTGTGCTCGGGCGCGAACGGGAACGCACACCGCTGGATGCGCGGCTGGCGCGCTTTGTCGCGGCCTGGCCGAAATTGCAGGAAGAACTCGGGGTACGGATCGCGCGCGCCGATCTGCGCTACCCCGACGGGTTCTCCCTCACGCCTATGGATGACAAGACAACAACGCCGCACGCGGCGGCGGGAATCGACAGGAAATGAGCAGGGAATACAAGGATTTAATCGTCGGCCTCGACATAGGCACTTCCAAAGTCACCTGCATGGTGGCCGAGGCGAGGCCGGACGGGCGGCTGTCCGTCATCGGCATCGGCACGCAACCGACCAGCGGACTCAAACGTGGCGTGGTGGTCAACATCGAGGCCACCGTCGATGCGATTTCGAGGGTGGTGCAGGAAGTCGAACTGATGGCCGACTGCAAGATCCACGACCTCTATACCGGCATCGCGGGCAGCCACATCAAGAGCTTCAACTCCAACGGCATGGTGGCGATCAAAAACAAGGAAGTGACGCCGCTCGACGTCGAGCGCGTCATCGAAGTCGCGCGCGCGATGCCGATCCCGGCCGAGCAGCAAATCCTGCACATCCTCACCCAAGAATTCATCATCGACGGTCAGGGCGGCGTGCGGGAACCCATCGGCATGAGCGGCGTCAAGTTGGAAGTCAAGGTGCACATTGTTGCTGGCGCGGTTTCGGCGGCGCAGAACGTGGTCAAGTGCGTGCGCCGCTGCGGTCTCGAAGTCATGGATCTGATCCTGCAACCACTGGCTTCGAGCTATTCGGTGCTCACCGAGGATGAAAAGGAACTGGGGGTGTGCATGGTCGACATCGGCGGCGGCACGGCCGATCTGGCCGTCTTCACGCAAGGGGCGATCCGCCACACGGCGGTGATTCCGGTGGCGGGCGATCTCGTCACCAACGACATCGCCATGACTCTGCGCACCCCGACCGCCGAAGCCGAGGAACTCAAGATTTGCCACGGTGTCGCCATGCACACGCTGGTTTCGCCCGAGGAAATGATTGAAGTGCCCGGCGTCGGCGACCGTCCGGTGCGCCTCTTGACGCGCCAGACGTTGGCCGACGTCATTGAGCCGCGCGTCTCGGAAATCTTCGATCTCGTCGTGGCCGAACTGCGGCGCAGCGGCTACGAGGAACTGCTCTCCTCGGGCATCGTGCTCACTGGCGGCGCGGCCCTGATGCCGGGTATGGCCGAACTGGGAGAGGACATTTTCCACATGCCGGTGCGGGTCGGCTCGCCGCTCTATGAAGGCGGTCTCGCCGACGTGATCTGCCATCCGCAGTACGCGGCGGCGATGGGGCTGGTGATCGAGGGCGCGGCGCAGCGCCGCCGCGGCATCCAGGCCCGCGACACGGGGGGCGTGAAACAGTTTTTCGGGCGTCTGAAGGATTGGTTCGGGCGCAATTTCTAGGGCCGTTTCGGCGGTCGGGCATGCGGCCTTCTTCGGGCCGCGAACAACACAGCGAAGGGGGATCGAAAATGCCGGAAAGCTATACGGAGAGTGTGATCTAATTCACACCTTCAAATTCGTACCGTTGCGCTAGACAACGGTGCACAGGGTCGGAACTTCACTCTCGGGGGTTACAGTAAATGTTTGAAATCGTTGAAAAAGAACAACGGTCGCCGAATGGCAGGACCGTCATCAAGGTGATCGGTGTCGGGGGCGCCGGCGGCAACGCCGTCGATCACATGGTGCGCGAAGGCGTACAGGGCGTCGAGTTCATCACGGCCAACACCGATGCGCAGGCGCTGGCGCGCAGCCTCGCGCCAGTCAGAATCCAGCTTGGCACCAGCGGTTTGGGGGCAGGCTCCAAGCCGGAAGCGGGCCGCGCTGCGGCGCAGGAATCGCACGACGCCATCGCCGCCGCGCTCGCCGATGCGCACATGTGCTTCATCACCGGCGGTATGGGGGGCGGCACCGGCACCGGCGCGGCCCCCGTGGTGGCCGAAATCGCCCGGGAGCTTGGCATCCTGTGCGTGGCGGTGGTCACCAAGCCGTTCGACTTTGAAAACCGCTTGCGGGTGGCCGAAAGCGGCATCGAGGAACTGGGCCGTTACGTCGACTCGCTGATTGTCGTCCTCAACGACAAGCTGCTCGAAGTCTATGGCGACGAAGCCACCTTCGAGGAGTGCTTCCGCGCTTCGGACAACGTGTTGTGCAAGGCAGTCGGCGGCATTTCCGAAATCATCAACGCGCCGGGTCTTGTCAACGTCGACTTCCAGGACGTGCGCACGGCGATGGGCGAAATGGGTCGCGCCATGATGGGTTCCGCTGAAGCCGCCGGCGTCGATCGCGCCAGGATCGCCGCCGAACAGGCGGTGGGCAGTCCGCTGCTCGAAGGCACCGAACTGTCGGGGGCGCGTTGCGTGCTCATCAACATCACCGCCGCCAAGGGTTCGCTGAAACTGGCCGAGGTGAAGCAGGCCGTGCATACCGTGCAAGCCTTTGCCGCGTCGGAAGCCTTCGTCAAGTACGGCACCGTGTTCGACGACAGCATGGAAGACCGCCTGCGCGTCACCGTGGTGGCGACCGGTCTTGGCGCGCCGCGCACCCCGGAAATCCGTGTCGTCGCACGCGGCACGGGCACGCACGGCCCGGCGGTTTCAGGAGGCACGAACGGTTTCGACGATCTGGGGGTCTTCCGCCCCCGTTCCCGCGGCGGTCGCCTCGAACCGACGAGCAGAAGCATCATCAGCAGCAGCGTCGCCTCCAGCGTTGCCGCCACCGCCACCACCGGTACGTACGACATTCCCGCCTTCCTGCGCCGACAGGCCGACTGAGGGCGGCGAACATCCGGGTGATGCGGCAGTTTCAAAACGCGGTCGCTGTCCCGTGAGACGAAGAAACCTCCCCCCTTTCAGGTTTCTTCGTCTCCGGGCGGTGGCTGGCGTTCGTGCGGCATCGTGCGGGGCGTGACAGTTCCGGCATGGTAGACTTCCCGAGCTTACGGAAGGTGAATCGTGATAAGGCAGCGTACTCTCAAGTCGATCGTCCGCGCCACTGGCGTGGGTCTTCACGGCGGGCGCAAGGTCAACCTTGTTCTGCGTCCGGCGGTCGTGAACACCGGCATCGTTTTTCACCGGGTCGACCTGCATCCACAGGTCGACCTGCCTGCCGATCCTTACTCCGTCTGCGATACCCGGATGTGTTCGGGGCTGGAAAAGGGCGGCCACAAGGTCGGCACCGTCGAGCATCTGATGTCGGCGCTGGCCGGGCTGGGCATCGACAATCTGCACATCGACGTCGATGCGCCGGAGATACCGATTCTGGACGGTAGCGCCAGTCCCTTCGTTTTTTTGCTGCAATCGGCGGGCATCGAGGAACAGACCGCGCCCAAGAAATTCCTGCGCGTGAGGAAAACCGTCGAATACCGCGAGGGCGACAAGCTGGTGCGTCTGTCGCCCTATGACGGCTTTCGCTTGCGGTTTTCCATCGTCTTCGACCACCCGGCCATCGACGCCACCGCCAACGACGTGGTGATCGACTTCGCCGAGCACTCTTACGTGCGCGACGTTTCGCGCGCGCGCACGTTCGGTTTCATGCAGGACGTGGAGTTCATGCAGGCCAACGGGCTTGCCTTGGGCGGCAGTCTGGAAAATGCGATTGTCATGGACGAGTACCGCGTTCTCAACGCCGATGGCCTGCGCTACGTCGATGAATTCGTCAAGCACAAAGTGCTGGACGCCATCGGCGATCTTTATCTCTGCGGTCATCCGTTGCTGGCGGACTATTCCGCCTACAAGGCCGGACACGCGCTCAACAACCAGTTGTTGCGGGTGTTGCTCGAAGACGCCTCGGCATGGGAAATCGTCCAGTTCGACGGCGCCACTCCCGTTCCCGAAGCGGTTGTGCACCAGCTCGCCGAACCGGCGCTGCTGGCGCTCTGAAGATCCTGGGCCGCTTCCCATGCTGATCGCGCGCATCCTGGGTACGCTTCTGTGCCTGGGCATTGGCACGTCGTTGGTCTTGTGGATACTGACTGGGCAGGGACGCTACAGACTGTGGGCCTGGCGGCTTGCGCGCGCCGGGCTGGTGGCGGTGTTCGTGATACTGGCGCTGTTTGCGCTCGAACGGGTGCTGGTCGCGGTTTGAGCTTGCCGTCCGGTGAATGCGAGGTTTCCATGAACAGCGGCCAGTTCTACCTGTTCAGTGTGGCGACCGTGTGAGAAAATTACCGTTTTCCACTCGGAAATACGCTGAATGGAAGCCAAGACGCTGTACGAAAAATTATGGTTGGATCATGTTGTGCGCGAGGAGCCGGACGGCACGGCGCTCATCTACATCGACCGTCATCTGCTGCATGAAGTCACGAGTCCGCAAGCCTTTGAAGGGCTGAGGCTCGCGGGCAGGAAGCCGTGGCGCGTGTCTTCCATCGTGGCGACCGCCGATCACAACACGCCCACCGACCACTGGGACGAAGGCATCAAGGATGCCGTTTCCCGGCAGCAGGTGGAAACGCTGGACGCCAACATCCGCGCCACGGGGGCGCTGGCCTACTTTCCATTTCGGGATGCAAGGCAGGGCATCGTGCACGTGATCGGCCCGGAGAACGGCGCGGTGCTGCCGGGCATGACGGTCGTCTGCGGCGATTCGCACACCTCCACGCACGGTGCGTTTGCGGCGATGGCGCACGGCATTGGCACCTCAGAAGTCGAACACGTACTGGCGACACAATGCCTGGTGCAGAAAAAATCGAAGACCCTGTTGATCCGGGTCGACGGCCAGCTTGGCAAGGGCGTGACCGCCAAGGATGTAGCGCTGGCCATCATCGCCGGAATCGGCACGGCAGGCGGCACGGGTTATGCCGTGGAATTCGCCGGCACCGCGATCCGGGGTCTGTCGATGGAAGGGCGCATGACGCTCTGCAACATGGCGATCGAGGCCGGGGCGCGGCTGGGGCTGGTGGCCGCCGACGAAGTGACCATCGACTACCTGAAAAATCGCCCCTTTGCGCCGCGCGGCGCGCTCTGGGACAAGGCCGTCGCGTACTGGCGTACCCTGCATTCGGACGCCGGAGCCGTTTTCGACTGTACCGTGGAACTGAACGCGGCGGAAATCCTGCCGCAAGTGACCTGGGGCACCTCCCCGGAAATGGTCGCGCCCATCACCGCCACGGTGCCCGATCCGGCGAAAGAAACGGACGCAGTAAAAAAGGAAGGCATGGCGCGCGCGCTTGCCTACATGGGCCTGCAAGCAAACATGCCGATCACCTCGATCAGGATCGACAAGGTGTTCATCGGCTCCTGCACCAATTCCCGCATTGAAGATCTGCGCCAGGCGGCGGCGGTACTAAAAGGGCGGAGAAAGGCCGACAACGTCAGGCTCGCGTTGGTGGTGCCGGGGTCGGGGCTGGTCAAGCGACAGGCCGAGAACGAAGGGTTGGACAAGATTTTTATCGCTGCCGGTTTCGAGTGGCGCGAGCCGGGCTGTTCGATGTGTCTCGCCATGAACGCGGATCGGCTGGCGCCGGGCGAACGTTGTGCCTCCACCTCGAACCGTAATTTCGAGGGTCGGCAGGGGCCGGGCGGACGCACCCATCTCGTGAGTCCGGCGATGGCGGCGGCGGCGGCAATTGCCGGGCATTTCGCCGACGTGCGGGATATTCTCTGATTGACGATGGGAGTTTGCAATGAAACGGGGAATGTTGTTGGGTCTCGCTCTGCTGCTGGCCTTGAGCACAATGGCCTGCAATACCGTGCGTGGTGTCGGCAGGGATATCGAAGCGAGCGGCAGAGCCATCCAGAAGGCGACCCATTGAACGTGGACGTTGCAGGCAAGGAAGACATGAATGGAAAAGTTTGAAATTTTCACAGGATTGGTCGCGCCGCTGGATCGCAACAACGTCGATACGGACGCGATCATTCCCAAGCAGTTTCTGAAGTCCATCAAGCGTTCGGGCTTCGGCCCCAACGCGTTCGACGAATGGCGCTACCTGGATCATGGTGAGCCGGGCATGGACAACAGCCGCCGCGCCCTGAATCCCAATTTCGTGTTGAACCAGGCGCGTTACCGGGGGGCGTCGATTCTGCTGACCCGCGTCAACTTCGGCTGTGGTTCCAGCCGAGAGCACGCGCCGTGGGCGTTGGCGGATTATGGCTTCAAGGTCATTCTGGCCGAATCGTTCGCCGATATATTTTTCAATAATTGTTTCAAAAACGGTTTGCTGCCCTTGGCGCTGCCCCGCGAAGAAATCAATGCCCTGTTCGGCCTTGCCGAATACGCGCCGGGTTTTTCACTCACCGTGAATCTGGCGGAGCAGAAAATCGCGCGCCCGGATGGGTATGCGATACCGTTTCAGGTCGACCCTTTCCGAAAGGAATGCCTGCTGAACGGTTGGGACGATATCGGGTTGACGCTACGTCATGCCGATGAAATCCGCATCTACGAGGAACGGCGGCAACGCGAATTTCCTTGGCTGTTCTCGGCATGATCTGCGAGTTTTCTGGCATGGAATCCGTGGGGAGTGCCGGATGTCCTCCGCGAGTCCGGGGAAGGCCGCAAACGGACGTTTCCAGGTTGTCTGCCCGATATTGAGAGAGAGTATGGTCAAAAAAATCTGCATCCTCCCCGGTGATGGCATCGGCCCCGAAATCACGGCGCAGGCCGTGCGCGTGCTGGAGGCGTTGGGCCTTGGCCTGGAAATGGAAACGGCGCTGCTGGGTGGCGCGGCGGTCGATGCGACTGGCGATCCGTACCCGGAAGCGACCCGGCAACTTGCGTCGCAGGCCGACGCCGTATTGCTCGGTGCGGTGGGCGGGCCAAAATGGGACACGCTGCCCCGCGAGCAGCGCCCGGAACGCGGTCTTTTGGGGATCAGGAAACACCTGAACCTGTTCGCCAATCTGCGTCCCGCCGTGCTTTATCCTGAACTGGCGAATGCCTCCACGCTGAAACCAGAAATCGTTTCCGGGCTGGATATCCTGATCGTGCGCGAATTGACCGGCGATATCTATTTCGGTCAGCCGCGCGGTATTGAAAACCGCAATGGCGAACGTTTCGGTTTCAATACGATGCACTATACGGAATCCGAAATCCGCCGCATCGGTCGGGTAGCGTTCGAGGCAGCCCGGCGCCGCAATCGGAAAGTATGTTCGGTCGACAAGATGAACGTGCTGGAAACCACCCAGCTCTGGCGCGATGTGATGAACGAACTCGCGCCTGAATATCCCGATGTGACGCTTTCCCATATGCTGGTGGATAACGCCGCAATGCAGCTCGTACGCGCGCCGCGTCAGTTTGACGTGATGGTGACCGGCAACATGTTCGGCGACATCCTGTCGGACGAGGCGTCCATGCTCACCGGCTCCATCGGCATGCTGCCCTCGGCGTCGCTGGACGAGAACGGCAAGGGGCTTTATGAACCCTCGCACGGTTCTGCGCCGGATATCGCCGGGCAGGATGTGGCCAATCCGCTGGCGACCATTCTGTCCGCCGCCATGATGCTGCGTTATACCTTCGGGATGGAAGATGCGGCATGTCGGGTGGAAAACGCGGTCAAGAAAGTGTTGGCGAAGGGATTGCGTACCGGCGATATTTTCGAGCCGGGCATGACAAGGGTCGGCACGGAACAAATGGGCGACGCAGTGCTGGCGGTGCTTGGCTAGGGGAGGCTGCGAAAAGTCTCGTGCCGTCATGGCACGCAGAACGGCGTTGGGGGATGAGTCATGCAGAGATTTTCGCGACCCGGAGGGAGAGCGGAAAACGGATAGACCGGGAAAGCGGAACGATTGTGTCATTTTGTGATGTGCCACAGTGGTTACGGGTATAAAATCCCCGGGTTCGGGGGGAAATCATGAAACGAGCAGGTTTGGTCGGCTGGCGGGGTATGGTGGGTTCCGTGCTCATGCAGCGCATGACGGAAGAAGGCGATTTCGCCCATATCGAGCCCGTCTATTTTTCGACGTCCAACGCGGGCGGGCTGGCTCCCGTTTTTGGGGGCAGAGAAGCCGCGCTGCCTTTGCAGGATGCGAGCAACATCGACGCGCTCAAGGCGTGCGACATCGTCGTGACCTGCCAGGGCGGCGATTACACGAAGGAAATATTCCCCAGGCTGCGCGCTGCGGGCTGGAAAGGGCACTGGATAGATGCCGCGTCGACCTTGCGCATGGCCGACGATGCGGTGATCGTCCTCGACCCGGTCAACCTCGACGTTATCAAGGACGCGCTCGCCAGGGGCGGTAGGAACTGGATCGGCGGTAACTGCACGGTGTCGCTGATGCTGATGGGACTGGGCGGGCTGTTCCGCCACGATCTCGTCGAATGGGTGTCGGCGATGACCTATCAGGCCGCATCCGGCGCGGGTGCGCAGAACATGCGCGAACTGCTGGCGCAAATGGGCGCGGTGCATGCTTCGGTGGCCGATCTGCTTGCCGATCCGGCCTCGGCCATTCTCGATATCGACCGCAAGGTTGCCGAAACCATCCGTTCGGCGGCATTCCCGACCAGACATTTCCGCAATACGCCGCTCGCGGGCAGCCTCATTCCGTGGATCGACGTGCCGGTCGCCCACGGCCAGTCCAAGGAAGAATGGAAAGGCGGGGCGGAATGCAACAAGATTCTCGGCAGGCCGCCGTTCCGCGAAGCGGGCAGTATCCCGATAGATGGCCTGTGCGTCCGTATCGGCGCCATGCGCTGCCATTCGCAAGGATTGACCGTCAAGCTGAAAAAAGACGCGCCGCTCGACGAATTGTCGGAAATCATCGCTGCAGGCAACGCTTGGGTGAAGGTCGTGCCCAACGAGCGTGAGATATCCGAACGCGACCTGACGCCAGCGGCGGTGACGGGGACGCTCGCCGTGCCCGTTGGCCGTCTGCACAAGCTGGCGATGGGGCCGGAATACCTGGGTGCCTTCACCGTCGGCGATCAACTTCTGTGGGGTGCAGCCGAACCGTTGCGGCGCATGCTGCGTATCTTGCTGGAACAATGATTCGGACGAATGAAATATGCCGCTGTACGGCGGAGAAAGGTCTCATCACATGCGCATCATGTCATCGCACCGGGCAGTATTTTCTTTTAGTCTGAAACAGTTGCTGCAAGTATCTCGAATTGATGATAGATTGCGGCTCCAAATCCATGATGTATCATCCTTTGCTGGGCTGGTGAAGGAAAGCGTGGTTCGAGGATATCAGCTTATGAAACCGACAGTTAAAGCGTCCCTGATCGCGGCGGCGATCGCATTGTTGCCGTTGGGCGCGCAAGCCGCCGGACTCGGTCAGGTCGCCGTGCAAAGCCGGCTGGGGGAGCCGCTCAACGCGGAGATACCGATCAACGCGACGCCGCAGGAATTGCAGTCGCTGACGGCGCATATCGCGCCTCCCGAGGCTTTTCTGCAAGCGAACGTTCCTTACGCCGGTTTCGTGCCCGGTATCCGGGTGGCGATCGAAAATCGTGGCGGTCGCTCGGTATTGCGCCTCACCAGCAGCGCGCCGATCAATGAGGCCGTGGCGAGCCTGATGATCCAGTTGAACTGGGACGACGGGCGTCTGACGCGCACCATCAACTTTCTGCTCGATCCGGCCGACCTCGCCATCCGCTCGCCGGGGCTGGTTACACCGCCCGTGGAGCAGCCGGCTCCGGTCGTGAGCGCGCTCTCGCCTGATCCCGAATCCCAGTTTGCCAGTTCCACGCCAGCGCCTGATCTGGAACCTTTCTCCGTTCCCGCGCCGGAAGTGGCTCCAGCCCCAGCCCCCGTGCCGGAATTCGTCGCGCCTCAGCCCAGGCCTCTTGCGCAACCCGAAACGACACCCGCGCCCGTCCGCGCGCCAGCGCCGCCGTTGCGTGCCGCGCTGGAAGGAGACTACGCCGTCAAGTATGGCGACACTCTGGGGAGCATCGCCCGCTCCCGCATGCCCGAGGACGTGACGCTCGAACAAATGATGGTGGCGTTGCATCGCGCCAATGCGTCGGCGTTCATCGACGGCAACGTCAACCGTCTCAAGACCGGCGCTATTCTCAAGGTGCCGCTCGCGGACGAGGCGCGCGTCATCAGCACCATCGAGGCCCGCCAGGAAGTGCGTGTTCAGGCACGTGATTTCAATGCCTGGCGCGAACGTCTCGCCTCGGAGGTTGCCAGCCGGCCCGCGACGCCGACGGATGAAGGCGCGGGAAGAACCCGCAGCATAGATACCGTGCCGCCGGTTGCCGAACAGAACAGCGACAGGGTGGCCATCTCCTCTGGAACCGGCACTGGAACGGGGCAGGGCGACGCCACCCGTCTGCGGCAGTTGGAAGAAAACATTGCCGCAACCCAGAATTCGCTGAAGGACGCCAAGGAAAGAGTTTCCGAACTCGAAACCATCAACCAGAAACTGGAGGCGCTTCTTGCCCTGCGCAACCAGGAATTGGCGAAACTGCAAACCCAGCTGAGCCAGGCTGCCCAACAGGCCGCTGCACCCGCCTCGCCTGTCGTGGCGATGGCGACCCCCGCTCCCGCGCCGGAGCCTCCTGTCGTGGTGGCGGAGCCGACGCCTGCTCCGACGCCCGTGGCGGAACTCGCGCCTGAACCCGTCGCAGTGGAAACCGAACCCGTCGCAGCGGTGCCGGAACCCATCGCAGCGGTGCCGGAACCCGTTGCGACGGCGGATGAAGCCCCCGCAGTGGACGAAGACCCGCTGCTCGAATTGATCACCGATCCGCAGACCCTGGGGATTGGCGCCTTGATCATTGCCCTTCTGGGAGGCTTCCTCGGCTTCCGTTCCTGGCAGCGCAAGCGTTCCGAATCCGGGCTGGACACCCTGTCCCAGGATACAAGCATGTTCCCGAGCGAAGCCACTTCGATTTTCGGGGACAACGGCGGTCAGAGTGTGGATACCAGCGCCAGCAGCATCATCCACACTGATTTCAGCCAGACCGGACTGTCGATCGACACCAATGAAGGTGTCGATCCGGTGGCGGAGGCCGATGTCTACATGGCTTATGGCCGCGATACCCAGGCCGAAGAAATCCTGAACGACGCCCTGAAGGCCGATCCCAAACGCGGCGCGATCTACGTCAAGCTGCTTGAGATTTATGCCCAGCGCCAGGATTTGCCCCAGTTTGAAACCACGGCCACCGAGCTTTATTCCCGGACGCAAGGCCAAGGGCGCGACTGGGAAAAGGCGGTGCAGATGGGGCGCAAGCTCGATCCTGCCAATCCGCTTTACAACGGTGCTGCGTCGGCGGGGAGTGACGAGGAGACAGCGTTGCCAGTTCCCGGGTGGGGGCCAGGAAACCTGGATCTGACTGCGGCGGATAGTGCCGGGCCGACGCTCTCGGGTCTGGATTTCGGCGCCGCGCCGACTGCCGTTCCCCCTGCGACGAATCCCGGTCAGTTGAAAGAAACCGTGGCGGCCAAAGGCCGAGTCGAGGATCTGCTGGCCACGCGGGTCATTTCCGACGATGTGAATTTCGGAATTTCCTCCGCGACGCCGGCCTCATCTCCGATGACCACGGCGGGTCAGGTCGATTTCGACCTGAACGCGAGCAAGACGGCGAGCAGCACGAACACAAGTATTGATTTCGATTTCGACAAGCCGGTCGCCAGACCCGCAGCGGAGAAGAAACAACCGGCCAGACAGCCAGCGGGTATCGTCTCTAGGCGTCCCGTCGCCAGACAGCCCAGCATCGCGGCAACGGCCAATGCGACTGGCGGCATGGCGGTGCCGCTCGAATTCGGCCTGCCCGATAATGTCTTGGGCAATGGTAACGGAGTCGACATGTCCGCGACTGTCGTATTGCCTTCTGTGAAGGGTGGCAACGAGCGTGGCGACGCTACGACGCTCGACCTCGAAAAGACCAGCTTCGATCCGCATGCCCTCGATTTCGATCTCGATCTCGATGCAGGTGTGGACGGCGCCGCAGTGGCGTCTGCTCCACGCACCAGGAGCAGGGCTGCGGCGCCTGTGGAAGAACCGGGCGATGTGGGCGAAATTGATACCAAGCTTGAATTGGCGCGCGCCTACGAGGACATGGGTGACACCGAAGGTGCGCTGGAACTGCTCAGGGAAGTCGTCGCCGAAGGCGGCGCCACGCAAAAGGCAGCCGCTCGGGCGTTGATCGAAAAACTGAGCTGAAAGTCCGCTCATAACAGATAGCCTGCCGCCGCCGGATGCCATCTGCGGCGGCTTTTTTTCATGAATGCGGGCCTGATTCTTTTCCTGTGGATGATGGCGGCGTTGCTCGTGCAGGCCACCGAGGGTTGGCGTCTCGCGGCCTTGGTCGTGGCGAGTCTGGTGGCGGCGTTCGTCTGCGCACGTGCACAATGTTTCCGGTTGCTGGCGCGGGTTCGCGTGCTGTTGCTGGCGATTTTGGTGTTGTTTGCCTGGTTTACGCCGGGTGAAGCGGTTTTTATGGACTGGCCGCGCCTCAGCCCCAGCCGGGAGGGATTGTTGCTCGCGTTCGCGCATGGCGGGCGTCTGCTCGCGGTGGTGTGTTGGGTGGCGATCCTGCTCGCGCGCATGCCGCCCGACCGGCTCGTGAGCGGTTTGTACGCGCTGGCGCGACCCTGCGCCGCACTGGGACTGTCCGCCGAGCGTATCGCCCTGCGTCTGCTGCTGGTGCTGCGTTACGTTGATGCTGAGAGCGGAAACGGGCGCGATTGGCGGCACTGGCTGCTGCTCCCCGCCGGGGACGGCGTTGAAACCGTGCGTCTGGTGCGCGAGCGTCCAGGCTTCGCGGACGTGGTGGTGCTGACTTTGACGGTTGTTGCGTTGGCGGTGTGGTGGCTGTGGTGAGAATCGCACTCGGCATCGAGTATGCGGGCGACGCTTTCGAGGGCTGGCAGAGCCAGCCGCACGGGCGCACGGTGCAGGACGCTGTTGAGCGTGCGCTCGGCATCGTCGCGGGTGAGCCGGTGCGGACGGCAGTGGCCGGGCGTACCGATGCTGGCGTGCACGCCAGCGCGCAGGTCGCGCATTTCGATACCACCACCCATCGTCCGGTGACGGCCTGGGTGCGCGGGAGCAACAGCTATCTGCCGTCCGGGGTGGTGATTCGCTGGGCGACGGAGGTTGATGAGCGCTTCCATGCCCGCTTCTGCGCCTGCGAACGCGCTTACCGCTACCTGCTTTTCAATGCGCCGGTGCGTCCGGCGGTGCTGGCCGGGCGGGTGGGATGGTTTCACCTGCCGCTCGACGAAGCGAAGATGGCCGACGCGGCCGCGTTCCTGTGCGGCGAGCATGATTTTTCCGCGTTCCGCGCCGCTTCCTGCCAGGCGAAGACGCCGATGCGAATCCTGTACGAGGCCAGCGTGCGGCGCGAGGGCGACATGATTGTGTTCGATTTTCGCGCCAACGGTTTCCTGCATCACATGGTGCGTAATCTTGTCGGCGCACTGGTGTACGTCGGCAAGGGCGCGCAGCAGCCGGTGTGGATCGGCGACTTGTTGCGCAGCCGCGAGCGCGCTCGCGCTGCGCCGACGTTTCAACCGGACGGGCTCTACCTGTGCGGTGTTTCGTATCCACCGCAGTGGCTGTTGCCCAACGGGGGGCGTATTATCGTGCGCCCCCGCTTGGCGCTGATCTGAATGTCCCGAACCCGAATCAAGATTTGCGGCCTCACCCGGCCACAGGACGTCGTTGTGGCGGTCGAGGCGGGCGTGGACGCAGTCGGTTTTGTCTTTTATCCGCCCAGCCCGCGTCATGTCTCCTTCGCCCAGGCGGCGGAACTGGCTGCGCTGTTGCCGCCTTTTGTGAGCGCGGTGGGCCTGTTCGTCGATCCGTTCGCCGATGTTGTCGCCGAGGCGCTGCGCCGCGTGCCTCTGCAATGGATCCAGTTCCACGGCGACGAGCACGACGCCCAGTGCGCAGCCCTGTGCGCGCCGCGCGGTTTGCCTTGGATCAAGGCGATACGGATGCGTGCGGGAGTTGATCTGTTAGAATCCTCCGCCTCTCACCCTGGGGCGCGCGGTCTGCTGGTCGATGCTTTTGTGGAAGGGTACGGCGGCGGCGGCAAAACTTTCGACTGGGCGCTCATCCCCGCTGGGTTTGCCCGTCCGCTTGTGCTTTCGGGAGGACTCGATCCCGATAACGTGGGTGAGGCCGTGCGCAGGGTGCGTCCCTGGGCGGTTGATGTGTCGAGCGGGGTGGAGACAGCAAAAGGAATCAAGGATGCGGCGAAGATCGCCGCTTTCATCGCTGGAGTTCGAGACGCCGATGGCTGACATGCAATATTCGTTTCCCGATGCGCAGGGGCACTTCGGTCCCTACGGCGGCGTTTTCGTCGCCGAGACGCTGATGCCGGCGCTGGCGGAACTGCTTGCGGCCTACGAGGCAAGCCGCACAGATCCGGCTTTCATCGCCGAATTTGAACACGAACTCAAGCATTACGTCGGACGGCCAAGCCCGATCTATCACGCCAGGCGGTTGTCCGAACGACTGGGCGGGGCGCAGATTCTTCTGAAGCGTGAAGACCTCAACCACACCGGCGCGCACAAAGTGAACAACTGCATCGGTCAGGCGCTGCTCGCTCGCCGCATGGGCAAGCCACGGGTGATCGCCGAAACCGGCGCGGGCCAGCACGGGGTGGCTTCCGCCACCGTGGCGGCGCGCTACGGGTTCGAGTGCGTGGTCTACATGGGATCCGAGGACGTGAAGCGGCAGGCCGCCAACGTTTATCGCATGAAGCTGCTCGGCGCGACCGTCGTGCCTGTGGCGTCCGGCTCGAAGACGCTCAAGGACGCGCTCAACGAGGCCATGCGCGACTGGGTGACGAACGTCTCCAACACCTTCTACATCATCGGCACCGTGGCCGGGCCGCATCCGTATCCGGCGATGGTGCGCGACTTTCAGACGGTGATCGGCAAGGAATGCCTTGTGCAGATGCCGGAAATCTTTGGGCGTCAACCAGATGCGGTGATCGCCTGCGTCGGCGGCGGCTCCAATGCAATGGGAATTTTTCATCCTTACATTCCGCACGAGGCAGTGCGCCTGATCGGCGTTGAGGCGGCGGGGGAGGGCATCGCCACCGGACGCCACGCTGCGCCGCTGACCGCCAACGCCAAGGTCGGCGTCCTGCACGGCAACCGTACCTACCTGATGCAGGACGAAAACGGTCAGGTCATCGAGACCCATTCCATTTCTGCCGGTCTCGACTACCCTGGCGTGGGGCCGGAACATGCCTGGCTCAAGGACTGCGGGCGCGTCGAATACGTGGCGGCGACCGACGACGAGGCGCTCGACGCCTTCCATACCCTGTGCCGCTTCGAGGGTATCATTCCAGCACTGGAATCCGCGCATGCCGTGGCGCACGCCATGAAGATCGCGCCGGCGCTTGGCCGGGACAAACTTCTGCTGGTCAATCTTTCCGGGCGCGGCGACAAGGATATTCATACCGTGAGCGAGCGTTCGGGTATCCGGTTTTGAGTTCAGCCCAGACGGGGCGTTCATGTCCAGAATCCAATTGGTTTTTCAACATTTACAGGCTGCCGGTCGCAAGGCGCTGATTCCTTTCATCACCGCCGGCGACCCCGACGGCGAAGCGACCGTGCCCCTGATGCAGGCTTTGGTCGCAGGCGGCGCGGACATCATCGAACTCGGGGTGCCGTTCTCCGATCCGATGGCCGACGGGCCGACCATCCAGCGCGCCTCGGAACGGGCGCTGGCTGGCGGCATGAGCCTCGTCAGGGTGCTCGACGCCGTGCGCGTCTTCCGCGCCGGGGATGCCGTGACGCCGGTGGTGTTGATGGGCTACGCCAACCCGATCGAGGCGATGGGGCAGGCGGCTTTCGTGGCCGCCGCGCGCGATGCCGGCGTCGATGGCGCGCTGGTAGTCGATTATCCGCCCGAGGAATGCGCGGACTTTACCGCCAGGATGCGCGCCGCCGGTCTCGACCAGATCTTCCTGCTTGCCCCCACGTCGTCGGAACAACGTTTTCGTGACGTTGCTCGCGCCGGGAGCGGTTATATTTACTATGTGTCACTCAAAGGCGTGACCGGGGCCGCCAACCTCGATTTCGAGGAAATCGGGCGTCGCCTGCCGCGCATTCGCGCTGCGGTGGGGATGCCGGTTGGGGTCGGCTTCGGTATTCGAGACGCCGAGAGTGCCCGGAAGATTGGCGCGTTTGCCGACGCCGTGGTGATCGGCAGCCGCATCATCGAAGAAATCGAGACGAGTCCGCGCGCGCGGGCCGTCGCCAACGTCGAAACTTTCGTGCGCGGCATTCGCGCCGCGCTCGATGAATCCGTCGGAGCAAAAGCATGAACTGGTTGCAGAAGCTGCTCCCGCCCCGGATCAAGCGCAACGAAGGCGCGGCGCGCAACAATTCGATCCCGGAAGGCTTGTGGAGCAAATGCCCGGCGTGCGAGGCGGTGCTCTACCATTCCGACCTGGCCAGTAACGCGCACGTTTGCCCCAAGTGTAGGCACCATCTGCGCATTGGGGCGCGCACCCGGCTCGACCTCCTGCTCGATGCCGAGGGCCGCGCCGAGATCGGGGCCGAAGTGACGCCGGTCGATGCGCTCAAGTTCAAGGATTCACGCAAGTACCAGGAGCGCTTGGCCGCAGCCATCAAAGAGACGGGCGAAGCCGATGCCCTGCTGGTGGTGCAGGGCATGGTGCACAGCGTGCCACTGGTGGTGGCGTGCTTTGAATTCGATTTTCTGGGCGGTTCCATGGGGTCTGTGGTGGGCGAGCGTTTCGTGCGCGGTGTCCGCGTCGCGCTCGAACAGCGGCTGCCCTTCGTCTGCATCACGGCCTCCGGCGGGGCTCGCATGCAGGAAGGCTTGCTGTCGCTGATGCAGATGGCCAAGACCACGGCAGCGATCACCCAGCTTGCCCAGAACAAGTTGCCGTTCATCACCCTGCTCACCGATCCGACCATGGGCGGCGTGTCGGCGAGTTTTGCGTTTATGGGTGATGTGGTCATTGCCGAACCCGGCGCTTTGATCGGCTTCGCCGGCCCGCGCGTGATCGAACAGACCGTGCGCGAGAAACTGCCGGACGGTTTCCAGCGTTCCGAATTCCTGCTGGAGAAAGGGGCGATCGACATGATCGTCGACCGTCGCCAGTTGCGCGAACGCCTGGCCGGGATCATCAACCTGCTCAACCGGCAGCCGCCCGTCCATGCCTGATTCGTGCGCGGGGGCGTTGCCAGCGACGCTGGCCGGCTGGCTGAACCTGCTCGAAACGCGCCATGGCGCGGCCATCCATCTCGGACTGGCGCGGGTGGCGCAGGTGCGCGCCGCGCTCGGGCCCGACCCGGAGGCGGTGGTCATCACCGTGGGCGGCACCAATGGAAAGGGGTCGACCTGCGCCATGCTCGAAGCCATTCTGCGGGCGGAAGGCTATCGTGTCGGCTGTTATACCTCGCCGCACCTGCTGCGCTACAACGAGCGCGTGCGCCTCGATGGGGTCGAAGTCGGCGATGAGGCGCTGGTGGCAGCCTTCGCCGCCGTCGAAGCGGTGCGCGGCGATGTGCCGCTCACCTATTTCGAGCACGGTACGCTCGCGGCCTGGCAGGTGTTCCGCACGGCGCAGCCTGATGTCATCATCCTCGAAGTGGGGCTTGGCGGACGTCTCGATGCGGTGAACGTCATCGACGCCGATTGCGCCATCGTGTCCGGGGTGGCGATGGATCACATGGATTACCTCGGCGACACGCGCGAGGCAATCGGCTTTGAAAAAGCCGGCATCTACCGCGCCGGGAGACCGGCGGTCTGTGGCGACCCGCAGCCGCCAGCGAGCCTTGTCGAACACGCGGCGGCCATCGGGGCCGAACTGTGGGTATCGGGGCGCGATTTCGGCTTCGGCGGTGACCGCCAGCAATGGGGATACTGGCGTTTTGAAGCGCCGCCCGCCCAAGGGGCGCTCGTGAAGCGCGCCGGACTGGCCTATCCGGCCTTGCGGGGCGTGAACCAGTTGCTCAACGCCGCTGCCGTCCTGACCGCGCTTGATACCCTGCGCGCACGCATCCCGGTGTCGATGCAAGCAATCCGGCAGGGGCTGATGTGGGTCGAACTGCCGGGGCGTTTCCATGTGCTGCCGGGGCAACCGGCGGTCGTGCTCGATGTCGCCCATAATCCGCAGGCCGCCGGGGTGCTGGCCGAAAATCTTTCCAACATGGGTTTTCACCCCGAAACCTGGGCGGTGTTCGGCATGCTCGCCGACAAGGATGTGGAAGGCGTGGTGGCGCGCATGGCGGCGCGCGTCGGGCGCTGGCTGCCTTGCAGCCTGCCCGGGCCGCGGGGCCTTGCCGCCGAGGCGCTGGCTGAGCGGCTGTGCGCGGCGGGGGTGGAGTGCGGCGCGATCGGGGACTGTTTCGCTTCGCCTGCCGCGGCATTCGCCCATGCGCGGGAAAGCGCCGCAGGCAATGATAGAATCGTTGTCTTCGGTTCCTTTCTGACCGTGGCCGACGTATTGGCGGCGATGCAGAGCCGTCGCAGCTCGATGCACTGAAAGAGGTTTCCAGGTGAGCGATTTTCCGGCGAACGACGCAGACGATCTCGAACTCAAAAAACGGGCGCGCCGCCGCCTTGTGGGCGCGGTGGCCCTGGCCTTGTTGGCGGTGATCCTGCTTCCCCTGGCGATGGACGACGAAGTACCGCCCGCCGTGCCCGATATGCAGGTTTCCGTTCCGACGCGAAATGAAACGCCCCAGGTCGTGGCCGAATCCGAACCTGAATCCGCCAAGGTCGACATCGAACCCGACGCTGCCCCAGGGGCGCCCGAGGCTGTTCCTTCCGAACTGCCACCCGCCGTTCCCGAACCGCAGCCCGTTCCCGAATCGCTTCCGCTGCCGTCGACGGTCGCTCCCGAGCCGCCGCCGCTCCATGCCGCGCCAGCACAGCCGGTCACGCCGCCTGCGATGCAGCCGCCGCCATCCTCTCCCGCACGCGAGAAGGCGGGCGAGACGCGCTCCGCCGCACGAGATGCCGAAGCCGGGCGCGCTCTTGCCTTGTTGAGTGGCGCTGCGGTCGACCCTGCACCGAAGGCGGCTGTGTCCTCCTCGCCGGGAAAGAAGGTTTTCGTCCAGGTGGGCTCGTTCGGCAATGCTGCTCGGGCCGCCGCGCTCGCCAGCGAACTGAAAAAACAGGGGTTCGCCGCGTATGCCGAAAAGGCGGGCAACGTGAACCGGGTTCGCGTCGGGCCGCTGTCCCGCAGCGAAGGGGGAAAGGTCGCGGCCCGGCTCAAGGCAAAAGGCCATGCCGCTTTGCTGGTGTCGCGCTGAGTCGGGGCAATGACGGTTTTCGATTACGCCTTCCTGGCCATTCTCGGCCTGTCGGCTGCGGTCGGTTTGTGGCGGGGGCTGGTGAGCGAAATCACGGCGCTGTTCGCCTGGATGTTGGCGATCATGGCGGCCTTGCGCTATTCCGGCGAAGTGGCGCACTTGTTCGCGGGAATGATTGCCGATCAAAACGGGCGCGCGCTGGCGGGATTCGTCGCAGTCGTGGTTGCCGTGCTGTTGCTGGCGGCGCTTGTTCGGGCGTTGCTGCGCCAGTTGCTGCGCGCGGCGGGACTGGGCGCAAGCGACAGGTTTTTCGGGGCGATGTTCGGTATTGCCCGTGGTTTGGCGATTGCGTTCGTGGCGGTGTTGCTCGGAGGACTCACTTCGATGCCGCACGAGCCGTGGTGGGAACAGGCGTTGTTTGCGCCGCCGCTTGAAAAAGCGGTGATCGCGGCCAGACCGTGGTTGCCCGACGTGGTGGCGGACAGGATCAGTTTCAGATAGGCAGGGGCCTTTCATGTGCGGGATTCTCGGGGTCGTGGCGACTTCTCTGGTCAACCAGTTGCTCTACGACGGGTTGCTGGTATTGCAACATCGCGGCCAAGACGCGGCGGGCATCGCCACCGGCGAAAACGACCGTTTTTTCATGCACAAGGGGCCTGGGCTGGTGCGGGACGTCTTCCGCACCCGCAATATGCGCAACCTTGCCGGCAACTGGGGCATCGGCCATGCGCGTTATCCGACGGCGGGTTCGGCGTTCAGCGCCGCCGAAGCGCAGCCTTTCTACGTCAATTCGCCCTTTGGACTGCTGTTGGCGCACAACGGCAACCTGACCAATGCGGAAGCACTCAAGCGTGAGATATTTCTTACTGACCGTCGTCACATCAACACCAATTCCGACTCGGAAGTGCTGCTGAACGTGCTGGCGCACGAACTGGAAGCGGCAGCCAGCGGACTCCGGCTCGACGACGCGGCGGTTTTTCGCGCCGTGGCGGGCGTGCACCGGCGTTGTCGGGGAGCCTACGCGGCGGTGGCGATGATCGCCGGCTACGGTCTGCTCGCTTTCCGTGATCCCTATGGCATCCGGCCACTGGTCATTGGTAAACGCGACACGCCCACTGGCGGCACTGAGTGGCTGGTTGCGTCCGAGTCGGTGGCGCTCGACGCGCTCGGCTTCAAGCTGCTGCGCGACGTGGCGCCGGGTGAGGCGGTGCTGATCGACATGGATGGCAATTTCCGCAGTCGGCAGTGCGCCGAAAGAACGGTAGAAGCGCCGTGCATGTTCGAGTACGTCTATCTTGCGCGCCCGGATTCCATCATGGATGGCGTTTCGGTGTACGAAGCGCGCCTCAAGATGGGGGAATTCCTCGCAGAAAAGCTCAAGCGCACCGCGCCGCACGCGGCCATTGATGTCGTGATCCCGATTCCCGATTCGAGCCGTCCCTCGGCGCTGGAAATGGCCTTGCGGCTGGGGGTGCCGTACCGCGAGGGCTTCGTCAAGAACCGCTATATCGGTCGCACTTTCATCATGCCGGGGCAGGGCGCGCGCAGGAAATCCGTGCGCCAGAAGCTCAACACCATCCACCAGGAATTCCGGGGCAAAAGTGTGTTGCTGGTCGACGATTCCATCGTGCGCGGCACCACCAGCAAGGAAATCGTCTCCATGGCGCGCGAAGCGGGTGCGGCCAAAGTGTACATGGCCTCGGCGGCGCCGCCGGTACGCTACGCCAACGTCTATGGCATCGACATGCCGACACGGGGGGAACTCATCGCCAGCGGACGCGACGAGGCTGAAGTCTGCCGCGAGATCGGCGCCGACGGGCTGCTCTACCAAGATCTTGACGACCTCAAGGCGGCGGTGCGCTCCCTCAACCCCGCGCTCCAGCTTTTTGAAACGTCCTGTTTCGACGGAAGCTACATCACTGGCGACATCACCGCCGAATACCTCTCCGGCGTCGAAAATCAACGCGGCGGCAAGGATCAGGGGCTGTCGATTGAGAGCGCGGAAGGCGGCGGTCAGCTCGATCTCAACCTGGTCGACCAAGAGGAACCATGAGCAATGACATTCGGGAGGTTCCCGGTGCGTTTTCCACTCTGTCGCCGGATACCCTGGCGGTGCGCGCGGGCATCGAGCGCAGCCAGTTCAACGAACACGCCGAGGCGCTCTACCTGACCTCCAGCTTTGTGTTCGACAGCGCGGCGCAGGCGGCGGCGCGTTTTGGTGACAAGGAAGAAGGCAACGTTTACTCGCGCTTCACCAATCCGACGGTGACGGCGCTGCAAACGCGGCTCGCCGCGCTCGAAGGGGGCGAGCGCTGCATCGCCACCTCGTCCGGCATGGCGGCGATTCTGGCGTTGTCGATGGCGATGCTGAAGGCGGGCGACCACATCGTCGCCTCCAACGGACTGTTCGGTTCCACCGTCCAGTTGTTCGCCAACCAGTTGAGCAAGTTTGCCATCGAAACCACCTTCGTGCCGGCCACCGACGTTGCTGCTTATCGCGCCGCAGTGCGTCCGGAGACGAAACTCTTTTTTGTCGAAACGCCCTCCAACCCGATCACCGGGATCGTCGATATCGCCGCGGTGGCCTCCATCGCCCACGAAGCCGGCGCGATCCTCGCGGTGGACAACTGTTTTTGCAGTCCCGCCCTGCAACGCCCGCTCGCATTGGGGGCTGATGTCGTCATCCACTCCGCGACCAAGTATCTCGATGGACAGGGTCGGGTGCTCGGCGGTGCGGTGGTGGGGCCGAAAGTCATCACCGACGAAGTGTTCCGTTTCCTGCGCAATGCCGGCCCAACCCTGTCGCCCTTCAACGCCTGGGTGATCCTCAAGGGGCTCGAAACCCTGCGTCTGCGAGTGGAGGCGCAGTCGGAAAATGCCCTGCGGCTGGCGCGCTGGCTCGAAACCCGGCAGGGCGTTTCCCGCGTGTTCTACCCCGGCCTGCCGTCGCATCCGCAACACGATCTCGCCATGCGCCAGCAACGGCTCGGCGGCGCGGTGGTGAGCTTCGAGGTCGAAGGCGGACGTGAAGCAGCCTGGCGCGTAGTCGATGCAACCCGGATTATTTCGATCACCGGCAACCTCGGCGACACCAAGACCACGATCACTCACCCTGCGTCTACCACCCATGGACGTATCACCCCCGAAGCCCGCGCTGCGGCCGGTATCACCGAAGGTCTGTTACGGATTGCGGTGGGACTGGAGGCGGTGGAAGACTTGCAGGCTGATCTGGCGAGGGGGCTGGAAGGGTGAGTTTTCCCCCGCTTGGGCGTGTTTCGGCGCGATGCTGGCATGGGGGATATTCCCCCCGGCAAACTGGGAATTCGCACGGCAAAAATATTACGTAGGGCTATGCAGTCCTGTCGGAGAATGGAGTACACTTTCGGCAATATTTCACGTTACCGAATGGAGTGCGCGCCATGCTGAACGACATTGTCGAGATCGCGTACCGGACGTTTGCTGGCTATCCCGCCCCGGAGGATACCGGGTGTGTGTGCCCTCTCTGTAGACTTGGCGAGAGTTACAAACGTCTGAGGGTAATGGCGGTGCGGGAGATTCCCGATGAACTCTTGTGGCGATACCACTTCGCTGCCCATGCCGAAAAAACATCGGTGGGAGAGGTCAAGCATTTCCTGCCTCGCTACCTCGATATCGTCAGCCATTTCCAGTTTGAGCATTTCTGGACCGAAGTCGCGCTGGATCGTTTGACGCTCGCCAAGGAAAACTGGACGGTGGAGGAACGGGCGCTGCTAGCGACCTGGGCGCAGGCGTTTTTCGCGCATTGCCTGTCGCGCTACCACGACCGTGAACTTGCCCCCGATGCGCCCTACATTGAGAACATCGTCGACATCGTCATCATGCTCGCGCACGGCGGTTTCGACCTGCACCCGCTGCTCGACGACTGGAGCAGGGACTGGCGTCTTTCAGCACTGTTGCACTTCAAGGACTTGCTGCTCTGGGGCTTCAGTAAGGACATGAATGCGCTGGAGAACTCCTTCGCGGCGGATGATCAGGCCCTTTGCGCCACGCTGCGGGACTGGGTGTGGCGGCCTGATGTGATGGCGCATTTCATTGCAAAGTGCGACCGCGTCATTGATGGGGACGATCCCCTCCTCGATATGGCACATGAATGTCATGCCGGGCGCGGTCACCGCGAAGAAATCAGGAGCATGCGCCAGAAACTCAAGGAGTGGCAGCGGCGGCGGAATTCCTGACCCGCTTGTGTTACTTGTTACTTGGAGCGCCTTTTTCGTCATGTGGATTTTTGCTGGACGGGCTGGTTTTTCACTTTTGGGCGTCTGTGACGAGGCGAAAGTCGTCGCACGTGCGTACGGTGCCGTTTGTACGCCTAGTTTTTTCGGCGACCACCCAGATCTGAGACACATATCAGGGCAGGCTGGATGCCGCCTCGCGGGGAACATATCCGTGTCAGGCGGGGGGCGGAGTTTACCCGCGCCAGCGGTCTGGCCGGGCTGTGCGAAGCCGTAGTTCCGTGGCGCGGACAGCGAATTGAATGGGAGAATTTACGATCATGCGTATAGCAAAAGGTAGGTATTACCGCACTTTGTTCGGGGGGTTGTTGCTCATCCTCGGCATTGTCTTCCTGGCTTTCTTCCTCCATTCTTCTTCTGCCTTGAGGGCTGTCGCGCTGCTTCTCGTGCCGATCACCATCGGCATAGGAATCGGCATCTCTTTCCCGGGAATCCTGTTTTGTGTCGTCACCTCGTCATGCCTGATGGGGTATGGCTTGGTCGTCCGGAAACGGTATGCCCTTGTGCTGTTCTGGAGCGGCTTTATCCTGTTTTTCCTGGCGGGGTTGATGGGCTGGCACGCAGGCATTGCCAAAGGGGTGCCCCTCGTATAGACAGAGGGGGTTCCCTTCCAGGGGTGTTTTGAGCGACAGGCCTGTCGCTAATTGCTTGCTTCCCCGGAATCTGTCCGTTTGTGTACGCTGAACGCCGCGCCGTCATAAGCCAGCCAGGCGGGGCGGTCGTACCAGTCGGCGAGCACGTAACGCTCGCAACGATGGCCGTCTAGCATGTAGGTGTGATGTCCCGGACGGTGCGTGTGTCCGTGGATGAGCGCAGGGTAATCGTGCGCGCGCAATAGTCCGGCGACCGCTTCGGCGTTGACGTCCATTATTTCGGTGCGTTTGTCGCGTTTGGCGGCTTCGCTTTGATTGCGCACCTTCTCAATGAATTCGTGCCGCGCGGCAAGCGGCTGGGCGAGAAATTTGGCCTGCCAGGCGGGATCGCGTACCTGGCGGCGGTAGGTCTGGTAGGCGGCGTCATCGGTGCATAACATGTCGCCATGGGTGAGCAGCAGGGTTTGTGCGCCGAAGCGAACCGGCGTCGGATCCGGGAGTATCTGCATGCCGGATGCGGCGGCAAAACCGTCGCCGACGAGGAAATCGCGGTTGCCGGGCATGAAAAAAACCGCAATTCCGCTGGCGGCGGTTGTTCGTAGCGCCGCGCACACCTCTTGGTTGAACGGCGAACCAACGTCGTCGTCGCCAGCCCAGTATTCAAACAGGTCGCCGAGAATGAACAGGCTGCCGGTCGCGCGGGCCGGGCCGGAGAGGAAAGCGGAAAAAGCGGCGACGGTTTCCGGGCGGGCGGCACTCAGGTGCAGATCGGCGATGAACAGCGTCGGCAGCTTTGCCGCAACCAGGATGCCGGAGGATGTCAGGGCTTCGCCAGCCATGGATCAAACGACTTCCGCGTGCTCAATGATGACATCTTCCCTGGGGACGTCCTGGTGGAGACCCTTGTTGCCGGTGTCAACCTTGCGGATGTTGTCGACCACGTCCAGTCCGTCGATGACGCGCCCGAACACACAATATCCCCAGCCTTGCGAGTCGGGAGCGCGAAAGTCAAGAAAGTCGTTGTCAGCTACGTTGATGAAGAATTGCGCCGTGGCCGAGTGTGGATCGTTGGTGCGAGCCATGGCGATGGTGCCGCGCGTGTTACAGAGACCGTTGTCGGCCTCGTTCCTGATCGGCTCCCCGGTCGGTTTCTGCTTCATTCCAGGCTCGAAACCGCCGCCCTGAATCATGAAACCGTCGATCACGCGGTGGAACACCGTGTTGTCGTAGTGGCCGGCAGTCACATAGCCGAGAAAATTCTCGACCGTGGTCGGCGCTTTGGCTGCGTCGAGTTCAAGGGTGATGGTGCCATGGTTCGTGTGCAATTTGACTGTCATTACCTGCTCCGCCCAATTATTTGGCGTTCGTTGATTTTTTTGTGGCTGTTTTTGCTGTTTTTGCTGTTTTTGCCGTTGCCGGTCTGGCTGCCGGCTTGCTCTCGGATGTGTTTTCCGGTTTGGCTTCTGGCGCTTTTTCAGGTGCGCTCTCGATAATGCGGACTGACTCGATCACGACGGCCCTGATCGGCACGTTGCCATGCGGGCCTACGGATTGGGTCGGGGTTTTGGCGATTTTCTGCACCACGTCCATGCCCTTGACCACCTTGCCGAACACGGCGTAGCCCCATCCGTCTTGCCCGGGGTAATCGAGGAAGGCATTGTTGGCAATGTTGATGAAGAATTGCGCGGTTGCCGAGTGTGGGGCGGATGTGCGGGCCATCGCTACCGTGCCGGTTTCGTTCTTGAGGCCGTTCTGCGCTTCGTTTTCGATTGGGGCGTAGGTCGGTTTTTCCCTGAGTGTTTCGTTCATGCCGCCGCCCTGAATCATGAAGCCGTCGATGACGCGATGGAAAACCGTGTTGTTGTAGTGGCCGGACTGCACGTATTGCAGGAAATTGGCGACCGTTTTGGGGGCGAGCTCGGCGTCGAGTTCGAGCACGATGTTGCCCTGGCTGGTCTTGAGTTCTACCTGCGGACTGGCTGCGTGCGCTGCGAACGTACAAAGGCCGAGGGCTAGGGAGGCGATAAGGCGTCGAATCATGCGTGCTCCAGGGTGTTTGCGGGAAGTTGTGAGAGGCGGCCACCGGGGCGGGCGAAATTGCGTGCTATACTCCGCCGCTTACCGGACAGCCAGACCGCTACCGTCAATAAGCCAGATTCTAGCAACAAGTTCATTACGCTCAAAACGAATATGTTCCGCACCGTCTGTTCAGGTCGCGGCGCTCTTTTTCGTGGTCGCGCATGCTCACGATATACAACACTCTCAGCCGCAGTAAAGAAGTTTTTCGCCCCATTGTCGCCGGGCGCGTCGGAGTTTATGTCTGTGGCATGACCGTCTACGACTATTGCCACCTTGGGCATGCCCGAGTGATGGTGGTTTTCGATATGGTGGTGCGCTGGCTGCGCGCCAGCGGTCTGGAAGTGCGCTACGTGCGCAACATTACCGATATTGATGACAAAATCATCCGTCGCGCCCGCGAAAATGGCGAATCCATCCATGCCTTGACCAGCCGCTTCATCGCGGCGATGCACGAGGATGCCGACGCCCTCGGCGTGTTGCGCCCGGATTTCGAGCCGCGTGCGACCGGATATGTCGAAAGCATGCAGGCGCTCATCGCCCGTCTCGAAAAGAAGACGCTCGCCTACGTCGCCGCCAACGGCGATGTGTGCTATGCGGTGCGCCGCTTTCCGGGCTATGGACGCTTGTCGGGCAAGTCGGTCGACGAATTGCGCGCCGGAGAACGGGTGGGTGTGGTCGACGATAAGCATGATCCGCTCGACTTCGTGCTCTGGAAACAGGCCAAGGCCGACGAACCCGATGAGGCGAAATGGGATTCGCCCTGGGGGCGCGGCCGACCGGGCTGGCACATCGAATGCTCGGCGATGGGCGGCACTCTCCTCGGTGACCATTTCGACATCCACGGCGGTGGGCAGGATCTCCAATTCCCGCACCACGAAAACGAGATTGCCCAGTCCGAGGGCGCGAACGGCTGTCGCTTCGTGAACTACTGGATGCACAACGGCTTCGTGCGCGTCGACGATGAAAAAATGTCGAAGTCTCTT
>JAITQD010000112.1 GCA_031289095.1 Azoarcus sp.
ATCTCGACATCGTGATGGCGAAACGCCGATGTTTACTTGGCTTTCGGCCTACCATAATGTAGTGAGACCATGTAATCGCGCAGTTCAATTGTGTCCGCTAAATTACTGACTTGCGAGTAACTCGCAAGGCGATTACATGAATGTCGATGGAATACCTCCCTTGACTCCCTCCCCTGACAAGGGGAGGGCTGGGGAGGGGTTTGCAGCCGATGATGAACCGGAAGCCGTCTAACCCACCCCAGCCCCTCCCTTATCAAGGAGGGGAGGCGTAGGGGCAGGCCCCTGTGCCTGCCCTGGGTGTCCCGCCCCGGAAAAGAAATCGAGGGCGGGACGCCCTCGCTCCTGATGGGGCGCACACCATGCGCCCCTACAAGAGCGCCTTGTCTTCATGCTATCCTATTCGCCGAAGTTATTCCATTTCTGTATTTTTGCCGATTGAGCCGATTTTGCCCTACCTACTGTCAGTGGTTCGGATTCCTACATGGTCATGATGATCGACGCCTGCGTCGCCCAGCATCAGGGGGACCGCAAGGAACAACAGGATCGCGTTGCGTTGCTGCCGCACCCAGGCGGCGGCGGGGTGGCGCTCGCCGTGGTGGCCGACGGCATGGGCGGGCATACCGGGGGGGCATTGGCCGCCCAGCAGGTGCTGCATACGGTGACGGCGAACTTCGGGCGCTTCTCGACGGCCAGCGAGCAGGCCAGGGAGTTGCTCGAATCGAGCCTCACCGAGGCGCACGTGCTGATCAAGGCGTCGCGCTACATCAACGAAAAGGATCCACATAGCACGGTGGTCGCGCTGCTGCTGCAACCGGGGAAAGTCAGTTGGGCGCACTGCGGGGATAGCCGCATGTATTTTTTTCGCGGCGAGAGCCTGAAGTTTCGCACCACCGACCATTCGTATGTCGAGGAACTGGTAGCCAAGGGACGGATCACTCCCGAGCAGGCGCAGTTGCATCCTTACCACAATGTTCTGCTGTCCACGCTGGGCAGCAAGCAGCCGCCGCAAATCGACTGCGATGAAAGCGCCGATCTGCAGGCAGGCGACACTTTCGTGCTCTGTTCCGACGGTCTGTGGGGCTATTTCAGCGATGCCGAACTCGGCGCCGTCGTTGCCGCCCATTCCGCCCGCCAGGCGTCCGATCTGTTGATCAACCGGGCGCGCGAGCGCGCCCACGGCGAAGGCGACAATGCGTCGCTGGTCATCATCAAGCTGCTGACGCCGCCGGCCGCCAAGGTGAAGCCCAGAAAACCGAAGGTCATGCCGTTTCGCTGGCTTGAGTCATCGGCCGGGAACGACTGACGGATTGCGCGGGGCTATTTTCGTCCCAGGCCGCCCAGCAGCGCGGCGACGACGCGGCGCGGCTTGTGCGGCAGTTCCAGGTGCGGCATGGCGCGCGTCTTCCCCGCGTCGGCGGGCGCGGCGACGGTGTGCGGCTCCAGGCTCTCGTAAGGTTTGTTGAAGTCGAATCCGTCCGCGGCGACGTGGCTGACGCGTTTACGCAGGGCGGCGCGCTCGCGTTGCGGCCGCGCGGCTGGCGCGGCTTCCGGCAAAGGCGCGCGGCGATGCTGTCTCCTCTTTCCGCTCGGCGGGTATTCGTAGTCGTATTCCGGCTCGAAGCCGGGGATGATGACCTGCTCGATGCGTATCTTGATCAGCTTCTCGATGTCGGCGAGATATTGCACCTCGTCGGCCGAAACCAGCGAGACCGCGGTGCCCGTCTTGCCCGCGCGGCCGGTGCGGCCGATACGGTGCACGTAATCTTCCGGCGTATGCGGAATCTCGAAGTTGATTACATGCGGCAATTCGTCGATGTCGAGACCGCGCGCCGCCACGTCGGTCGCGACCAGCACCCGCGTCGCGCCGCCCTTGAACGATTCGAGCGCCTTCAGCCGGTCCAGTTGGGTCTTGTCGCCATGGATCGCGTCGGCGGCGATCCCGGCGCGCTGAAGATCGCGGGCCAGGCGGTGGGTTTCGATCTTGGTGCGGGTGAATACCAGCGCCTGGTCGAATTCCTCCGATTTGAGCAACTTCACCAGCAAGGCGCGCTTGTTTTCACCGGCGACGGGGTGCACGCGGTGGGTGACCGTTTCGGAGGCCATATTGCGCCGGTCGACTTCGATGAGCATCGGCGCGAGCAGCATCCTGTCGGCCAGCCTTTTGATTTCGTCCGAGAACGTGGCCGAAAACAGCAGGCTTTGCCGTTGTACCGGCAGCAGATTGATGATGCGCGTCACGTCGGGAATGAAGCCCATGTCCAGCATGCGGTCGGCCTCGTCGAGCACCAGCGCCTGCACCTGGCCGAAATTGAGGCATTTCTGTTCGACCAGGTCGAGCAGGCGGCCCGGCGTGGCGACCAGCACTTCGATCCCCCGGCGGATTTCCTCGATTTGCGGCTTGATATCGACGCCGCCGTAAGCGCACAGGCAGCGAAAAGGGAGGTACTTGCCATAGTCCCTGACCGATTCGAAAACCTGGATCGCCAATTCGCGCGTCGGCGCCAGCATCAGGATACGCACCGGATGGCGCGCCGGCGAGGGGCTGGAATTGGCGAAGGGGAGAATGCGCTGCAAGAGTGGCAGAGCGAAGGCGGCGGTCTTGCCGGTTCCCGTCTGCGCTCCGCCCATCAAGTCTTTACCGGAGAGAACGATCGGGATGGCCTGCGCCTGGATCGGTGTTGGGATCGTGTAGCCTTGGTCGGAAACAGCTCGTAACAGCTCGGGCGCGAGGCCGAGTTCATCAAAATGCATCGAAAGCGCCTGCAAATAAGTAAAAAATCAAAGGGATAAGGGAATAGATTATACACGCTTTGAGGCGAGCGTCGAATGGAATACTGGCTGTGGACAGGGCCATCGCGCTTGACCGTTTGAGGAATCGGACGAGGCGGAAACGATCCGTTCTCCCCCTGTCCCACACCCTCCCCTGACAAGGTGAGGGCCGGGGAGGGGTTTTACAGCCGGGGAAGAACCGGAAGCCGTTATAGCGGTTGCCAAAAAACAATTTAACGGCG
>JAITQD010000012.1 GCA_031289095.1 Azoarcus sp.
TCCTTGTCGCCGCCCAGCCAATGATCCTCGAAACCGACAAGCGTCTTGCCGTTGTAGTAATCGTATATCGCCTTCGTATGGGCATAGTTATCGGCATTGCCGGTCTTCGCACCACTATAGTAGGTGTTGCCGGTCGTCGTGTTATCGAACCTGAAGACGATTTCCGACCCCGTGGGCATGTATGAAAAGCTGAGCGTATTGATGTCGTAACCGCAACCGGTACAACTCGCTCCTTCAGAGTTGCCAGTCTTGACGAAAACAATCTGCCAGTCGCCGAGAGCACCGGTATCGTCCCTGGACGCCACGGAAAGCGCGAGATTGTCGGTCGCAAAGCTGGAAACAAAAGAAATCTCGATGGGAACGGTCGGATCCACGACGTAGAAGTAGTTGTCGCCGTCGTCCCAATCCGCCGATGCGGACGTGGAACCCAGCGCCAGCAGCATTGCAAAAAATAACCTGGACATGCTTGTCAAACCCTCTCTGTTGATTGAAGCTCCCCACATGAGATCGTGGTGGTAGCATCGCGGTAAAGCATAAGTCATGCCTAATTATAAATTATTGATTTTTTTCAAGAAAAATAATATAATCACAAAAAATTTGTAAAAAAAATCGACACACACCCATTACCCGCCCCGGACTCACGACGAAATATCAAACCCGGAGCGCGTCAGGTCGCGGCGGAGTCCTTGTCACGGGCCAGATAGGCAATCAGCATCGGCAACAGGGAAACTACGATGATACCCACGATCAACAGGGAAAGATTTTGCTTCACCCAGGGCAGGTTGCCGAACCAGTACCCCGCCAGCGTGAGCGACAGACACCAGCCCAGACCGCCCACCAGGTTGAACAGGAAAAACCGGGGGTAGGCCATCGCGCCGATGCCTGCCACGAAAGGCGCGAAGGTGCGGAAAATCGGCAGAAACCGGGAGATGACCAGCGTCTTTCCGCCGTGCCGCTCGTAGAACGCCTGTGTTTTCAGCAGCGCCTGCCTGTTGAAAAAGCGGGAACTTTCCCACTGGAACACCTTGGGGCCGAGGCAACGGCCTATCTGGTAATTCACCATGTTGCCCAGGATCGCCGCAGCCGACACCGCCGCCAGCAGCCAACCGATATACATGCCGCCGCCGCTTTCCGTCCCGCCCAGCGCCGCCAGCGCTCCCGCCACGAACAGCAGCGAATCCCCCGGCAGGAATGGGGTTACGACGAAGCCGGTTTCCGCGAAAATGATGAAGAACAATATCGCGTAAATCCAGACGCCATACCTTATGACCATCTCCATCAGATGTGTATCCAGGTGCAGAACGATGTCGATGAACTGGGTAATGAGTTCCATGGGAAAAGCGCCAGACGCGGAAAGGCGTGAATTCTACCCCAGCTTGACGCATCGCCCTTCCTGAACCTGCATCGCACTGGCGCAAGAAGACTCATGACGCACAGCTATTTCCCGCGCACTGACCAGCATCCGGTTTGAAGCCGCCACGGTAGCGGCCTGCGAACGCGCGCTACGCGCCTTTTGTGTCGTCCCCGGTTGTCAAACCCCTATCTCAACATGGATCATGTTGGCCTTTCGCGTCCCTTTGCTACGGAACCCGCCCCCCATGGAATCTACCCGCATCCTGCTCGAAGCCCACGAAATTCCCACACACTGGTACAACATCGCCGCTGACCTGCCCTCGCCGCCTTCGCCGCCGTTGCTGCCGGATGGTTCGCCCGCCCGGCCCGAGCAACTGGGGGTGATCTTTCCGCCAGCGATCATCGAGCAGGAGATGAGCGCGGAACGCTGGATTGAAATCCCACAGGAAGTGCGCGAGATTTTCCGCCTGTGGCGGCCTTCGCCGCTGGTGCGCGCCGTGCGCCTGGAAGCCGCGCTGGGTACGCCCGCGAAAATTTTCTTCAAGTACGAAGGCGTTTCCCCCGCCGGTTCGCACAAGCCCAATTCCGCCGTGCCGCAGGCGTATTACAACCGTCAGGCGGGTATCAGGCGACTCGCCACCGAGACGGGGGCTGGGCAATGGGGGTCGTCGCTGGCGCTGGCCGGACAGATGTTCGGTCTGGAAGTGCGCGTCTATATGGTGAAAGTGAGTTATGAGCAAAAACCCTATCGTCGCCTGATGATGGAGACCTGGGGCGCGGAAGTGTTCTCCAGCCCCACCGATCTCACCGAAACCGGACGCAAGGCGCGGGCCGAAACGCCCGATACGCCGGGATCGCTGGGCCTCGCCATTTCGGAGGCGGTCGAGGAAGCGGCGGGCCGCGCCGATACTAATTACGCCCTCGGCTCGGTGCTCAACCACGTCGTCTTGCATCAGACCATCATCGGCCTGGAGGCGAAAAAGCAGTTCGACAAGATCGGCCTTTATCCTGATGTGATCATTGCCCCTTGCGGCGGTGGTTCCAGCTTTGGCGGCATCGCTTTTCCGTTTCTCGGCGACAAGGCTGCGGGCGACAAGCGCGCCGAAAAACTGCGCGCGATCGCGGTCGAACCGAGTTCCTGCCCCAGTCTCACCAAGGGACGCTATACCTACGATTTCGGCGACGCCTCGGGCTTTACACCTCTGATGAAGATGTACACCCTCGGGCACGATTTTGTCCCGGCGGGCATCCATGCTGGCGGCTTGCGCTACCACGGCGCGTCGCAACTGGTCTCGCAGCTCTACCACGAAGGGTTGATCGAGGCTGTTGCCGTGCCGCAACTGGCGACGTTCGATGCAGGCGTGCAGTTCGCGCGTTGCGAGGGCATCATCCCTGCCCCCGAGTCCTGCCACGCCATCCGCGCGGCCATCGACGAGGCGCTCAGGTGCAAACAGACCGGTGAGAGCAAGGTCATCCTTTTCAATCTCACCGGGCACGGGCACTTCGACATGAGTTCGTTCGAGCGTTATTTTTCCGGCAAGCTGGAGAATTACGAGTACCCGGCGGAGGCGGTGGCGAAGTCGCTGGCGACGTTGCCTGAATTCGGGTGAGCCGCGCAGAAAACGCGCCAATCCCACAAAAAGGAGACAAAAATGAACGAAGAAAACCCGCTATCGCCCCATTGGGGAGAATTGTCCGGACGCCAGCTTGCGCTGCGCGTGGTGCCGCTGCCCGCCGATCTCAACCCGGCAGGCGATATTTTTGGCGGCTGGATCATGTCGATGGTGGACATCGCCGGTTCGGTCGCCGCGCGCCGCCGCACGCGCTCGCGGGTGGCAACGGTGGCGGTCAACTCTTTTGTGTTCAAGCAGCCGGTGTCGGTGGGCGATCTGGTGAGCTTCTACGCTCAGGTGGTGACGGTGGGACGCACGTCGATTACGGTCGATGTGGAGGTTTTCGTCGAACGCGACCCTGAAAACACGGTGGCGCTGAAGGTGACGGAAGCGACGCTGACCTACGTGGCGCTCGACCGTCACGGTAACAAACTGACGATACCGGACGAGTAGGTGCATTTTCGCAGCGCAGCGAATCACGGGATTTGCCCGCCAATGCGCCTGCTTCTATAATCGCGGCTTGTTTGTGCGGGTGCACATCCCGGGGAAAGGAACCTCCGGGCCGCGTACCCGGTCGTGTTCATGAAAAACAGGACGGAAGGCATGATACGAATCAAACGCGGACTCGACCTGCCCATTGCCGGTGCGCCTGCGCAGCGCATTGAGGCCGGCAGGCCGGTGAAAAGCGTGGCGCTCGTCGGGTTCGACTACCACGGCATGAAGCCAACGATGGCGGTGCAGGTCGGCGACCGGGTGAAACTCGGGCAAGCGCTGTTTTTCGACAAGAAAACACCGGGCGTGCAGTTTACGTCTCCCGGCGCGGGCACGGTGAGCGCCATCCACCGGGGCGAAAAACGGGTTTTCCAGTCGATCGTGATCGACCTGGATGGCAACGAGGCTGAAAGCTTCGCCCAGTACTCGGACGCGGAACTGGCGACGCTCGACGCCGCCAAAGTGCGGAAAAACCTGCAACAGTCCGGTTTGTGGACGGCCTTGCGCACCCGGCCCTACAGCCGAACGCCCACGCTCGACACCGCGCCACCGGAGGCGATTTTCGTTACCGCCATCGACACTCATCCGCTCGCCGCCAACCCGGCGGCGGTCATCGCCGAACACACGCAGGACTTCCTGCGCGGCGTGAAGGCGCTCTCCCGCCTCACGCCCAAGCTTTTCATCTGTGCGGACGCCACGGGAAACATCCCCGGCGAGGGTCTGTCCAGCGTGCGCTTCGAGCGTTTCGCCGGGCCGCATCCGGCGGGACTGCCGGGGACGCACATCCATTTTCTCGAACCGGTCGATGCTCACAAAACGGTGTGGCACGTCGGCTACCAGGACACAATCGCCATCGGCAAGCTCTTTGCCACCGGGCAATTGTGGGTGGAACGGGTGGTGGCGCTCGCCGGCCCGGTGGTGGCGAAACCGCGTCTGGTGCGCACCCGCTTGGGCGCGAATCTGGCCGAGTTGACCGCCGGTGAATTGCAGCCCGGCGACAACCGCATCGTCTCCGGCTCGCTGTTCGGCGGACGCACGGCCAGCAGCGGCCCGCTTGGCTTTCTCGGGCGCTTTCACCAACAGGTTTCCTGTCTGCTCGAAGGCCGAGACCGAGAATTGCTGTCGTTCATGCGCGCCGGCATCGACAAACATTCGGTGCTCAACATCTACGTTTCCAAACTGTTCGGCAAGCGCAAATTCAATTTCACCACCACCACCCATGGCAGCCCGCGCGCCATGGTGCCGGTGGGCAATTACGAAGCGGTGATGCCGCTCGACATCCTGCCCACGCAGTTGCTGCGCTACCTGATCGTCGGCGACACCGAGATGGCGCAAAAACTCGGCGCACTCGAACTCGACGAGGAAGACCTCGCGCTGTGTTCCTACGTGTGCGCGGGCAAGTACGAATACGGCCCCATCCTGCGGGATAACCTGACGCGAATCGAAAAGGAAGGTTGAGCATGGGATTGCGTGCATATCTCGACAGCATCGAACACCACTTCACCAAAGGTGGACGGTTCGAAAAACTGTTCGCGCTCTACGAGGCGACCGATACCTTCCTCTACCGCCCGGCCAGCGTCACCCGCAGCACCGCGCATGTGCGCGACGGCATCGACCTCAAGCGGATGATGATCCTGGTGTGGTTCGCCACCTTTCCGGCGATGTTCTTCGGCATGTGGAACGTGGGTTTCCAGGCGAACAGCGCCTACGCGACCGACACCGCCCTGCTGGAGGCGGCGCGCCAGAGCAACTGGCACGTCTGGCTGATTTCCTGCTTGGCGGGGTTCGATCCCGGCAGCCTGTGGGACAACTTCCTCCACGGCGCGGTGTATTTTCTGCCCATCTATCTCGTGACCTTCGCCGTCGGCGGCCTCTGGGAAGTGCTGTTCGCCATGGTGCGCGGGCACGAGGTCAACGAAGGCTTTTTCGTCACTTCGGTGCTGTTCGCCCTCATCCTGCCGCCCACGATTCCGCTGTGGCAGGTGGCGCTCGGCATCAGTTTTGGGATCGTGATCGCCAAAGAAGTCTTCGGCGGTACGGGCAAAAACTTCCTCAACCCGGCGCTGGCCGGACGGGCCTTCCTCTTCTTCGCCTACCCGGCGCAAATCTCCGGCGACGCGGTGTGGCGGGCGGTCGACGGTTTCACCGGCGCGACGCCTCTGGCGCAGGCGGCCAGTGACGGCATCGGCGGTATGGACTGGCTGAATGCCTTCTACGGCTTCGTCCCCGGCTCCATCGGCGAAGTCGGCACCCTCGCCATTCTCATCGGCGGTGTGGCGCTGCTCGTGATGCGAATCGCCTCCTGGCGCATTGTCGCCGGCGTGTTCCTCGGCACGATGGGCCTCTCCCTGCTTTTCAACGCCATCGGCTCGGCGACGAATCCCATGTTCGCCGTGCCCTGGCATTGGCATCTGGTGATGGGCGGCTTCGCCTTCGGCGCGTTTTTCATGGCGACCGATCCGGTTTCCGCCGCCATGACCCATACCGGCAAGTGGATTTTCGGTCTGCTGATCGGCGTCATGGTGGTGCTGATCCGGGTGGTGAACCCGGCGTTCCCCGAAGGCATGATGCTGGCGATCCTGTTCGGCAACCTGTGTGCGCCGCTGATCGACCATTTCGTGGTTTCGGCCAACATCAAGCGGAGGATGGCGCGCCATGTCCAGCAATAAGGAATCGACCGCGCGCACGCTCGTCGTGGCGCTCATCGTGAGCCTGGTGGCGGCGGTCTTCGTCGCCGGTTCGGCCATCTATTTGAAACCCGTGCAGGAACAGAACCGCCAGCTCGACAAGCAGCGCAGCATTCTGGCCGTCGCCGGTATCGGCGGCGAGGCGCTTTCCGCCAACGACGTGCAGGCGCTGTTTGCGCGCCGCATCAAGGCGCAGGTCGTCGATCTCGCCACCGGCGAAGTCAACGCCAGCCTCGACCCCATCGCCTTCGATCCGCTCAAGGCGGCAAAAGACCCCAAGACGTCCGAAGCCCTGCCCGGCAACGAGGACGTCGCCCTCATCAAGCGCCGCGAGCAATACACCACCGTGTACCGGCTGGAAAAGGATGACGGCAGCGGTGATCTGGAGGCGTTGATCCTACCTGTGCGCGGTTACGGCCTGTGGTCGACGCTCTATGGCTTTCTCGCCATCAAGCCTGATCTGAACACCGTCGTCGGCCTGGGCTTCTACCAGCACGGCGAAACGCCGGGCCTTGGCGGCGAAGTGGATAACCCCAAATGGAAGGCGCTCTGGCCGGGCAAGACTCTGTTCGATGGCGAAGGCAAGCCCGTGGTGGAAATCAAAAAGGGCGGCAGTGTCGCAGGCAGCGCAGACGCAGGTCACCAGGTCGATGCCCTGGCGGGCGCGACGCTCACCAGCAAGGGCGTGAATCACCTGCTCACTTTCTGGCTCGGCGAACAAGGTTTTGGCCCCTATCTCGACAAGCTGCGCCGGGATGGGGTCTGACGGGACAAGGACAGGAAAAGGTCTGAATCATGGCTAAACAGGCAAGTGCGGCAGAAGTTCTCTTCAAGCCGGTCTTCGACAACAATCCCATCGCCCTGCAAATTCTCGGCATCTGTTCGGCGCTGGCGGTTACGAGCAACCTCAACACGGCGCTGGTAATGGCGATTGCGCTCACTGCGGTGACGGCGTTCTCCAACCTTTTCATCGCCATGATCCGCAACCAGATTCCAAGCTCGATCCGCATGATCGTGCAGATGGTCATCATCGCCTCACTGGTGATCGTGGTGGATCAAATCCTGCGCGCCTACGCCTTTACCCTGGCGAAGCAGCTTTCCGTGTTCGTCGGCCTCATCATTACCAACTGCATCGTCATGGGGCGCGCCGAAGCCTTCGCCATGCAGAACCCGCCGGGGCGTTCCTTCCTCGACGGCATCGGCAATGGTCTCGGCTATTCCGCCATGCTGCTCGCACTCGGCGTGGTGCGCGAACTGTTCGGCGCGGGCAAGCTCTTCGGGCACGAAATACTGCCGCTCGTGAAGGACGGCGGCTGGTACGTGCCCAACGGCCTGCTGCTGCTGCCGCCCTCGGCCTTCTTCCTGATCGGCCTGTTCATCTGGGCGCTACGCATGTGGAAAAAAGGGCAACAGGAACCGGCGGCCTTCAAGCTCGCGCCGCAGGTGAAAAAGGACTGAGCCATGGAACACTTATTAAGTCTTTTCGTGCGCGCGGTGTTCATCGAGAACATGGCGCTCGCCTTCTTTTTGGGCATGTGCTCGTTCATCGCCATTTCCAAAAAAGTGGAAACGGCCATCGGCCTGGGCATCGCGGTCGTCGTCGTACAGGCGATCACCCTGCCCGCCAACAACCTCGTCTACACCTATCTGTTGCGCGACGGCGCGCTGGCGTGGGCGGGACTGCCGGATGTCGATCTCTCGTACCTGAGCTTTCTCACGTTCATCGGCGTCATCGCTGCCATTGTGCAGATTCTCGAAATGGCGCTCGACAAATACATGCCTGCCCTCTACAACGCGCTGGGCATCTTCCTGCCGCTCATCACGGTCAATTGCGTCATCATGGCCGGCTCGCTTTTCATGCAGGAACGCGACTATAACTTCTCCGAAAGCGTGGTCTATGGCGTCGGCTCCGGCGTCTCATGGGCGCTGGCAATCGCACTCCTGGCTGGCATCCGCGAAAAACTCAAATACTCCGACGTGCCCGCCGGGCTGCAAGGACTGGGCATCACCTTCATCATCATCGGCCTGATGTCGCTGGGCTTCATGTCGTTTTCCGGCGTGCAGCTTTGAAAATGCGCGCGGGCGGACTGGCTGTGGACGCTGGCAGGGTTTGAGTGCCAGCGCCCGCAGAAATAGATGCGGAAGGCGTTTGCCGAATAAAAAATGCAAAACACACTCTGGACCCACTTTCAGGAGCAGCGATGAACATCCAGGAAATGATCCTTGCCATCGGCATGTTCACCGCCGTCGTGCTCGCGCTCGCGGTCGTTATTTTGCTGGCGCGCGCATGGCTGGTGAGCAGCGGTGACGTCAACATCAACATCAACGGCGAGCGCGACGTCGAGGTGTCCGCAGGCGGCAAGCTTTTGCAGACGCTGGCGGCGCAGAACATCTTCCTGTCCTCCGCCTGTGGCGGTGGCGGCACCTGCGGACAGTGCAAGTGCCAGGTCTTTGAAGGCGGCGGCGACATGCTGCCCACCGAAGAACCGCATTTCACCAAGCGCGACGCGCGCGCCGGCTGGCGGCTTTCCTGCCAGGTGGCGGTGAAGCAGAACATGAAGGTCGGTGTGCCCGATGAGGTGTTCGGCGTCAAGAAATGGGAATGCACGGTGGCGTCGAACCCCAACGTCGCCACCTTCATCAAGGAACTTACCCTGCGCCTGCCCGAAGGCGAGCACGTCAACTTCCGCGCCGGCGGCTACGTGCAGCTCGAATGCCCGCCGCACACGGTCAACTACAAGGATTTTGACATCCAGCCCGAATACCGGGGCGACTGGGACAAATTCGACATGTGGCGCTACGTCTCGAAAGTGGACGAGCCGACGATCCGCGCCTATTCGATGGCGAACTACCCGGAAGAAAAAGGCATCGTCAAATTCGACATTCGCGTCGCCTCCCCTCCCCCGGGCCGCGACGACATCCCGCCGGGCAAGATGTCTTCCTACGTCTTCAACCTGAAACCGGGCGACAAAATCACCGTGTACGGCCCCTTCGGCGAATTCTTCGCCAGGGAAACCGACACCGAGATGGTCTTCATCGGCGGTGGCGCGGGCATGGCCCCGATGCGCTCGCACATCTTCGACCAACTGAAGCGGCTGAAAACCCAGCGCAAGATCAGCTTTTGGTATGGTGCACGTTCGTTGCGCGAAGCCTTCTACGTCGACGAATTCAACCAATTGCAGGCCGACAACCCCAACTTCGTCTGGCATCTGGCGCTCTCCGACCCGTTGCCGGAAGACAACTGGACAGGGCCGACAGGCTTCATCCACGACGTGCTGTACAACAATTACCTGAAGAACCACTCCGCACCCGAGGACTGCGAGTTCTACATGTGCGGCCCCCCGATGATGAACAAGTCGGTCATCAAAATGCTGACCGACCTCGGGGTCGAGCGCGAAAACATCATGCTGGATGAATTCTAGCAGGTGGTCTCAGCCTAAAAGCCAGGACAGTTGGCTTCTTGCCAATCAACCGCAAACATCAAGTGCCCGACCGCTTCAGCGGTCGGGCACACCTTGATTTCGATGTCGTAGCCGGGGCGATTCAAGCAGTCCGACAACTTGCGCTTGGACAGGTTGGTGAAATCACCGCACATCATGCCCGACACCTTCGGTTGCGGGGATGCCCATGCGTTTCGTCCTGATCGCCCATCTGCGCCAACGGCAGTGCATAACCCAAACGCCTGCGGGCGGCGATACATTCTCCATTCTTATAAGCATAGGCAAACAACAGGCATAAGGTTCGCATCTATTTTTATTTAACCAGTCTCCGTCTCGCCCTCATGATTGTGACTTCACGCGATCTATATTTGATTTGCCGGAGAATTCCATTTCATGCGTCAGCGCCTTTGCCTGTCCCTCCCGACACTGTCTCTTATCCGCCTGCAACATCCTGATTTCCTTGCCGGTGCGTTCTTTGTTCTTGTCGGACTCGCCACCCTCACCGGTGCACGCCATTACCCGTTGGGAACGGCGATGCGCATGGGGTCGGGTTATTTTCCCTTGGTGCTGGGCGGCGCGCTGGTGACACTGGGGTTGTTCATTTCCCTGCGGGCCTGGCTGCAAGGCGTGCGTACCTGCAAGGGGCGCAATGCGCTCGATATTGCTTCTCCCGCGCTTTTCCAGCGCTTTTTCCGCAGCAAGCTGCGCCAGGGCGTGCGCCGCGTGCTGCGCCCGACCGTGCTGATCAGCATTGGCGTACTCGCATTCACGGTCTCGCTCGGCAGTATCGGGCTGGTATGCGCAACCCTGCTGCTGGTCTCGATCAGTGGTGCAGCCCACCATGAAGCGCGCTGGCGTGAACTGTTGCCACTGGGCGCAGGCCTGGCGCTCTTTGGCATCGGGGTGTTCGTCTGGGGACTGGGGCTGCCGCTACCGGTGCTGCCGTTGCGCTGAACCGCGCATCGCCAACAGATCATGGAATTATTTTCCAACCTCAGCCTGGGGTTGAGCACCGCGTTGAGCTTCACCAACCTGGGTTATTGTTTTCTCGGGGTGCTGCTCGGCACCCTGATCGGCGTCCTGCCCGGTCTCGGGCCGGTTGCGACCATCGCCATGCTGCTGCCGGTGACGTATGGCCTGCCCCCGGATGCCGCGCTCATCATGCTCGCTGGCATTTATTACGGTGCGCAATATGGCGGCTCCACCACGGCGATTCTGGTCAATCTGCCGGGAGAATCCTCTTCCGTCGTCACCTGCCTGGACGGCTACGCAATGGCGCGCCAGGGACGCGCGGGCGCGGCGCTGGGGATCGCCGCCCTCGGGTCATTTTTCGCCGGGACGGTCGCCACCCTGATCATCGCCGCTGCTGCCGCGCCGCTGGCGGAATTCGCACTCAAGTTTGGCCCCGCCGAATACTTCTCCCTGATGCTGCTGGGCCTGGTCGCCGCCGTGGTGCTGGCCCAGGGGGATGTTTTCAAGGCGGTCGCCATGGTCATCCTCGGGCTGGTTCTGGGGCTGGTCGGTGTCGATGTGAATTCCGGGTTGGAACGTTTTACCTTCGGCCTGCCCGAGCTTGCCGATGGCATCAACTTTGTCGTGCTCTCCATGGGACTTTTCGGCATCGCCGAAATCATTGCCAACCTGGAACATTCCGGCGCGCGCGATGTGTTCGCGCATAAAATCGGCAAACTCTGGCCAAATCGCCAGGATATGCGCCAGGCGTGGAAACCCGTGCTGCGCGGCACCGCGCTGGGTTCGATTCTGGGCATCCTGCCTGGCGGCGGCGCGGTGCTGTCCTCTTTTTCGTCCTACACCCTGGAAAAGCGGCTGGCTGGCGACCCTTCACGCTTCGGCAAGGGCGCCATCGAAGGCGTCGCCGGCCCGGAAGCCGCCAACAACGCGGGTGCGCAGACTTCCTTCATTCCGCTGCTGGTCATGGGCCTGCCCTCGAACGCGGTCATGGCGCTGATGGTCGGCGCGATGATGATTCACGGCATCGTCCCCGGCCCGCAAGTGATGGAGGAGCGCCCTGCCCTGTTCTGGGGGCTGATCGTCAGCATGTGGATCGGCAACCTGTTTCTGGTTCTGCTCAACATGCCGCTGATCGGACTATGGGCGCGGCTGCTGAAAGTGCCGTATCGCCTGCTGTATCCCATCATCCTGTTGTTTTGCTGCGTGGGCGTCTACAGCGTGAATAACAGCGCGTTTGAAGTCGGACTGACGCTTTTCTTCGGGGTCGTCGGTTATCTCTTCATCAAGCTCAAGTGCGAACCCGCCCCTTTGCTGCTCGGTTTCGTGCTCGGCCCGATGATGGAAGAAAACCTGCGCCGCGCCATGCTGTTATCAAGGGGCGACGCCAGCGTGTTTTTCACCCGCCCGATCAGCCTCTGCCTGTTGCTTTTCGCCATCGCCCTCATTTTATTGCTCGCTTGGCCCAAGGCGCGCGAGACGCGTGAAGCTGCGTTCCAGGAAAGCTGATTCAGATTCACAACCATCCATACAGGATACTCATCAAGCCTGCCATGACCCAGACGCTCCATTACCTCAACATCGACACCCGCGATCCGGCGGAATATCTTGCCGCGCTTGACCAGCTTCGCTGGACGAAGCTGCAAAAGCAGATTCGTTACGTCTGGGGCAACGAGGATTATTTTCGCCCGCGTTTTCTGGAAGCGGGCGTCACCTCGCCGGAGGACATCCGCAGCCTGGCCGATTTCCGTCGTCTGCCGGCTTTTCTGGACAAGGCGCGTCACCGCGATTCGCAGGATGAATCGCTCAGGCGCTACGGTCATCCGCTCGGGCTGCATCTGACTACTCAGCCTGCAAACGCCATCCACCTCGCCGCCACGTCCGGCACCACCGGCACACCGACTTTCTACGTGTTCAGCCGAAAAGACCTCGACATCACTTACAAGGTGCTGGGCCGCATGTTCAAGACGGCGGGCATTCGCCCCGGCGACACCACGTTTCATGCGTTTGGCCTGTCGCTGTGGCTGGCGGGCATTACCTATGTGCAGGCGCTGGAAGCCTATGGCGCGCGTCCGGTCGCGGTCGGCGCTGAAGGCGGCGTGCCCAAGATCCTGCGTTACATCGAATTGACCCACCCTCGCGCGCTGTTTGCCACCCCCTCGATGGTCAACCAGTTGATCGAACGCGCCCAAGGCGAAATTGGCAAACCGGTCGGCGCGCTGGGCATCGAGATTGTCTACGTCTGCGGCGAACCCGGCGGCAGCCAGCCCGTCTTTCGCCAGCGGGTGCGCGAGCATTTTGGCGCGCAGGTGTTCGATTCCACCGGCGGCGCGTGGCACAACGGCACGATCACTTGCGATTCGCCCGATGCCCACGGAATGCACCACATGGGCGAGGATTATTGTTTCCGCTACGACCTTGTCGACCCGGAAACGAAAGCGCCACTGGAAATCCGGGATGGCGCAGTTGGCGAGGCGATTCACACCGGACTGGAATATGAGGCCTCGCCCGCGTTCCGCAACGCCACGGGCGACATCCTGCGCCTTCACGTCGGCGAGTGTCCCGGCTGCGGTCATTTCGGCGTGCGCATGGAAATCATCGGTCGCGCCGATGACATGCTGATGATCAAAGGGGTCAAGGTTTACCCCGTTGCGCTCCAGAAAGTCGTGCACCAGTTCCAGCCCCGGCTTTCCGGCGAATTGCGGATTCGCCTGGACGGGCCGCCGCCCAAAGTGACGCCACCCTTGCAACTCGCGGTCGAAGCCGGGGAAGGCGCGCCGGAAAGCGAATGGCCGGAACTGGGCAAGGCGTTGGAGCAACGTGTCCGCGAACTGTTGAGCTTCCGCCCCTCGGTCACGGTTCTGCCGTTCGGCAGCCTGCCGCGAAGCGGCGCGAAAACCAGACTGATCGAAGTCGTCGCGCCGTGAAAGCAAAAGTAAAAACAACGCGCACGCCCATCGACTACATGGCCCGCACCCGCGCTTGGTATCTGGCGCTGGGCTACGCGCGGAATTTGACGCTGCTCGTGAAATAGCCTGCGGCTTACGGGGAACCTGGGAAACCGCAGCCTGTTTCTGTTCGGCGGCACGACATTCAACCGATTCAACGCCCACAAGGAAAAACCATGTCCGAAGTTCTTTATGAATCCCTCGATAACATCGCAGTCATCACCATCAACCGCGTGGAGAAATACAACACGCTCACCCATGAAGTGGTCGATCAGCTTCATGCCGCCTGGAAGCGTTTCAATGTCAGCGATGACCGTGTTGCCATTCTGACCGGCGCGGGCAACAAGGCATTCAGCGCGGGTGCCAATCTCCGGGATATTCCACACGACTTGTGGAAAGCAATACCGGGCGTCGGAGTGACCGTACACAAACCGGTGATCGCCGCAGTCTCCGGGCTCGTCATCGGCGGCGGGCTCGTTTTCGTGCAGAACAGCGACCTGGCGATCGCTGCCGACAACACCACTTTTTCCTACCCGGAAGCCAAGGTCGGTTTCGCGGGCGGGCTGGTCGCCTCGCTTGCCGCGCGCATTCCGCACAAGATCGCAATGGAACTGCTGCTCGTCGGCGGAAACCTGAGCGCTCAGCGCGCCTATGAGGTCGGCTTGGTCAACCGGGTTGTGCCCACTGGCACGCAGCTTGAAGCCGCGCGCGAAATTGCCCTGCAAATTGCAGCCAATGCCCCCATCGTGCTGAAACTGCTCAAGGATTTCGTCGGACAGGTCATCCCCAAGGGGCCGACCGAAGCGGCGGGCATTGCGCGCGCGCGTGTGTTGGAAATCAATGAATCCAGCGATTTCGTCGAAGGCATTACCGCATTCACCGAAAAACGCAGCCCCGTATTCACCGGCAAATAACAGATTAATCAGGGAGTCCGCATGCAATTCTCTTTTGCAAAGACCGTCATGGGCGCCGTATTGCTCGCCGCCCAGTTTATTGCGCCCGTTGTGCAGGCACAAGGCAGCGCCTATCCCAACAAGGCCATCAAACTGATCGTGCCTTTCCCCCCGGGCGGCGCAGCGGACACCATCGCGCGCATCTATGGGGAAAAGCTCGCGGAAAGTTTCAGGCAGCCGGTCATCGTCGAAAACAAACCGGGCGCGGGCACCGCAATTGCCGCTGAATTCGTCGCCCGCTCGGCCCCGGACGGTTACACCCTGTCGCTTGCGCCTGCCGGCCAACTGACCCTGTTGCCCAATCTCAACAAAAAAGTCGCCTACGACCCGCTCAAGGATTTCGCACCGGTTTCGCTGCTCGCCTCCGTGCCCTACATCATCGCCGCCAATCATGCGCTGCCCGTCGGAAACGCCCGGGAACTCATCGCCCATGCCAAGGCCCATCCCGGCAAGGTCACATATGCCTCATGCGGTAGCGGCACCATCTGCCACCTGTCGGGAGAACTGTTCAAGACACAGAACGGCATCGACCTGTTGCACGTACCCTACAAGGGCAGCGCTCCGGCAATTACCGCGCTCCTGGGCGGCGAAGTGGATCTGGCCTTCGACACCCTGACCATCCTCTCTCCGCAGGTCAAGGCGGGCAAAGTCAAGGCGCTTGTCATTACCAGCGCCGAACGTTCCCCCCTGCTGCCCAATGTACCCACCGCGAAGGAAGCGGGGTTTGCCGACTTTGAAGTCGACTCCTGGTTCAGCCTGGTCGCGCCCGCCGGCACCCCGAAAGACATCGTGGACAAACTGAACGCCACCCTCGGCCAGATCGCCCGGCAACCGGAAGTCCGCGAAAAACTCGCCACTCAGGGGTTAAGCACGCTCTCCAGCACGCCTGAAAAACTCGCAGAACTCATCAGGAGCGATTACGCGCGCTGGGGCAAAGTTGTGGAAACGTCGGGCGCGACGCTGGATTGATGACCACCGATAACCGGCCTGCATACCACCGCCACGACTGACGACGCGATCTATCCCGGCCCAGCGCTGTCCCGGCGCTCGGGCGCGAGAATTGCACCCGATCATGACACGAGACCACACCATGAGCACAAACAGCCTGACCACCACCGACGCCGCCTGGAACGCCCGCGTCGACCTCGCCGCCGCTTGCCGCCTGACCCATCTTTATGGATGGACGGATTTGCTTGCAACCCATATTTCCATTCGTGTTCCAGATCGCAACGACCGTTATTTCGTCAATCCGCTCGGATCGCTATTCGATGAAGTCGATGCCTCGTCCATTCTCGAAGTCGACCTGGACGGCAACGTCATCGGCGGCAAGGGCGATCTGAATCCGGCAGGCACTATTATTCACGGCGCAATTCACGCCACGCATTCGCCACAGGCAGAAGCCGTCGTGCACCTGCATTCCAGAGAAGGCGTCGCGGTTTCCTGCCAGCGCGACGGACTTTTGCCCCTGACCCAAATGGCGCTGATGGTTTATGCCGACGTGGCTTATCACGACTATCACGGCGTGGTATTGGACAAGGAAGAACGCGCATTGCTGCTCCACAACCTGGGCAACCGGCATCATTTGATCCTCAGAAATCACGGCACCCTCACCATTGGCCGCAACATGGCCGAAGCCTTTTCCCGTATCTGGCGACTCGAACGCGCCTGCCGCTTTCAACTCGCCGCACAATCGGCGGGCGCCCCCCTGCAAACGCTGCCGCAGGAAGTCATCGACCGCACGGTGAAACAGGCAGACGACATCATGGGCGACAAATCAACCTTCTTCCCTGCGGGCAAACGCGAATGGGCGGCCCATCTGCGACGGCTCGACCGGGAATTGCCCGGCTTCAGAATTTAAAGGCAGACGACGCAATAACCGGGTATTCTGTCTCTACCTGAAAAAACTGAATCCGGGTAGCGACATGTCCAGGGGACACCGAGTTTCCGCCGTGCTGTTCGCGGCGGTCGTATTTCCCGCAACGGGAAGCCGTCCGGTTTTTGCCGAGTGGCCAGCGGCGACCACTGAAGCCGCCGCGCCCTGGATACCCGCCGGCAGCAGACGGGTTTTCGACGCCCTGCCACCGGCGAAGACGCCAAACTCGCAAGAAAACAACCCGGGAGGGCTTTTCCAGAAAGCCGTGACCTACTACCGGGAAGGAATGACCCCGCAGGCCATCGCCACCTACGATGAAATCGTCCGCCGCTTCGGCGACGACGAGCGCCCCACGGCTCGGAAGTGGGTCGCCAAGGCGCTGTTCAACAAGGCCGACACCTTCTTCGCACAAGGTCAGGTTGCAGAGGCTCTCGCCGTTTATGACGAAGCCGAGCGCCGCTTTGCCGACGACAGGAATTTTGAAATCCGCCAGACGATGTTCGGGATGCTGCTCAACAAAGGCGAAGCCTTGGCGCATCAGGGCAACATATGGGGGAAAATCTTCGTCCTCGAAACGCTCGACCGCCGCTTCAGCAGGGACGCCGACCCTGGCATCCGCGCCTGGGCCATAAATGCGCTCGACGACAAGGCCATGACCCTGAACCAACATGGCATGTCCGACGAAGCCATCGCCGTCTTCGACGATATCGAACGCCGCTTTGGCGGCGAGCATACCCCTGTGATCCGGCAACAACTTGTCAAGGCGCTCGTCGACAAAGGCATCGTACTTGGGAAACGAGGCAGTCTGGCGGAAGTCGCCGCCATCTCCGACGCTATCGACCGTCGTTTTGGCAAGGACGACAGCCCGGAGATCCAGGAAGCAGTTTCCAGATCGCTCGTCAACAAAGGCGTGGCGCTGGCGCAGCAAGGCAGGCGCCGAGACGCCATTGCGGCTTTCGAGCACGTCGAAAACCGCTTCAGCAAAGTCGACAGCCCCTCGCTGCGGGAACAGGTCGCCCGTGCGCGCGACTACAAAAAACAGCTATCGCCCGAAGAAAAAAAACGCCCCCCGGCGAAACACTGACGCCGAGCCGCGAATTTTCCACTGCACAGCGCGTTGAACGAGACGCGCGTCGGGCAAGGATTACCCAGATCAGCGGTGTCAAGGCCGCGTAGTCGCGCGGCGTCATTTTGCCCTGCCAGTGTGCGGCTGGGCCAGCAGGCGTGCTTCCAGTTCCGCGACATCCAGCCCCAATCAAGGGCTGTTTTCGTACCTGGCGGAAGCGGTGAGATTCGAACTCACGGTGGGATTGACCCCACGCGGGTTTTCAAGACCCGTGCATTAAACCACTCTGCCACGCTTCCAATTTTCATGCCGAAACCAGCGGGAGTTGCGGAGATTAAAACAAAATAAACATGAAGATCAACAACTTATAAATATAATCACCGGTTTCAAGATGAGTGTCTTCAACCGCTCGATCAACCCACCCGTTTTTTGATGTGCCTTCCGCTGCATAGTAAGCCTGACTGGCATTTGCAGGTCAACACCCGGGCTACACCTTTGCCGGTAGCGTGTCCACACACATTCACAACGCCGTCCGCAACGCTCCCGTGCATGTTTTTGCTATGATCGCAGCCACGGCGGTGGCGCCGTGAAACCCAGGAGGGAGAGCGAGCACGATGGGTATCTATGCCCTGGACGGGACAAAGCCCCTGATCGGCGAGGACTGCTGGATCGCCCATACCGCGACGATCATCGGCGACGTGTGCCTGGGCCGCGACGTGAGCATCTGGTACAACGTGGTGATTCGCGGCGACAACGCGCCGATCGCCATCGGTGACGGCACCAATGTTCAGGATGGCGCTGTCCTCCACAACGACGAAGGCGTGCCGCTCACGATCGGCTCCGGCGTCACGGTCGGCCACATGGCAATGCTGCACGGCTGTACCATCGGCGACGGTTGTCTGATCGGTATCAGCGCCGTCGTCCTCAACAACGCCGTGCTGGGAAAGGATTGCCTCATCGGGGCCAATGCCCTGATTCCCGAAGGCAAGACGATTCCTGACCGCTCGCTGGTGGTGGGTTCGCCGGGGCGGGTGTTGCGCACCCTGACCGACGACGAACTTGCCCGCCTGCGCAATAATGCCCGGCATTATGTCGATAACGCCCGCCGCTTCAGGGCTGGGCTCGTTGAATTGCGATCTGCGTCCGCCAATGCCGATACCTGACACTCGCAGGTTCGCGCACTGCTTCCTCACCACGCTGGTCTGCGCCGTGCTCGGCGCGTGCAGCGTGGCGCCGACCACCCATGTCAGCGAGCCGGGCAGCTATTCCGACATGTTGGCCGACGATGAACGGTTCTCCCCGTCCGCAACGTATTTCGTACTTGACGAGCCTGCGCAACGCCAGGAAATCGTGCTGCGCGCCTTTGATCTGCTTGGCGTCGACTACCGCTGGGGCGGCGGCGACCCGGAAAGCGGTCTCGATTGCAGCGGTGTGGCGACTTATCTGGTGGAGCAGGTGAGCGGTCGCAAGCTGCCGCACCACGCGGCCACCATCGCCCAAGTCACCCGTCCGATCAAGCGCCAGGAGCTTTCGCCGGGCGATCTCGTCTTCTTCAACACGCTCGGTCGCCGCCACTCGCACATGGGCGTCTACATCGGCAACGACCGCTTCATCCACGCCCCGGCGCCCGGGCAGAAAATCCGCATCGAACGGCTCGACGCCCGCTATTACACCGAGCACCTCGACGGTCTGCATTCCCTGGTGCGCCCCGGCAACTGAGCGGAAAGCCGCCGCAGGCGCACCCACGCCCGGTTAACCGCCCTCGCCTTCCGTCCCGGCCGAACCCGCCAGCCACGCGCCCACCACCCGCTCGCATTCGTCGATGCCGTTCCGGTTCAGGCTGGAAAACAGTTGCGCCGTGATCTGGCCATGCGCCGCCAGCGCCGCGCGCACCTTGAGCAGGACGGCCTGCGCCGCACCGCGCGAAAGTTTGTCGCTCTTGGTGAGCAGGATGTGGATGGGCCGCCCGGAAGGCAGGAACCAGCCGATCATCCGGTGGTCGAGCATGGTGAGCGGGTGACGCGCGTCCATCATCAGCACCAGTCCGGCGAGCGCCGTGCGCGTCCTGAGATAGTCCTCGATCAGCCCGCCCCACTGGCGGCGGACTTTTTCCGGCACGGCGGCATAGCCGTAGCCCGGCAGGTCGACGAGACGGGCGCCGCACTGGAGACGGAAAAAATTGAGAAGCTGGGTGCGTCCCGGCGTCTTCGAGACATAGGCGAGCCGCGTGTGACCGGCCAAGGTGTTGATCGCACTCGATTTTCCGGCGTTTGATCGCCCGGCGAAGGCGATTTCAAAGCCGTCGGCGGGCGGCAGCGCGGACGGTTTGGCGATGGAAGTTTCAAAGCTGGCGTGGCGGAAGATGGACATGGGTCGGGGGGACGGCAGCAGGAACGCCGTGCAAACTCATACAAAAGGAGGTTCGTGTTATAGAATAACGCGGTTTAGGACTACTCCCTACGGCTTATCGAGGTCATCATGATCAAGCGTTCCCTGCTGCTGTCGTTGCTGGTCGCCACCAGTCTCCAGGCCCAGGCCCAAACCCCCGAGGAAAAAGCCAGGCAGCACATTGATACCGTCTGTGTCGCCTGTCACATGGCTGACGGCAACAGCCAGGTTCCCGAGCAAGCCAAGCTCGCGGGCCAACATGCCGACTATCTCTACAAGCAGATGCGCGATTTCAAGGCCATGGACGGCAAGCCTCCCGTACGTGAAAACGCCATCATGAACGGCATGATTTCCGTGGTGCCCGACGAGGATCTGCGCGCAGTAGCCAACTACCTCGCAGCGCAGACGCTGCAACCGGCCACGGCCAAGAACATCGCCGACATCGCCAGCGGGCAGAAAATCTGGCGCGCAGGCATCGCCGCCAAGGGCGTGCCGGCCTGTGCCGCCTGTCATGGCCCCGCAGGCAAGGGGCTGCCGGCTCAATACCCGGCGCTGGCGGGACAATTTCCCGAATACCTGGAAATCCAGCTCAAGGCTTTCCGCGACGGTGTGCGCGCCAACGATCCGGCGAGCATGATGCGAGCCATCGCGTTGCGCATGACCGATCCTGAAATCAAGGCGGTCGCCGATTACGCCGCCGGACTGCGCTGAACGCGCGGTATCCGGCCCACGAGTAGCAACGAAAGGGGGCAGACAGCCCCCCTTTCTTTTTCGGTTCATCCCTGGGTTTCCTTACGATGCAGCGTGCCGCCGCGCGGGACTCCGCCCCTGAAGCACTTATCGAACTGCTGAGTTCGATGCGTTTTGCCATCAGCCTGCTCACCGTGCTGGCGATTGCCTCGATCATCGGCACCGTGGTGCAGCAAAACGAACCGGCGAATGCCTATCTCAACCAGTTCGGCCAGTTCTGGGATCCGGTTTTCGCCCGCATGGGCCTGTACAAGGTCTACAGCGCCGGCTGGTTTCTCGCCATCCTCGCGTTCCTGGTGTTGTCGACAACGCTGTGCATCATCCGTCAGTCCGGGCCGATGCTGCGCGAGATGCGCGGTTTCCGCGAACACGCGCGGGAAGCATCGCTGCGGCTTTTTGCCCTCCACGCCAGTCTGAGGCCCACTTTGCCACCGCAGGCACGGCGCGATGCGGTCACGACGTATCTCGCGGACACAGGTTTCCGTTTCCGGGTCGACGAGCGCAAGGACGGCGTGCTCGTCGCCGCCCGGCAGGGCGCCGCCGGACGCATCGGCTATTTCCTCGCTCACAGCGCCATCATCTTGATCTGCCTCGGCGGTCTGCTCGACGGCAATCTGCCGCTCGCCCTGCAAATGAAGCTCGGCGACAAGGCTCCGGCTTCCGGCGACCAGCCGGTCGCCCACATTCCCGCTTCGGCCCGCCTCGACCGGAGCAACTGGAGCTATCGCGGCAACATCTACATTCCAGAAGGCGGCAGCACCGATTTCGCCGTACTCAACGTCGACGACGGCATCCTGCTCCAGTCCCTGCCGTTCAAGGTCGAACTCAAACGCTTTCACATCGACTATTACCCGAGCGGCATGCCGCGCCGTTACGCCAGCGATATTGTCGTCACCGACGGCGACCAGCGCATCGAACGCACACTCGAAGTCAACAAGCCGTTCTCATACCGGGGCGTCACCCTGTTCCAGTCCGGTTTCGACGACGGCGGTTCCCTGCTGCGCTTTGCCGTGCACGATTTCGCCCCCGGCTCCCGCCCGCCGCACCCGGTCGAAACCGAAGTCGGCACCCGCCTGCCGCTGGCGAAACTCGGCTACGACCTCACGCTCGAACTCACCGGCTTTCGACCGCTCAACGTCGAAAACTTCGCCGCCCCCACACCTGTCGGCGGCAACTGGCTCGGCAATTTTCTCGGCAGTGGAGCGCGACCGCCAGCCGAAAAGAGTCTGCGCAACCTCGGCCCGGTATACACCTTCAAACTGCGCGACGACGCCGGACAGGCGCACGAATTCAGCAATTACATGCTGCCGCTCGAACTCTCGGGCCACAAATACCTTTTCAGCGGCACGCGCGCCAACCCGATGGAACCGTTCAGCTACCTGCGCATCCCGCTCGACGAACGCGACAGCGCCGATACCTGGTTCGCCATCCGCCAGGTCTTTTTTGATCCCGCGCGCCACGCCGCGCTCGCCGAACGTTTCACCGCGCGCGCCCTCGACGCCAGCGACGGCGACGAGTTGCACAAACGCCTGAAGTCCACCGCAGAATATATCCTTACCCTCTTTGCCGACGGCGGCGTAGAAGCCATCTCGACTTTCATCGAAAGCGAGGCTTTCGTCAAACACGCCGCTTCCGAAGAAGAACGCCAGCGTACGGGCGCAGCCTTCTTCCAGATTCTGCATGGCATGGTCTGGGACGCCTGGATGAGCGTGCGCGAAGCCGCTGGACAAGACGCACTCGAACCCAAGGATGAACATGCGATCTTCATCCGCGACACGATCACCGCCATGATCGACAGCCAGCACTACGGCGCGCCGTTTTATCTCCATCTCACCGACTACGAATTCCGCCAG
>JAITQD010000060.1 GCA_031289095.1 Azoarcus sp.
GAAGAATTGACAACCTGCTGCGATGCTTTATTACCCAATTAAATCTCTGGTTAAGTCGATATGTCTCGGTAAATCCAGATTCTTCATTTTGATAACTGGGGGACCTCTGTTATCGAGGAGCAGAATCACGTTTGGGTTGTCCTGCCTCCATTGGTCAAAAGTCTTGTATACCCAGACCCCCGCTTCAGTAGCGCAGTAGTATTGATGCACCGCCACCGTCGGCAGCCAGTCCCAGAAGGGAATCAGATACATCACCAGCGCCGCGCCCCAACCCCAGCGCTTCGCGCTCGTACCGCTGTTCCGCGCGCAACGGATCGCCGAGCGGACGATGACTATCGAGATCAACAGGTACACCCCCATCGCTCCCACTATCAGAATTCCCATTACGCGGTTCTCCGGTAGGTGTTGCCGTTTCCGATGACGTGGCGGTTCATGCGGTTTTCCTTTTCAGATGTTTCAGCGGAGCGTCGTATTGGCAAATGCGTCGCTCTCAAGGCTGCCGCGCCGGATGTCCCGGCGGCTGGCCTGTTCCGGCTGGAAGGCCTGCAAGAGCCGCGCGTAGGCGGCTTCGGCGGCCTGGCGGTTGTCGCGGCTGAAGTTGCAGACGTAGATATCCAGCGTCACGGCGGCCTGCTCGGGCCAGGTGTGGATCGCCAGATGCGATTCCGCGAGGATGACCGCGCCGGTCGTGCCCGCGGGCGCCGCTACCGTGCCGAAGGGGTGAAACAGCCAGCCGACGACGGTCAGGCCCGCGTCGCGGCAGGCTTGCAGGCACAATTTCTCCAGCGCCCCGGCTTCTTTCAGCAGGGCGGGCGCGCCTTGGCATCGTTTGAATTCCGCGAGGATGTGCAGGCCTTCCATGATCCTAGAAACCGTAGTTGGACATGCCCGCGGGTGCTGTCCCGGAGCGTGTTGGCAAGGCGCGCCGACGCGGCCGGCTCGCGCCTGCAAGGAGGAGCAACACCGCCAGCGCGCTGTGGGACAGCGCACACGGGCGTGTAGCGGACTCACCCCATGGGTGAGCGGCGGAAATACCAAGAGCGATTGCCATCACATAGCCTCAATAAAATAATGAGCGGTCAAACTGCGGTTTCCAGGATCATTACACCAACCGCTCGCGTAGGGTCCCGCCGTGCCGGGCGGCCAACAGTTCTTCCGCCGCCAGCACGCCCCAATAATTGGCTTCCTCGACGAGCGACAGGCCGGAAACGTCGGCGTGGGCGAAACGTACACGTTCCCAGCCCGCCGCCAGACGGCCTTGCCGGACGCTGTCGCGGAAACCCGGCAGGGGGCGGGCCATCGCGTGCGCGTTGCGGAATACGTCCAGCCGGGTGGTGAGCGCGCGGATGTCCCGATGCGCGTGGGATAAATCGGCGAGAATGCGCTCGGCCCAGATTTTCCGCGTATTCCTCAGCAGGGTTTTGCGGGCCGCCGCCGGAGCGGTTTCCGACAGGGGATGGTAATAGGTGAGCACGGTCGGGCCGGGCGTCAGACGGATTTTTTGATGCGTCGCCACCACGTAGCCCAGGCTGGGGCTGTCCTGCAACACGTTGTCCCAGGCCAGCGGATAGCCCGCGCCGTGGGCGGGCGGCGCTTGCAGGCTCAAATTGGCGACCATCCAGGGCGCGTATTCGATGGTGGCGAGGGTCGCCGCCAGTTCGGCGGGCAGATCGCGTGCCAGATGCGGCAGAAGAAAGAGCGGCGCGGCCCAGATCACCTGTTCGGCCCGATAGCGCAGGCTCCGGTTTTGCGCGGCGTCCCAGACGTCGGCCTGGCAGCCGCGCCGATCCTGGCTCAGGGCGTAGACGGCCTGGTTCGTGCGTAATAATTTTTCTCCCGCCGCCGCGATCTTGTCCCGCAAGCCGTGCACCAGCCAGCCGTTGCCTTCCGGCGCGGTGAGCACCGCGTCGCCCGCGTCCAGTCCCTGACCCGTGCGGCAGGCGAAGTAATGGACGCCCGCCCAGGCGGAGATCTGCCGGTAGTCGGTGCCGTAGTCGTCGCGGCAGACGTAATTGGCGTACCAGTGTAGCGAGGGGGCGTCGAATCCTTCCGCCAGCAGCCAGTCGCGCAGGGTGAGACGGTCGAGCGCCGCCCATTCGGAGGCGTCGCCGCCGTAGGCCACCGGCAAGGTGAAGACGCGCCGGCCCTGGCGGTCGCGGGCGGCGCGATAGCTTTCCATGCGCGCGAAGAACCGCCCTTGCTGTTCCAGTTCCGCCTTGGGCACGCCCAGGCGCGGCAGCAGCCCTTCCTGCCACGCGCCCAGGCGGTACAGGCGTTCCTGCGGCGCGTGGCATAGATAACGTTCGTCATATTCCGGCGTCTCGGCCGACGGATCGCCGTGCAGCGCGCCCAGGTCGGCCAGCATGGCGCGCACCGCCCTGGCCTCGCGGTTCGGCAGCGGCAGGTAGTGCGCCCCCGCCAGCGGATAGCGGGAAATGGCGTTTTCGCCGGAACGGGCGTTGCCGCCCGCTTCCCGTTCCAGTTCCAGCAGCGCGAAATCGGTGAAACCTTCCCGGCAAAAACGCCAGGCGGCGGAGAGTCCGGCGATGCCCGCGCCGACGATCAGCACCGGAACCGGGATGATTTCATCGGGCGGGGGAAAGCTGCCGTGTATCAGGCGATGCCCCAGGATGAAATCGCTGCCGGACAATTCACCGGGCGGCAAGCCCGGAGTTTGCGCGGCGCATCCCGGCAAGGCCATGCCGCAGGCCGCCGCGCCGCAGCCGGCGAGAAAATCACGCCGCCGCATCAATGCGAGACTCCTTGCCATTCCTGCTCGAACAGGCGCACCAGTCCCTGTTCGTTGAGGCGGTTCGGTTTGGCCGGCAGACGCGCCATGTCGGCGGGAAAATGAAATAAATCCTGGGTGCCGGCGACGGTCAGGAAACGCAATCCCTCGGGATAAGCCGCCGGCATGACGGGCGCTTCGCGTCCCGCCAGCACATAGCCCCATTCGCCGAAACTGGGCACCAGGGCGTGATACGGCGCGGTCTTGAGTCCCACGGCTTCCAGCGTGGCGACGATCGTCCAGAAAGAGCGCCGGGCGTAGTAGGGCGAGGTGGATTGCACGGCTATCCGCCCGTCCGGCGCGAGGTGGCGCGCCAGCAGCCGGTAGAAACTCGTGGAATACAGCTTGCCCAGGGCGAAATTGGCCGGGTCGGGGAAATCCGCGACCACGAAATCGAAAACGTCCGCGTGTTCTTCCAGCCAGCGCGCGGCGTCGTCGTTGACGATCGTCACCCGCGCATCCTTGAGCGCGTGGTCATTCAGGCGCGTCAGCAGGGGCGCGGTGGAAAAAAGCCGCGTCATCGCCGGGTCGAGGTCGACCAGGACCAGGGACTGGATCCGGGGGTAACGCAGGATTTCCCGCACCGCGAAACCGTCGCCGCCGCCCAGCACCAGAACGCGCCGCGCCTCGGGCAAGGCCGCCAGCCCCGGATGCACCAGCGCCTCGTGGTAGCGGTATTCATCCTTCGAGGAAAATTGCAGATTCTGATTCAGAAACAGACGCACGTCGTCGCGCCAGCGCGTAATGACAATGCGCTGGTAAGGCGAGCTTTCCATGTGAATTACCTCATCGGCATACAGCCAGCTTTCCGCCATGTCGGAAACCTTGCCCGCCACGGCCAGCCCGCCCGCGAGCAGGAGGAAGCAGGCTCCGGCAAACAGGCGCAACACGCCGGAATGCGTCAGTTGCGCGCGAAACAGGAAGAGCGCATAAACGGCCACTCCCACATTGAGCAGGCCGAACAGCAGACCGGTGCGCATCAAGCCCAGGTAGGGCGCGAGCAGCAGGGGGAAAAGCAGGGAAACCGCCAATGCCCCCAGGTAATCCACGGCCAGGACTTGCGACACCAGATCGCGGAAAGTCACTTCCCGTTTCAGGATGCGCATCACCAATGGAATCTCCAGCCCGACCAGCACCCCCACCACCAGCACCGCCAGATACAGCAGCCCCCGGAACGGCCCCATTTGCGCCGCGAACGCCAAAAACAGGGCCACGGCGGTGAAGCCGCCGAATACGCCGACCGCCAGTTCGATTTGCACGAATCGCCGCACCAGGTTTCCTTCCACATAGCGGGAAAGCCACGACCCGATCCCCATGGCGAACAGGTAAGCGCCAATGACCGTGGAAAACTGGGTAATCGAGTCGCCCAGCAGATAGCTGGCCAGCGCCGCCGCCACCAGTTCGTAGGCCAGCCCGCACGAAGCAATGATGAAGACCGACGCCAGCAGGGCGTGTTGCATCCGGGGAGGGTGGGAGTCCCTTTCCGAAGACTCGGCGGAATCCTGGACAAAATCAGGCGTGGAATCAGTCAAGGCAAAATCCTCATGGCATCGGCGCTCATTTTTTCGGCGTGTCCGGCGACCTTGACCAAAAGCGCGCGGCCTTTCGCCGTAAGACGGTATTTTTGCAGGCGGCTGCTGGGTTTGTCGGGGAGGGTCATCTCGATGAATCCGGCTTCAAGCAGGTTTTTGATCTGCTTGTGCAATTCACCCGAAACCGTTTGATGCCCAAGCCAGACAGCCAGGCCCGCCTTGCTGCTTTCTTCTTCCAGAAGCTTCACCAGCACCCTGGCCGCCAACCGTGACTCTAGCCGCGACTCTAGCCGTGACTCTAGCCGTGACTCTAGCCGTGACTCTAGCCGTGACTCTAGCCGCGACTCTAGCCGTGGCGGGTCGGAGGCTTGCGTCTCCTGCGCCATCAACGGGCCGCCGCTACCTTCTACCGAGCGCATATACGCCTCGTCGAAGGGGAACTCCATCCAGACTCCGCCCGCCTCAAAGCGCACATGCGGCTGGGGCGTGCCCGCGTTCTGGCAGGCTTCAAAGATACGCTCGATGCCGCGCCCCCAAGCCTCGATCTCGCCCGCGCGAAAAAAGGTATTGGCGATTTCCGGGTTGTAGGGTTGCGAGGTATGCGGCACGCGCAGGGTCGCTTCTGTCCAGCCTTCCGGCAGCACGGCGGGATTCCAGAGCACAAGCTTGTCATGGTAGACGCGGATTTGCACCGGCGCGGGGATCATGTAATCGCGATGCACGAGCGCGTTCAGCAAGGCTTCGCGCAACGCCTCGCGCGGCATGGGGAAACGCTCCACCCGGATGATACTTTCATAATGAATGGCCGCTTTCAGGTATTTGGTGAGCAGTAGATTCAGCGTTTGCTCCGATTGGGAAAACAGATCGCCATTGATTTCGTCGTGGTAAACCAAATGTCCGCCCGCGCGGAAAAAACCGACCTTGACGAAGGCTCCGGTGATGAAATCGAGTGGGTCGGGATGAAAAAGCAGCACCGCCGCGCGTTTCAAGTATTTGCCTTCGATGAGTTTCAATTTCGCCAGCAATTCGGCATCGGAAGTTTTTAGCGCGCTGGCATCCAGCCTGCCGCTGTGTGCTGCCAGTTGGCGAAAGCGGGCGATGGCGGCAGGCGACAGATCGCGTACCGCTACGCCGGGCAGGGGCGAACCGTCAAAGGTGCGGCCATAGTGGCGCAGCAAAAAACGGTCAAGCGCCGCGCCTTTCAACTCCTGCAAGGTGCTGCCGCTACGCTGGTAATACTTTCCCCGGTAGCTGATGGGGTTGGGATAGGCGGGTGTGACGATTTCGAGCATGGTTTTGCCCGTCGCCCGCCGCAACCTGACCTGC
>JAITQD010000074.1 GCA_031289095.1 Azoarcus sp.
AAGTGCGTGCGCGCCAACCTGATTCTGGGCGATCTGCGGGCCGCCCAGGGGCGGGACGATGAAGCACTGGAAACGTGGAAGCGGATCGAGGGGCAAGACCCGGTGTATCTTTCGCTGGTCGCGCAAAGAATCCTGGACGCATATGGCCGCCTTGGCCGCCTCGAACAGGGGCACTTGCTGCTGCGCTCGTGGCTCGAACGTCATCCCTCGCTTGACCTGCTCGACGAACTGTTCCACTGGGAAATCGAAAAATTTGGCGCGCAGGCGGCCTACGAACTGGTGCGCGAAGAGCTTCGCCGCAACCCGACCCTGCTCGGTCTCGACAAACTGCTGGAAGCGGCCTTGTTGACCGCACCCGTCGAGCATCGCGGCGACATCGACCTGGTCAAGCAATTGATCCATGGTCATACGCGCCGGGTGGCGCGTTACCGTTGCGACGCCTGCGGCTTCAAGGCGCGGCAGTTCTACTGGCGCTGCCCGGCCTGTGGCGGTTGGGAAACCTACCCGCCCCGGCGCACCGAGGAATTCGACCTCGCCCCCTGAAGTGGCGTGCGTCGTTCCATGCACAAACGCCGTGGGGGCGGTTCGCGAACCGCCCCACCCGCTTGCCTGTGTGAATTTTGTCACGGTCTGCTATACTGCCCCTCGGGCGGTCTTTTTATGGCCTTTTCTTTGTCATGACGACCCTGGAGGGGTCAAATGAAAAACTTTGTTCGTACGTTGACGGCAGCGGCCTTTTTTTCTCTGTCTTATGGCACAGCAGTCGCTACGACGGCATATGCCGTTGACGAATTTCCTGATGTGAGTCCGGGTCTCTGGACTTCATTTTACGACCCCGATACTGGAAATGTGATTGGATGGCTTGGGTATGGAGGAGGGGGAGTATTTTCTCTCCAGTTTATTAATCCCAACCCTGAGTCTTCTCCTGAAAATCTCAATGTGAGCTATTTCCGGCAAGAAAACCATACTCAGTACGTTTATACTGACAATAATGGTTCGCATCAATATGAGTATGCTTCCGGTTTGGAATATGATGCCGATTCCGACTCGTGGCGTCCCTTCGATGAGGGTGTCTATAGATACAATACAGCGACGGAAGAGAGGGGGGCTGATGCTGTCGCCTATGAGGGCACCAATCCGCAGGAAGCGACTGGATATAGCTGGTATGTCAATAATGAAACGGGGGAGTCGTATGAGCACTATTCCGAGACTATTGACATCTCGGCATGGTATTTCCCCAATAACCCTTATTTCGAGACAGACATGCCTTGGTTTGGGGGTTTGGATTTAGCCAGTTCCTGGCTTGATTTCGAGGGAGATGACCGTGGGGCAATCTCATTGTTTGAATTTTTTGCGTCTGCCTCCGCTATGGGTGTGAGCCAATATGGAGTCACTTTGGCGTTTAATGAAAGTGAGTTTTTGTATGGCGGCGGCTCTCAATTCCCGTCTATCCTGGCTGCCGCACTGGTCTATAACACGCCTGCCGTTCCCGAACCCGAAACCTACGCCATGCTCCTGGCAGGGCTGGGTCTTGTAGGGGTTGTCGCCCGCCGGCGGCGTCATGCCGCTGCGGGACGTTGATTTTTCTCCGGCGCAGGGGTGTTGAAAAAAACCGCCCTTCAGGGCGGTTTTTTTATGCCTCGCGTCCAATCCGGCGCATGGGGTTTACCGCCATGCGATTGCCCTATTCTGGCATCCCCTGTATATTGCGGGATTGCCGTTTTGTCCCGGTGCGGGGGGTTTTTGTGCCCGGTTCGGCGGCAGCGGATAGCCAAGAGAGAGCATGAAAGTCACCGTCACTGGAACAGGTTATGTCGGACTCGTCAGCGGCGCATGTCTGGCCGACGTGGGCAACGACGTGCTTTGCCTCGACGTCGATCCTGACAAGATCCGCATCCTGGAATCCGGCGGCATTCCGATTCACGAACCCGGTCTGCTGGAAATCGTGCGCCGCAACGTCGCGGCGGGGCGGCTGGCGTTTACCACCGACGTCGAGCGCGCTGTTGGCCATGGCGTGGTGCAGTTCATCGCCGTCGGCACCCCGCCGGACGAGGACGGTTCCGCCGATCTGCAATACGTCCTGACGGCGGCGCGCAACATCGGGCGTTACATGGACGGTTACCGGGTCGTCGTCGATAAATCGACGGTGCCGGTCGGCACCGGCGACAAGGTGCACGCGGCCATCGGCGAGGAACTGGCGGCGCGCGGGGCGCAAATCGACTATGCGGTGGTCTCCAACCCCGAATTCCTGAAGGAAGGTGCAGCGGTGGAAGACTTCATGCGACCGGATCGCATCGTCGTCGGGGCCGGGGACGAGCGCGCCATCGCTCTGATGCACGAGCTTTACGCGCCTTTCCAGCGCAACCGCGAAAAATTGCTGGTCATGGACGTCAAAAGCGCCGAACTCACCAAGTACGCTGCCAACGCCATGCTCGCCACCCGCATCAGCTTCATGAACGAGCTGGCGAACCTTGCCGAAACCCTGGGCGCGGACATCGAACAGGTTCGGCAGGGCATCGGCTCAGACCCGCGCATCGGCTGGCATTTTCTTTATGCCGGTTGCGGTTATGGCGGTTCGTGTTTTCCCAAGGACGTAAAGGCGCTGGTGCGCACCGGGCAGGAAGCGGGGCACGACCTGCGGGTGCTGCGCGCGGTGGAAGACGCCAACGAGGCGCAAAAGCGCCGCATCGTGGACAAGATCGTCGCCCGTTTCGGCGAAAGGTTCGACGGCTTGCGTTTCGCGCTCTGGGGGCTGGCGTTCAAGCCCAATACCGACGATATGCGCGAGGCATCGAGCCGCGTCATCGCCGTCGAACTGTTGCGGCGCGGCGCCAACGTCACCGCCTACGATCCCGTGGCGATGGACGAGGCGCGCCGCATTTTCGGCGACGAATACCCGGGATTGGGCTATGCGATGCGACCCATGGACGCAGCGCTCGGTGCCGATGCGCTTGTCATCGTCACGGAATGGAAGGAATTCCGCAGTCCGGATTTCGAGGTTGTCCGCACCGCGCTCAAGCAGCCGGTCATTTTCGACGGACGCAACATGTACGACCCTGCGCTGATGCGGCGTCACGGCATCGAATATCACGGCATGGGTCGCAGCTGAAAGCGCGCCTGGCCCCGACAGGAGTGGAGATGGCATTCAGGACGCTCGAAGATTACGTCGGGCAGACGCCGCTGGTGCGGCTCAAACGCATCGCGGCGGGGCACGGCAACGTCATTCTTGCCAAGCTCGAAGGCAACAATCCCGCCGGTTCGGTCAAGGATCGTCCTGCGCTGTCGATGGTGATGCGGGCCGAGGCGCGCGGCCAGATCAAACCCGGCGACTGCCTGATCGAAGCCACCAGCGGCAATACGGGCATCGCCTTGGCGATGGCGGCGGCCATTCGCGGCTACCGCATGATTCTGGTGATGCCCGAGAACCAGAGCGTCGAGCGCCGCCAGACCATGCGCGCCTTTGGGGCCGAACTCGTGCTGACCCCCCGCGAAGGCGGTATGGAGATGGCGCGCGATGTGGCCGAAAAAATGCGCGACGAGGGGCGCGGCATCATCCTCGACCAGTTCGCTAATCCCGACAATCCGCAGGCGCACTTTGACACGACTGGCCCCGAGATTTGGGAGCAGAGCGAGGGCAGCGTCACCCATTTCGTCAGTTCGATGGGCACCACCGGCACCCTGATGGGCGTGTCGCGCTATCTCAAGGAACGGAATCCGGCCATCCGGAGCATCGGCTGCCAGCCGGAAGACGGCTCGCAAATTCCCGGCATCCGAAAATGGGAAGAAGCCTACCTGCCGCGCATTTACGACGGTTCCTGCGTCGACCAGCTCGAATACGTGAGCCAGGCCGACGCCGAGGAAATGACCCGCCGGTTGGCGCGCGAGGAGGGCATCTTCGCCGGTATTTCCTCAGGCGGGGCCATGCACGTTGCGCTACGCCTTGCCGCCGGGCTGGAAAACGCGGTCATCGTCAGCATCGTCTGCGACCGTGGCGACCGTTATCTTTCCACCGGCGTTTTTCCGGCCTGAGGCGGCAATGTCGGCTGCACTGATCTTCGACATCGAGACCGTCCCGGACGTGGCCGGTCTGCGCCGTCTCCACGACCTGCCTGCGAGCCTTTCCGACGCCGAAGTTGCCGAACTCGCCTTCCAACAGCGGCGCGCCGCCAGCGGCAACGATTTCATGCCCCACTACCTGCAACGGGTGGTGACAATTTCCTGCGCCCTCTACAGTCCCGGCCAGTTTCGCGTTTTCTCGATCTCCGAACCCGATTGCGGCGAAGGCGAGATCATCCAGCGGTTTTTTGACGGCATCGAAAAATACACGCCGCAACTCGTGTCCTGGAATGGCGGCGGTTTTGATCTGCCGGTGCTGCACTACCGGGGGCTGCTCCACGGCGTCGCCGCGCCGCGCTACTGGGATCTGGGCGATGGCGACTACGCCGATTCGCGCGACTTCAAGTGGAACAACTACATCAGCCGTTACCACTTGCGCCATCTCGACCTGATGGATTTACTCGCGCTCTACCAGCCGCGCGCCAACGCGCCGCTCGACGATTTCGCCAAGCTGATGGGCTACCCCGGCAAGCTCGGCATGGACGGCTCCGCCGTATGGGCGGCTTTCCAGGCAGGCCGCATCGCCGAAATCCGCGATTACTGCGAGACCGACGTGGTGAATACCGGGCTTGTTTACCTGCGCTTCCTGAAAATGCGCGGCGTGCTCGACCAAGAAGGCTGGGCGCGCGAGGTGGTGATGGTACGCGAGACGCTGGAAAAGATCGGCGCGGCGCACTGGAAAGAATTTCTGGCGGCCTGGCTATAAGCCGGCTGATGGTTTTGCAGTCTTGACTCGGCAGGCCAAGGTCGTGACGAGCAAAAATCGTGTAGCATTCAATACCGCGTTCATTGGTGTTCGTCGACACGTTCTTGGGGAGTTAATGCTGTGACTAAAAACACGATAGATCAATATTCCAAGTTGCATCGGGATGACGCTGGGTATGGTGATCTGAAAAATTTTGCGAAATTGGTTGTCACGCACTGCGGTTTGGGAAAAATGCTTGTCATCGGATGTCACGAAGGTTCTTTTGTCGGGGAATTGTTAAAGCTTTGTGTTGACGCTTTTGGAATAGACTTCTCTGAAAAAGAGGTTGAGTGTGCTAACCAGCGTTTTAATGGTCGTTTTCATCATATATCGACACTTGATTTTCCATTCAAGGATATGGAGTTCGACACGGTTGTTGTTTCAGGCTTTCTGGAGTACCTGCTTCCTGAAGATATTGAAACCGTACTTCAGGAAATTTGTAGAGTGTCCAGGCGCTTCGTTTTTCTTCAGATTGCTACGGTGCAAGATGCGAGCAATCAGCGCCTGACCGTTAAAGGCAGGGCATGGTGGGAGAAGTGTTGTATCAATATAGGTCTCCGGAAGCATCCCTCCTATTATCGGGTCAATGACTATGAGGCATTGAATTCTGATGGCGATCAGATTTATATTGTCTTGGAAAAGGTGCCAGAAAACGCATTGAAAATATATCCTATTGAAGTTTTGGCGGAAGAGCGTAATCTTCATATGGATATGTTGCGAGAGGTTGGCAAGCGATCGGATGCGCACGTTGTGCGCTACAAGTGGGCATCATCCTATATCCGGCAGGGCGACCGTGTTCTTGATGCAGCATGTGGGCTTGGGTATGGTAGCTACGCCGTAACACAATTAAGCAAGGCACGTAGCGCAACCGGGATTGATGGAAGTGATTATGGAATTGCCTACGCCAATCACAATTTTGCAAATGAGATAAAAAACATAGATTTTTTACAAGGATATTTGCCAGACTGTTTGTCGAAATATGAAGACGGCCAGTTTGATGTTGTTATTTGTTTTGAGACTTTGGAACATGTAAAAGAACCTGAAGCGCTTCTAAAAGAATTTTATCGACTTCTCTCCCCCGGTGGGAGAATTATCGTTAGTGTCCCAAACGATTGGAGCGATGAGTCAGGGGAAGATCCAAATCCATTTCATCTTCATGTATACACTTTGGATAAACTGAAAAATCAGATGGCCGCGCATTTTATTCCAGAAGCCTTGGTTCAACAAATTGCTAGTAGCTGCAAGGTGGATAAAGCGCGTAATATCTGGGAAAAGATGCCCAGAACTTTCAGGCCATTGGCTGTTGATTGCGACACGCCTCCACCCAGCGAATGGTGGTTGATGGTTGGCCTGAAAGACCCCGTTAAAAGTACGCTCTCTTACCGGGAAAGTGTGTATGGTTATACCACGCCGCCAGATCATCTTCTCCAATTCGAGCGGGATTATAGAAATCCTTGGCTCGTGCGCACAATGTTGGAGTTTCATTTTCGTGCAACTGATAAAACAGTGCTTCGCCAACTTGCGGATGAAGTGCTTGAATATGAAAAAAACGCGCTTTGTCCTGATTGTGGTGCAGCATTAGCCGTCATTGGTTATCAGCTATTGAATGATAGCGTTGCGACCAGTAACGTTATTGAAGATTTCCTGGGCCAGATTGCGCCATACATTTCCACCAAACCATGCACACATCATCTTTATCGATTTTATATTTCGCATGCTTTTTTGAGTGCGCAGTTATTAAAGAAAATTGGGCATTTCGATGCTGCATTAAAATTATTCAATGATATCGCCAATGCGGATGTCGCGCAATTCAGCCCAAGCCTTGGGGTAAAGGTGATTGATTCGGCATTTGAAGCTGGAATGTTGAATATTACATGCGGCGATATTTCCGCTGCCCGCAATTGTTGGAAACTTGGCGTTGAGCGAGCTTATTCGTTGCTATCTTCGCCACTGGCTGAGTTTGTAGGGGAACTCTCAAGCCCTCATGAGTTTCCAACAATTTATGCTGTTGAATTTTTGGACTCGGCGGTAAGGTGTGTTAAGGCCCTTCGCGTTACGGAACAAAAGAGTTGTGTGCCGATAACACGGCTTTATGACTTAACACGTGAAAACTGGAAAGGCATGCTTGAAGAATGCCAAGTGACAATTCAATCAATGGAAACAATGATTCGTGAGCGCGATAAAATAATTCACTCATCGCGCTTCAAACATTTCAAAAAGTTTGCATCTTCCGCCCTGCGACCTTTAAGAAATATCTCAAAGAAAATTAGAAAGAGGTTGAGGCAAAAGTGATGAGTGCGTTTAATCGTACGCGGTGCTCAATGGCGAACGGAACAACACCGATCACGAATCACGAGAATGAAAAAGCCCGGCTGCAACTCGCATGTCCGAAGACCTCCGCTGAGCGGCTGGTCGCTTATTTAGCTGATTGACCAGCGCTTACTGCGGAGGCCCGGAAACCGCTGCGCGGTCATGGGCATCGGCATGCCGATCCGGACGGTGGGCGGACATCTGCCGATTATTCCGGGAAAGAACAGCGCGCCTTTGCGTGGTCAAAATGCTTGAACACGGGCCGAGCGCAATTCCCAGCCTTCAGGCTGGGGGTGACTCAACAATTATTCAGGAGGCGATGGTCATGGCGCATTTTGGTTTTCCGCTGGAAGCGATTTTCATCTTTTTTGCGGTCGTGGCGGTGTCGGTCTATCTTGACCTGTTCGCGCATAAAAAGAGCACCGTGATCACGCTCAGGGATGCCGCCCGTTGGTCGATTTTCTGGGTAAGCCTGGCGCTCCTCTTTTTTGCCTATTTATGGATACGTTTTGGCAAAAGCTGGGCGGATCTTTACCTGGCTGGCTACGCGCTTGAAAAGTCGCTGTCGGTCGACAACCTGATGGTGTTCATGGCGATTTTCGCCTCGTTCGGTATCAAGGGCATTTTGCAGCATCGCATTCTCTATTACGGCATCATTGGTGCGCTGATCTTCCGCGCCGGGTTCGTAGTGATCGGCACGGGACTTTTCCAGGCCAGTCCCTGGGTCGGCTTTGTGTTCGCGGCTTTCGTGATCTGGAGCGCGATCAAGATGTTGCAGCAACCGGGCAATGACGAAGAAATCGAGGATTACTCGAACCACTGGTCGGTACGCCTGACCGGAAAACTGATTCCGGTCTACACCAGGCTGCATCTCGAACGCTTTTTTGTCCGGCATCACGATCTTTTCAAGGACGATGCCGCCAACGCCACGGAAGACCGTGGTAATGCTGTAAGCATTGGCGGTGTGACGCGCGCGGGCGCTCTGTACGCCACGCCGGCTTTCCTGTGCCTAATGGCGATCGAGACTTCCGACATCGCCTTCGCCTTCGACTCCGTGCCGGCGGTCATTGCCGTGACGCAGGAGCCATTGCTTGTCTATGCCGCGATGATTTTCGCTATTCTTGGCTTGCGCAGCCTGTATTTCGTGCTCGCGGCGCTGACAAAATACCTTGTACATCTCGAAAAGGCGGTCATCGGACTGCTCTTTTTCATTGGTGCGAAAATGGCGCTCCAATCCTGGAATCACGCCATCTCCGACACGGGCTTTCACATTTCACCGGGATGGAGCCTTGCAATTGTGCTCGGCATGCTGGCGCTGGGGATACTTGCCTCTTTTGTCTTTCCGGGAAAGGAAGATAGCCAGGGTTAGGCGGTAACAGGATTGCCGGAAGCAGGTCTGGCGCGTTGCGGAAACCGGCGACACAAAAGCTTTATCCCCACCAATACCTCACGATGTGAAAAAAGATCGGCGCGGAAAAACTCACCGAATCGACGCGATCCAGCATGCCGCCGTGGCCTTCGATCATGTTGCCCCAGTCTTTCAGGCCGCGGTCGCGCTTGATGGCGGAGAGCACGAAGCCGCCAAAAAAGCCGAGCACGTTGATGGTGAGCGCGATCAGCGCCGCTTGCCACCAGGCAAACGGCGTAATCCACCAGAGCGCTGCGCCCACGGCGGTGGAGGTGAGGATGCCGCCGAGCAGCCCTTCCAGCGTTTTGGACGGCGATATTTCCGGCGCCAGCTTGTGTCGCCCGAGGAGCTTGCCCCACACGTATTGAAAAACGTCGCTCGATTGCACGGTGAGGAGCAGAAAGACAATGAGTTGTAGATTGCGCCCCTCAAAGTCGGCAATGTCGAGCGCCAGCAGGGCAGGCACGTGCGACAGGCAATAGACGCAGATCATCAGCCCCCATTGCACTTTGGCGGCGCGCTCCAGGAAACGGGTGGTGTCCGCCCCCAGCGTGGCGGAAATCGGCAGAAGCAAGAAGGCGTAGACCGGGATCAGAATCGAGAACAGGCCGTACCAGCCAATGCCGATCAATCCGTATTGCAGGGGCAGGAAGAAGAAAAAACACCACAGAAGGGCGCGATGATCGCCCCGACGGGTATGGGTGACGGAGATGTATTCGCGCAATGCCTGAAAGGAGATGAAGGCGAAAAGCACGATGACTGCCGTGTTTCCGGCCCAGAACGCTGCCGCCAGCAGGAGCACCATGATCCACCAGGCATTGATGCGGGCGTTGAGATTGGCGATGACGGGATTCGTCCGTCCTTCCGGCAGGCGGGCGCGCAGGATGAGGCCGATGACGCTGGCGACAAGCAGCGTGCCAGCGATGCCGGCGAAGACGAGCAGCAGGGTATGTACGAGGGAAAGTTCCGGGTCACTCATGGTTGGGTCGTCGCCTATTGTTCGGCGGGGTCGAGGGAAAGCAGCGCGTTTCGGCAGCGTGCGAGAAAATCGGCCCGCCGCTCGCCGGGTTTCAGGGTGAGTGGCGCGCCGAACGTCACCGAGCACAACAGCGGCACGGCCAGCATGCCGCCCTTGGGCAGGGCGCGGCCCAGGTTCTCGATCCAGACCGGGACAAATTCGGTTTCGGGCCGTTTTTCGGCAAGATGATGAATGCCCGGCTTGAACGGCAAGAGACCGTCGCCTTGGTTGCGGGTGCCTTCGGGAAAGACGATCAGGGATTCGCCCGCCGCAAGGGGCGCGCACATGACGCCAATGGGGTCGTCGCCGCGTTTGACGTGCCGGTCGATGAGGACGCCGCGAAACACGCGCTTGATCAGGATGCGCCGTACCCGGCCCCGCAGCCAGTAGTCAGCCCCCGCGACCGGACGGGTGACAACCCGCAACGCCGGTGGCAGCAGCGCCCAGACGATGAGAAAGTCGCCGTGACTGCGGTGGTTGGCGTAGTAGACCCGGGCCCGCATTTCGGGCCCGGCGTCGCGCCAGATGGCGCGCGCACCGGTCAGCATTTTGATGAAGCCGCAAAACGCGGCGGCCAGCGCCTTATCGAACATGGGATATCCCCAACCAGGCCAGCAGCACGACAATTTGTCCGGCGAAGGCGACGGTCTGGCGAGTCAGCAGACGCCGCACCCCCGCGACGCGGGCGGACAGGGGACGATCATCGTCATTCACCGGTTTTTTCCCCACACATTCCCCAAGGCGGCATCGAACGCTCGTTGTGCGGCTGTGAGCCGGTCTTTGTCCAGGCGCGCCCAGGCGGCGAAGATCGGACGGTCAAAGGCCAGTCGCCACGCAAAGAAGTCCTCGCCGCCAGCACACATGAGGCACGTCGCCGTCATGATGACGTGAGGCGCGTCGAAAACCGGCACGCCCAGGAGCAGCGCCAGAAAGGACGCCAGAAACAGGGCGCGACTCCAGGCGTCGAGCTTGCTCGCAGCCTCGCACAGCGACAGGCCGATCAGGGCCAGGGCGGGAGTGTTGTCGTTTGTCATTGTGGTCATTGTCGCAACAACCCGGCGCGAAAGGCTTCCAGACACGCGAGGCTGTCCGCGCCGAGCACGACTTGCGGACGGGCGCGCCGCACCCGTTCGACGGCATCCCGGACGCTGGCGGTTTTTTCCGGTTCGGTGCACAACCAGGCCGCCACGACGCTGGCGCTACGCGAATAGCCGAGGGCGCAGGCGACCCAGATTTCCTGCTTGCCGCCGTGCAGGGCGGCGAGACGCTGCACCGCGTCCACAAGATCGTCGCCTGGCTGAATGGCGGCCCGGACGGAAACGAGGTCGAGACAAGGGACGCCGTCATAGGTCGTCTGGGCAGGCAGGCTGGCCGCCCGATCGCGGCAGCAGAGAAAGGCGAGGCCGTAGAGCAGGTCGATTGACCAATAGGGAATGATTGTCCACAGCGGAACGCCGCGTTCCCAGGCGAAGTGGAAGCTCGCTACGCCCAGCGCGGCATCGACGCGGGCGGCGTGCTGGTTGGCGTAGCCGTAACTGAGAAAGAAAAACGGGCCGAGAAAGACGAGCCAGAGTAGACCGCGCCCAAGCGCGCCGCGCAGCCAGTGGGATTCTTTATTGTCGTTCAACTCTGCCGATTCCTCGTTTCGTTTATTCCGTCCTTCGGCCCTCTGACGCGCGCCGCGCCAGGGAAACGCTGAAAATGCCCCAGCCGTCGATGCGCTCGGTGAGCTTCTCGAACCCCGCATCGCGCACCAGTTGATCCATTTCCGCCTGCGTGCGCCGCCGCATGACCCACGCTTGTCCGGCGCGGTGGCTGGTGAGGGCGCGCGCGATCATCTCCAGTTGCGGATGCCAGGGTTGCCCGGTGTAGACCAGGTAGCCGCCTTCTTCGATGGCGTCGTGCAGGCCCGCCAGCGAGGCGGCAACCGTGTCGTTGTCCGGGAAAAGCTCGTACAGGCCGGACACGATGCCGAGGGTGGACTTTGGCGCGATGCCCGCAAGGCTGGCGCGGTCGAAGGCGTCGCCTTTTTCGAAGCGAGCGATGTCTTCCAGTCCCCGTTCGGCGATCAGGGCCTGTCCTTTTTCGACGTTCAGATTGCTGAAGTCGCGCAGCAGGATGGTTTCCGGGCGGGGGCTGTCTTGCAGCGCGTCGAGCACGTAGCGGCCATGGCCGGCGGCGACGTCGAGGATGCGCACCGGGCGGTCTTCTTTGCGCAGGCGGGCGATGGCTTCGCGCAGCAGTTCTTCGAGATGCACCTTGCGCTGCCGGATGCCGCGCCAGCCGATGGCGTTGAGATAGGCGCGGTCGATGGCGCGCCCGATGAAGCCTTTGCCCGCAGCCGTATCGCGGTAAACGTAGTCGAGCGAACTGCCGGAATCGAAGCCGGTCTGGTGTCCGAGCCGAACGCCGTCGGAGAGGCTGCCCGCGAGCTTGAGCAGCAGGCGATAGCTCCACCAGTACAGCCCTTTGAGCGACAGGGGCGGATAGGGTACAGAGAGGTTCTTGGCTTCCTCGAAGGTGTGCCCATGCCGGTGTTCGTCTCGCAGATCGGGACGGTTGAGCGGCGCGGCGAACTGGCGAAGGATGAAGTCGCGCGCTTTGCCGATGGGGTCGGCGCGGTATTTTTCGCCCAGGGTGTCGTGGTAGAAGCCGGGCAGGACGTGCTTTTCTTTTTCCGTCGTGCCCAGACGGGCGAAAAAGGCGTGCTGCGGCCAGTGGTGCACGACCCAGTCGTCGCCGGAAATCAGCAACTGGGTCGGGAGGGTGATGGCTTCGGCGTCCGCCACTACCCTGTCGGCGGCTTCATAGAGACCCAGCAGAACGTTGACCGAAATGGCGCGGCTGATGAGCGGATCGGCATCGAACGAGGCTTGCCGTTCAGGGTCGTGCGTCAAATAGCGCGATTTGACGTAGCTGTTGACGAAGAAGTTGCCGCGCATTGCGCGCCACAGGCGCAGACCCGGACGCGCGAACGGCACGTAGAGTTTGACTTTGAAGGCGGGCGAGGCCAGCACTTGGCAACGGATGCGCGGCGCGTAATCGTGCGCCCAGGTGCTGACCAACACCGCGCCGACGCTCTGCGCGATGACCGCGATGTCGGATTCGTCCAACTGCCAGGTGGCGCACAGGTGGCCGATGAAGGTCTGGATGTCTCGCACCGAGTGGGCGAGGCTGGGTGAATCGCCCCGCACGCCAGGCGAACGGCCATGGCCGCGCGCGTCCCAGGCGTAAAAATCGAAGTCGGGCAAATCCAGTTCGTCGACCAGGTGCGCCATGCGCTCGCCGTGTTCGTGTCCGCGGTGGAAGAGCACGATGGCGCCGCGCCGGGTTTCGCTGCTCGCCGGCCAGCGCCGGTAGAACAGGGCTTGGCCGTCGTGGGTGGTGAAGGTGTGGTTTTCGGCGGTGCGTGTCATGAGGTTTTCCTGGCAGAGGCGGCGGCGAGACCGCCACGGATACGATTGACGATGTTGAGTACGATGCACAGCGGGACGAGGAAACCCACTGCCCAGAATGTCCACGCGGGCAACATGCCTGCGGCCAGTCCTGCCCACAGGCCGAGCGCGCCAAAAAGGAAGGCGCGATCGCTTTTGCCCATCGGGCCGTCGTACTGGCGCGGCGCGCCGACCATCGGCCCGAGTGCGCCCGCCATCTCCGAGATGGCGGCGAGCACGATGATGCCACACACGATTTGCCAGCCAAACGGCGACACCCACACGAAAGGCAGGTAGAGGGCGGCATCGGAAATGACATCCGAGAGTTCGTTGAGGTAGGCTCCCAGCGGCGTTTTCTGTCCGAATTCGCGCGCCAGCATGCCGTCGACGGCGTTCAGCGCCATACGCAGGAACATCCACAGCGGCACGAGCAGGTAAAACGCAGGGGCGGCGCCGCCAAGGGCGTAAAGCCACAGGCCGAGGAGCAGCGAGACGATCATCGCCAGCATCGTCACCGCGTTGGCCGTCACGCCGCAGGCTGCCAGCCGGCGCACCAGCGGACGCAACAGGTTCTGGAAGGCGGGTTTCAGTTGGTAGATGGAAATCATGTTGGCGATGGAGGTTTTTTGAAAAACCGGCGCGTCAGCCGCGCCGGAACCGGAAACCTACGCCATGCTGCTGGCGGGGTTGGGCCTGATGGGCTTCGTTGCCCGTCGCCGCACCTGACGTTTGCAACCGCCATCCCAAAAACCCGCTTATGCGGGTTTTTTTATGTGCGCGCGAATCCCTCGTTCGTGAAAGATCACGTGCTGCAAGGCTTGGATGTTTAAATCTTCTTCTGGGTGCCACCTGACGCGCCGCCCGGGCGAAACGCGGTACAGAGCTTGGCATGGGTTTCAAGATAATCGCCGCCGATGAGGTCGATGCAGTACGGCACGGCGGGAAAGACCGCGCTCAGGCACTCGGCGATGGCCGCCGGTTTGCCGGGCAGGTTGATGATGAGACTTTTTCCCCGGATACCTGCGGTTTGACGCGACAGGATCGCCGTCGGCACCGAGGCGAGCGACACCGAACGCATCAGTTCGCCGAAGCCTGGCAGCATTTTGCCGCAGACTGCTTCGGTTGCTTCCGGTGTTACGTCTCGTGGCGCGGGGCCGGTGCCGCCGGTGGTCACGATGAGGCAGCAGGCTTCAATGTCGCTCAGTGCCCGTAGCGTGGTTTCGATGAGTGCGCGTTCGTCGGCGATGACGCGGGGGACGGCTTCCCACGGCGTCGCCAGCGTCCGGGCCAGCCAGTCGCGGATGGCGGGGCCGCCCTTGTCTTCGTATTCGCCCCGGCTCGCCCGGTCGGAGACGGTGACGATACCGATGCGCGCCGGGCTCATGCCGCGTCTCCGAGGCCCGCGTCGTCCTGGTAGGCCCCGGCTTCCAAGATCTGCACGAGGGCGGTTTCGCCCGCAGCGAGGCCCTTGCTGGCGGCGGGCACGATGAGCAGGCCGTCGGCGCGCGCCATGGTCAGCACGTCGCCGCTGCTTTGCGGGCCGGCGGAGGTGGCCTCGACAACGCCGTCGGCGTTGCGCGTAAGGGCGACGCGAACGAATTCGACGCGGCCCGGGCGGGATTTGACGGCATGAGTCAGACGGGCAGGGAGCACGCGCCGGAACAGGCGGTGGTGGCCGGTGAGGGCGCGCAGGGCCGGCAGCACGAATTGCTCGAAACACACCATGCTGGAGACGGGGTTGCCGGGCAGGCAAAAGACGAAGGCGCGATCCGTCGTGCCAAAGGCGACCGGGTGTCCGGGCCGCATGTCGACGCGCCAGAAGTGGAGGGTGACGCCCAGCGCCGCGAGGGCCGGTCGCACATGGTCGTGCACGCCGACCGAGGTGCCGCCCGAGATGAGCAGCACATCGTATTCGAGTCCGCGTTCGAGAAAGCCGGTCAGTTCGGCGAGGTTGTCGCGGGCGATGCCGAGGCGATCCGGTTCGATGCCCAGAGCCTGTACTTGCGCCATCAGTGTATAGGTGTTGGCGTCGGGGATTCGTTCGGGGTTGAAGGGTTCGTGCAGGGCTTCCAGTTCGTTGCCGCTGGAGAGGATGGCGATGCGCGGCTTGCGGTACACCGTGACCTTGGCCTGTTTGACCGTTGCCAGCACGCCGATGGCGCCGGGGACGATTTCAGCGCCGGGGGGCAGCACGACGTCGCCCTGGCGCATGTTTTCGGCGCGGCGGCGGATGTCGGTCGCTGCCGGGACGGGGATGAGGAATTCAGCGCACCCGTCCGCATCCAGGCCGGGGCGGGTGTCCTCGACCCTGACGACGGTGTCGGCCCCGGCGGGAACCGGCGCGCCGGTCATGATCCGGGCGCACTGGCCGGGTTGGAGGGCGACGCGGGGCATGTCGCCCGCCTTGATGTCGTCGACGATTTTCAGCGTTGCGGGCGCGGCGGCAATGTCGGCGCTACGCACGGCGTAGCCGTCCATCGCGGAAACGTCGTAGGGCGGCAGGTCGCGGTTGGCGCGCACGTCTGTGGCGAGTACGCGGCCAAGCGCCTGTTCGAGCGGGACGTCTTCCGTGCCAGCGGGGCGGACTTTGCCGAGGATGCAGGCTTGTGCGTCCCGGACGGAGAGGCTGCCGGACGGTGTGGGTGTGGATGGGGCCATGGTGTGTTCTCTTTTCTCAGGTGATCCGGTTTCCGAAATGCCGCCGGGCCTGCGCGAGGTCTTCCGGGGTGTCGAGATCGGTGAAGCTTTGCAGGGTTGCGTCGACTTCGCGCAGGTGGCGTTCGTCAACGCGGCAGACGTCGAGCGCGGCCAGCGTCGAGCGCAGGTCATGTTTGCCCGCACCGTCCAAGGCGGCCTGGAGGGCGGGCAGGGCGGTGGCGGCGTAGAAGGCGGCCAGGGACTGGGGATGCCCGGCGACGATGGGCACGATGGCCTGGTGATTACCGCGTTGTGCCGCCAAGTGGATGATGACTTCGGGGCGCAGCCAGGGCATGTCGACAGCCACGGCGAAGATCCAGGGTGTTTGGGCGTGGCGCAGGCCGGCGCACAGGCCGGCGAGCGGCCCGGCGGCGGGAACGTCGTCGCAGACCTGCGGCGCGTCGAGATCGGCGCGGGGGTGACGGACACTGACCAGGACGGCGGGAAAAAGCGTGCGCATCAGCGCGAGCGTGCGTTGCAGCAGGCTTTGTCCGTCGAGTTCCAGGGTCGTCTTGTCGCGGCCCATGCGGCGGGAATCGCCGCCAGCGAGGATGAGGGCCGTGCAGTCGTCGATCATGCTCGTTGCAGCAAAAAATCGGCCAACGCCGCGATGTCGTCGAGTGCGAAATGCGGTAGTTCCGGGTACACCTCGGGGCAGTCGGTGACGATGGCGATGAGTTCGTCCGCAAGGCCGCAGCGCGGTGGTTTGCCGGTTTCGCGGCGCAGGACTTCGATTTTGGGGCCGGGGGCGTGCGAAAAACCTTCGGCCAGCACCAAGTCGGCTTCGCCCAGGAAGCGTTCGGCGAGTTGCTGCGGTTCGCGTCCGCAGTCGGTGTCCGCCACCAGTTGCAGGGCGTGGGTCGTCACCAACATGCTGAGGGCGGCCCCCGCCTGTTTGTAGCGCCAACTGTCCTTGCCTTCGGTGTCGAGATGCACTTTGTGGTGCGCGTGCTTGATGGTGGCGATCCGGCGCCCGCGCCGGGTCAGTTCTGGGATGAGCCGTTCGACGAGCGTGGTTTTACCGGCGTTCGAGTGGCCGACGAAGATGAAGACGGGAGGCGTCATGATGTCCAGGGGGGTCAGGGATGCGGTGTTACCCAGACGTCGCCTTCCGGGGTGATTTCTTTTTTCCAGATGGGGACGCGCGCCTTGAGTTCGTCGATCAGCCAGCGGCAGGCATCCAGCGCCGGGGCGCGATGCTCGGCGGCGGTGGCGATGAGGACGATGTTGTCGCCGGCTTGCACTGTGCCCAGGCGATGCACGAGGCGGGCTTCGATGAGGCCGAATTGCGCGATGGCCGTCGTGCGCAGGGTTTGCAGTTCGGCGAGCGCCATGCTTTCGTAGGCGTCGAAGCTGATTTCGCGCACGGCGCGATTTTCGGAAAAGTCGCGGGCGCAGCCGAGAAAGGTGGCGATGCCGCCGACGCGGGGTGAGAGGGCGCGCAGGGCGGCGACTTCCTCGTCCAGCGAAAAATCTTCCCGTTGCAGGCGTACCGCGTCCGCCATGTCAGCCTCCTGAAAAAGCCGACATGAAGACGACTTCCGCGCCATCGGTGAGCAAGGTGTCGTCCTGTTCGTCGACGCGCTTGCCGTTGACCGCGACGACGGACACGAGCGCAAAGGCTTCGTGGTGGTGCGCGCGCAATTCGCCGTAGATGTCCTGCCAGCGCAAGCCGGGGTGGAAGTCCACGTCGATCTGGCGTTTGCCGATGCGTTCGGCCACCGGGCCGAAAAACAGTACCTGGATCATGGCGCGCCTTCCCCTTCCCGGACGGTTTCGCCGCGCCGCCAGAGACCGCTTTTGCCGCCGCTTTTTTCTTCCAGTTGCAGGTTCTCGATGCGCATGCCGCGGTCGACGGCCTTGCACATGTCGTAGAGGGTGAGCAGCGCCCCGGCGGCGGCGCAGAGGGCTTCCATTTCGACGCCGGTTGAGCCGACGCAGCGGGCGGTTGTCCGGACGCTGACGCCGACACAGCCCGCCGCGTCCGGCGCGAGGTCTTCGCCGAAATCGACTTCGACCCCGGACAGTTGTAAGGGGTGGCACATCGGGATCAGGTCGGGTGTGTGTTTGGCGGCCATGACCGCTGCGACGTCGGCGACGGCCAGGACGTTGCCCTTGGCGAGCGTACCGGCGCGGATACGTTCCAGCGTCGCGGGCTGCATGCGCAGGACGCCGCTGGCACTCGCGGCGCGGTGGCTTTCCGCCTTGGCGGAAACGTCGACCATGCGGGCGCGTCCGGTGGCGGAAAAGTGGCTCAGATCGTTGGCTTCGTCCAAGAAACGTCCTTTGCAAGACCGGGGGGCGGGGTCAACCGCCAATATAAGACATCTCGATTTTTCTGGCCGGGACTTCGGTCATTGCATGACGCAATTGCGAATAGCGGTCGCCGCGTCCGCGCCAGACCTGGGCGATGCGCTGGCGGAGTTCTGCGTCGTCGCCATGGGCGCGCAGCAGGGTGCGCAAGTCGACGCCCTCGCTGGCGAAGAGACAGGTGTAGAGCTTGCCATCCGTGGAAAGGCGCAGGCGTCCGCATTCGTGGCAAAACGCCTGGGTGACGGAGGCGATGACGCCGATTTCGCCGCCGCCATCCGTGAATGCCCAGCGTTTCGCCACTTCGCCCGCGTAGCGCGGATTGATGGGCCGCAGCGGATATTCGGCGTCGATCTGCGCCAGGATGTCGCTTGCCGTAACCACTTCGTCGAGTCGCCAGCCGTTGGTGAGGCCAACGTCCATGAACTCGATGAAGCGCAGGATGATGCCGGTATGGCGAAAGTGGCGCGCCAGCGGCAGAATTTCGCCTTCGTTGATGCCGCGCCGGATGACGGTGTTGACCTTGAGCGGCGCCAGTCCCGCAGCCTGGGCGGCGGCGATGCCGTCGAGCACGACGGCGAGCGGCATTGCGCTGCCGCTCATGCGGTGGAAAACCGTTTCGTCCAGTGCGTCGAGGCTGATGTTCAGGCGCGTGAGACCGGCGTCTTTCAGCGCGCGCGCTTTTTTCGCCAGTAGGGTGCCGTTGCTCGTCATGGCGAGTTCGATGGGCTGACCGTCCCCGGTGCGGAGTCCGGCCAGCATCTCGACCAGGCGTTCGATGCCGTGGCGCAACAGTGGTTCGCCACCGGAGAGGCGAATCTTGCGCACCCCCAGGGCGATGCCCTGGCGGGCGACGCGCAGGATTTCCTCGAAGCTCAGGAGATCGGCGTGGCGTAGGAAGACGAACGCCTGTCCAAAAACCTCGCGCGGCATGCAGTACGTGCAGCGCAGGTTGCAGCGATCCGTTACCGAGATGCGCAGGTCGCGCAGAGGGCGCTGCAAGCCGTCCAGACAAGGGGAGGGCGGGAGTTCTTCGCGCATCGCGTTTTCCTGCGGGCAAGCCTGTTGCATGGGTACCGGTTCTTCATTCCGCTGCGGGTTTTTTCTCCTCCGTCACGGCATGGAAGACTTCCACGGGAATGCTGTCCGGATTGACAAGACCGATGCCCTGGTCGATGGCCGGCAGCTTGTGGGAGATGCCCTTGTGGCAGTCGATGCAGGTCTGGCCGTTGCCCAGAGCTTCCATGTGCCGGTTGGTGGCGCGATAGCCTTGCACGCTGTAGTCGAAAGAGTTGGCGTCATGGCAGTTGCGGCATTCCTGCGAGTTGTTGGCTTTCATGCGCTGCCATTCGTGCTGGGCCAGTTCCGGGCGCTTGGCGTCGAATTTTTCGGGCGTGTCGATGGAACCCAGAATCGCGTGCCAGACTTCCTTGGATGCCTTGATCTTGCGGAGGATCTTGGGCAGGAATTCTTTCGGTACGTGGCAGTCCGCGCACACCGCCCGCACCCCACTGCGGTTGGTGTAGTGGATGGTGGTCTGATATTCCCGGTACACGTTGTCCTTCATTTCGTGGCAAAAAAGGCAGAAGTCTTCGCTGTTCGTCCAGTTCAGCGCCGTATTGAATATAGCCAGGAACGCGATGCCCAGAACGAAGGCGACGAGTACGCTGACCGAAACGAGGCGCCTGCGTCCGGATTTTGTTGGGGTAGCCATTGTTCGTGCCTTCCAGAGGGGGTTAGCGGGCGTTCGTCGGACGTTGATAGGTGTTGGCGATCAATGGCTTGGCATCGACCTGCGGGACGTGGCATTGCACACAGAAGTAACGCCGGGGCGAGACGTTGGGCAGTTCCTTGCCGTCAAGGCCCTGGAAGTGGGTTTGCGAAACCTTGGTGGCTTTTTCCTTGCGGTAGTTTTCCCAGGAATGGCAATCCAGGCACTTGTTGAACTTCATGGTGATGGGGTAGTTGTCGATTGCGTGCGACACCAGCGGCGGTTGCTGGGTGAAATCCCGATCCAGCGGGGCGCTTTCGATCGCTTTTTTGAGGGCGTCGCCAGCGGCGGAGGCGTTGGCCGAGATGGGTGCGCCTCGCAGGGTAGCGAGACCGCCATCGTCGGCGGCGAAGGAAGCACAGGGCGACAGTAGCAGGCCGGTCAGTACGGCTGTCGCAGCAGTGGTAAGGAGACGGCTTTTCATGATGAACTCCTCTGATCAAAACGATGGGTGAGTCTGAAAACCTTCTGGCCGCAGACGTCGATGCAGCGGCCACAAGTTGTGCAAAGGGAACTGAGAATGACAGGGCTTTCCTGTCCCGCCTTTTTGAGGGCGGGGCGGATGACACGGGGTTCGGGACAGACGACGAAGCAGTCCATGCAATCGTCGCATTCGTCGCGCCGGGGCGCAGCCACGCGCAACAGGGCGGTTTTGCCGAGCAGGCTGTAAAACACGCCCATCGGGCAAAGGTGGCCGCACCAGCCGCGCTGGGCGACGAGCAGGTCGTAAAGAAACACGGCGACGAGGAACCACAGCCCCGCGCCCATGCCGAAAAAGAGACCGCGATGCGTGATCGACACCGGGTTGATCCATTCCCATGCCAGGGCGCCGGTGACAAAGGCGGCGACGAAGGTGCCGGCCAGCACCCAGTAGCGTGAGCGGGTATCGGGGGCGTGGTTGGCCTTGATGCCAAAGCGGCGGCGTCCCCAGGCGGCGGCGTCTGTGATCATGTTGACCGGGCAGACCCAGGCGCAGAACACGCGCCCGCCGACCAGCAGGTAGAAGACCGCCACGATGAGCGCGCCGACGACGGCGGTCGCCGCCGGCACGAAGCCCGCCGCCAGCATTTGCAGCAGCAGATAGGGGTCGGTGAGGGGCAGGACGTCGAGCGCGAGACTGGAAGACAGGTTGCCCTTGATGATCCAGATGCCGAACCAAGGCCCGATGAAGAACAGGGCGAGGATGCCCAGTTGGCAGGTGCGCCGCAGCAGCAGCCACTTGTGGGCCGCGAGCCAGCCCTTGCGGGCGATGGCGTCCTGTCCGGGCCGTTCGGTGCTCATGGCTTCCACCTGGAATTGATGCCGTTTGCCTCGGGCGGGTCGTCGGATTCGGCCTGTGGCGCGGGGGCGTTGTCATCCACCCGCGAGTCGCCATACGGTTTGCCTTCCAGACCGCGCACGGGAAGTTCCAGTTGATCGCCGATCAGGGAACCCCCGTGTTTTTTCCGTTCTTCCCAGCCTTTGCGGTAGTGCTCGCCGAGTTTGCCCTGCGCCAGCGGGATCGGCAACACCTTGATGGCGGCTTCTTCCAGCACGCAGGCGGCTTCGCATTTGCCGCAGCCGGTGCAGTATTCCGAATGCACGGTGGGCAGCAGCATGGCGTGGCGGTCGGAGCGGGTGTTGTGCTGCCTGTCCAGGGTAATGGCCTTGTCGATCACCGGACAGACGCGATAGCACACGTCGCAACGCAGGCCGAGAAAGTTGAGACAGGTTTCGTGGTCGATCAGCACCGCCAGCCCCATGCGCGCGGCGGCGATGTCGGTGAGCTTCGGGTTCAGCGCGCCCGTAGGACAATTCTTGATGCAGGGAATGTCCTCGCACATTTCGCAGGGCTTGTCGCGGGCGATGAAGTAAGGTGTGCCAGTAGGGGCGTCATCGCCCGGTCTGGCCAGCATCAGCATGTTGTAAGGACAATCGCGCACGCACAGACCGCAACGCGTACAGGCGGCCAGGAACTTGTCCTCCGACAACGCGCCGGGAGGCCGCAGCGCCTGCGCGGCCAGCGCGCGCGACTGATGCGCGTAAAGACCCGCACCCAGCGCCAGGAGACAGCCGCTCCCCGCCGCCCCCGCCAGTCCGGCGAGGAACTTGCGGCGCGCCGGAGAAAGACTGGCTTTCTCCGGCGTACCGGCGTGGCGGGCGGGTTTGGCGCTCATGGCCGGGCACTCTTGCGCGTCAGCACTCGTTGGATCAGGCACGCACCACCTTGACCGCGCACTTCTTGAAGTCCGTTTCTTTGGACAATGGGCAGGTGGCGTCCAGCGTGAGCTTGTTGACAAGCTTCTGTTCGTCGAAGAAGGGGACAAACACCATCCCCTGAGGCGGCTTGTTGCGGCCCCTCGTCTCGATTTGCAGCGTGATTTCGCCACGGCGGGAAACCACTTTCACCTTCGCGCCCCGTTGCAGATTGCGGGCCTTGGCGTCGTCCGGGTGCATGAAGACGACTGCTTCCGGCACGGCGCGGTGCAGTTCGGGCACGCGCTGGGTCATCGAACCGGTGTGCCAGTGTTCCAGGACACGGCCTGTGCATAGCCACAGGTCGTATTCCTTGTCCGGCACTTCGGCGGGCGGCTGGTAGGGCAGCGCGAAAATGTTCGCCTTGCCGTCCTTTTGTCCGTAGAACTTGACGTCGCCTTCGGTCACGTAGGGGTCGTAGCCCTTGCGGAAGCGCCACAGGGTTTCCTTGCCATTGACTACCGGCCAGCGCAAGCCGCGCGCCTTGTGATAGGTGTCGAACGGCGCGAGGTCGTGGTGATGGCCCCGACCGAAGGCGGCGTATTCCTCGAACAGCCCTTTTTGCACGTAATAACCGAAGTACTCGGACTCGTCGTTGACGTAGCCCGCGATGGCGTGTGCATTGACGGCGGAGACGTCTTCTTTCGGGAACTTGTTGACGACCTTGTTGGCGTAGAGCACGTCATAGAGCGTCTTGCCCCGGTACTCGGGCTTCTTGTCGAGCAGCTCGGCAGGCCAGACTTCTTCGACCTTGAAACGTTTGGAGAACTCCATGTATTGCCACAGGTCGGAACGGGCCTCGCCCGGCGCCTTGACCTGTTGACGCCAGAACTGGGTGCGCCGTTCGGCGTTGCCGTAGGCGCCTTCTTTTTCTGCCCACATTGCCGTGGGCAGAATCAGGTCGGCTGCCATCGCCGACACCGTGGGATACACGTCGGATACCACCACGAAGGCGACGGGATTGCGCCATCCGGGATAGATTTCGCCGTTGATGTTCGGCCCGGCCTGCATGTTGTTGGTCGTGGACGTCCAGTAGCACTTCAGCTTGCCGTCCTTGAGGGCGCGGCTCTGCGCCACGGCGTGCATCCCGACCTTGGGCGGAATGGTGTCTTCCGGCAGTTGCCAGGCGGTTTCCGCCAGTTTCCGGTGCGCCGGGTTGCCGACCACCATGTCGGCGGGCAACCTGTGTGCGAAAGTGCCGACTTCCCGCGCCGTGCCGCAGGCGGACGGTTGTCCGGTCAGCGAGAAGGGGCCGCAGCCGGGCTTGGAAATCTTGCCGGTCAGGAGGTGCACGTTGTAGAGCAGGTTGTTCACCCAGGTGCCGCGCGTGTGCTGGTTGACGCCCATCGTCCAGAAAGAAACCACTTTCTTTGCCGGGTCGGCGTAAAGCTCGGCCAGTTTTTTGAGGTTTTCGGCGGGAACGCCGGACAGCGCGACGGTTTTCTCCAGCGTGTATTCGGAAACGAACTTGGCGAAATCCTCGAAGCTGATGGGTTCGGACGCGCCCGTGTCGCCTTTGGGTTTGCCGTCCGGGCCGTCATAGCCGTTGCTGGTGGCGTCCTTTTCAAGCGGATTGTTGGGCCGCAGGCCATAACCGATGTCGGTGGCGCCTTTCTTGAAATTGACGTGCTTGGTGATGAAGTCCGTATCGACCTTCTTCGCCTGGATGATGTAGTTACAGATGTAGTTGAGGATCGCCAAGTCGGTCTGCGGCTTGAAAATCATCCCATTGTCGGCCAACTCGAAGGAGCGGTGCTCGTAGGTCGACAGCACATGGACTTCGCTCTTTTCATGGGTGAGACGGCGATCGGTGACGCGCGACCACAACACCGGGTGCATTTCGGCCATGTTGGAGCCCCACAGCACGAAAGCGTCGGCGTTCTCGATGTCGTCGTAGCAGCCCATCGGCTCGTCGATGCCGAACGTCCGCATGAAGCCGACCACGGCGGACGCCATGCAGTGGCGGGCGTTCGGGTCGAGGTTGTTGGAGCGGAAGCCCGCCTTCATCAGCTTCACAGCGGCGTAGCCTTCCCAGACTGTCCATTGCCCGGAGCCGAACATCGCAATGGAGGTGGGGCCAGTGCTCTTCAAGGCTTCCTTCCATTTTTCCGCCATGATGTCGAAGGCTTCGTTCCACGACACGGGCGTGAAATTGCCTTCCTTGTCATACTTGCCGTCCTTCTTGCGCAGCAGCGGCTGCGTGAGTCTGTCCTTGCCGTACATGATCTTGGACAGAAAATAACCCTTGATGCAGTTCAGGCCACGGTTGACCGGCGCATCCGGGTCGCCCTGGGTGGCGACGAGTTTGCCGTCCTGTACACCTGCCAGCACCGAACAGCCGGTGCCGCAGAAGCGACAGGGGATTTTGTCCCAGCGGATCGACTTGTCTGCGGGTGCGGCAGTCACCGTGGCGGGGAGCGAGATGCCAGCCGATGCGGCAGCGGCGGCGACGGCTTGGGTTTTCAGAAAATCACGACGATCCATGGACATGTCAGGCCTCCTCGGGCGTAAGCACTTCATCTGAATATTCGTAAGAAAGGGTGACGGACATGAGGTGCGCCACCTGGTGGACTTGCAGGATGGAATCGGACACGGCGTAACCGGGGCCGTCTTCCAGCAAAACGATGATTCGTCCGTCGCCGTTGTCGAGCGCCACGCTGGCGCCGGGCACTGCTTGTACCGATTTTTTGACTTCTTCGGCGTGGCGAGGCGGAAATTTGAGCACGAGACTGACGATTTTCATGAGGGATGTTCTTCCAGGGCGGGAGAAAGCGGTTGCGGGACGCCGGGCTGCATGGAAATAGCTTGCGCCGGGCAACTCGCCACGCATTCGCCGCAACCCGTGCAGAAGGAGGCTTCGATGACCGGTTGCGCCGGCCCGCCCACTCGTGGGGGAAAACGGATGGCGCCAGCCTCGCAGTGCTCGTCGCAGGAACGGCACAGCACGCCCCGGCGGGGCAGGCATGCCGCACCGATCTTGGCCTGGAGCAGCCAAGGGGGGCGATCGGGAGAGAAACTCAGCGCAGGCTGCCGTTTGGGAGAAATTCTGCGGGACGCATTTGCACAGGCCTGGGCGCAGTCCGCGCAGAAAGTGCAATGGCTGCGGGAAAAATCGGCTTCGGGGAAACCCCCGCCGCCTTGTGTGAGCAAACCAGAGGGGCAAGCCACGATGCAATCGCCGCAGCGGTTGCAGGCTTGCTGGAAAACCGGCTCATTCAGCGCCCACGGCGGACGTGGCGGAGCAATGAGCCGACGCGGGCGACGACCGCGCAAAAAGGCGCGGCGGTCAATATCCATCCTCTTTCCTCTGGCTTGTTTTTTTTATCGTCTACAGATGATGGTAATCGTATCACAACCCGGTGGTAACTGTGGAAAACCTCCTTGCAGGTTGTCTGTTTGATGGCTTGTGCGTGACGGTTGTTTGCCTGATCGTAGTATATAAAAGTAATAACGCATGTCTTTCACTGCGTAAAGCTTGCACGTGATTCGTGTCTGTTTGATCTGCCTGGCTATATAACGGCGATCCCGGAACGCCTCAGTCGACGCACTGAATGTCGACGACGACAGACGCTCGGTACTGTTTCCATTTCACGATAATGACGTAGGAATGGGGCGAGACGACAGTCTGTAGCCAGTCATGCTCGGTTGCTTGCGTGACTGGCACCGAAATCTGCATGGCTTCGCCGAAATGCTTGCGTGCGTTGCCGGAAATTGTGTTGGCGATTTCACCCACCGCGTCCAGCAGGCGATCGTCGCCCCGATCCGGTTCCTGCATCACGAGCAGAAGGTGCGCGACCATGACGCGTGGCGCCGAGAAATACACGCGCCCGCTGAATTCACCTGAGAGGGTGATGTAGCTGGTCAGGTCAAACGTCGAGGGAGCAATGCCGCCTTCCGTCAAGTAGGCGGAGCGAATCTCCACTTTTTCCTCGGTAATCTGGAAGAAAAAGGCACTGACCGCTTCCACGAAGCTCTGGATATCGCTTTCGTTGATAGTGCTCATGGGTTTGTAAGCTCCAGAAAGGCCGCAATCAGTTCTTCATCGGTGAATGGTTTGTAAAGGAAACCACGCGCACCTTTTTTCAGAGCCTTCAAGGCCGTGGCTTTGTCGCTCAATGCGGAAATGACAAGAATATTGCATTCCGGAGAAAGACTGATCATTTTTTCCGTGCAATCAACCCCATCCATTTCCGGCATGGTGATATCCATTGTGACGATATCCGGGGTGTTTTGCAGGAAAAGCGCAATTGCCTCCATACCATTGCGGGCCATGCCGACCACTTCGATGGAATTCAGGCGTAAATCGCTAAGAACGCGTGCAATACGACTTCGGATAATTGCAGAGTCGTCAACGATCAGGAGTTTCATTTCGGTATTTATCCTGCCGTGCTGAATTGAATATGGAATTCAGTAAACATGTCCGGGCGACTCCTGACCAGCATATGACCATTGACGCCTTTCACCTTTTCCATGACCGCGTCTAAGCCGATGCCATGGCCTGCATCCCGGTTCGCTGTCGTCGCAGAGGATACGCCTGGCTGGAAGATGAGCCGCGCGACGTTCTCGTCGCTCATGGCCGATGCTTCCGCCATGCTCAGGCGACCGCTTTTCACCAGTTGCGAGCGCAGGCGCTCGGGCACGATGCCACGCCCATCGTCCCGCACGGTAAAGTCGTAATGGCCGTTGCCCAGGTATTCGCACCAGAGGCACAAGGATCCTGTTTTGGGTTTCCTGTGGGAGCTTCTTTCTTCGGGCGTTTCAATGCCATGCGACAGGGCGTTGCGCACCAGTTGGATAGAAATGCTTTGCAACTCTTGCACGACGTGTTTGGGCAAGGAAAAGAGTTTTTCTAGCTGGCAGGATACCTCGACGTGCTTGCCGTGATCCATGGCGATACGTTGCGCCAGGTTCGTGATCTGCTGAACGAACGGGTGCTGCGTCTGATGTTGGGCGCTGTCCGTGTCCGGCCCCGGCTCCTTCGTGCCCAAGGCTTCGCTGAGGCGCGAAACAACCGAGGAGAGTGAAGAATAGCGCTCGTAGAAACCTTCCAGCAGCACGGCGAGACGCAGCATCTGTTCGCCGCTCAATCCGGCATCGTCGCCGCTTTCGCGCATGGCGACCATTTCCTGTTCGCTGGCGTGGGCATATTCTTCCACTACGTCGATGCCGAGCACCGCCGCTTCGCCTTTGATGCCATGTACGAGGCGCATGACGTAATTCAGGGTGTGCAGACGCTCGCGCTCGTCTTCATGGGTCTGGCTCAGTTTTTCGTTGATTTGCGCCAGCGATTGCCCCGTGTTGTTGACGAACTGCTGGAGCGAACTGAAATCGCTGCCCGCCAGCCGCAGCAGGGCTTCGACTTCGACCTTCGTCCTGCCCTTTGCCTGATCGACCTGTTGTGTCAGCATCACTTTTTCGGTCGTATCCTGCACTGTCACCAGCACGTGCGAGATCACGCCTTCCATGATGGCGCGGTTGAAGAAGAAAGACAGATAGCGGTTCTGGATGTTGCCGAACTTGTCGACCATGTTGACCGGTACATCGGTCAGGGGGTTGAGGCTGGCGACGAGGGATTCTTTCACCCGCTCGCCGAGAATCAGTTCGATGTAATCCACTGCGGATTCGTAAATATCTTTCGAGACCATCTCCCGCAGGATGGGCAGGAACTCCATGTCAGGTTCGATGTCCCGGTGCAGCATGCTGGGCAGTGAGCTTGAAAACTGTGTTCCCAGTTTTTTGTCCTTGTTCAACAGAAACAGACCCTCGTGCACGGTCGCCAGGATTTCGGCGGTTTCATCGCGCGCTTCAACGAGTTTTTTGTCGCTCGATGTCAGATCCCGGAGGGAGACGACGACGGTGTAGCCGAAG
>JAITQD010000068.1 GCA_031289095.1 Azoarcus sp.
CCGCCGGGGTCGTCGTGCTCGACCGGCAGGATTGCATCGAACAAGTCAACCGCGCCGCCGAACGGCTGCTGGGCGAAGGGCTGGCGGGGCAAAACTGGCAAACCGTGGCCGCTACGCTCCAGCCCACCGAAACATCGGGCGAAATGAGCCTGGAACGCAGCGGCGGCGCGCGTCGGCTGGCCGTATCCGGCACCGCGCTCGGCTCCGGCGAAGGGCGCATCCTGCTCTTGAGCGATGTCACCGAAACGCACCAGATGCGGCAAGCGGTGGAACGCAACGAGCGTCTGGCGGCCATGGGCGAGATGGTCGCCGGACTGGCGCACCAGTTGCGCACACCGCTGGCGGCGGCCCTGCTCTATACCGGCAGTCTGCGCCAGCCCGAACTGGGGCCGGCGGAGCGCGCCAAAGTAGCTGAACGCGCCCTCGAACGCCTGCATTACCTCGAACGCCTGATCCGCGACATGCTGTTGTTCGCACGCGGCGACAACCTCGGGCGGCAAAACTTCGATGCCGCCGAACTGGTCGCTGAACTCGTCCACACCCTCGAACCGCTCGCCAAAGCGAGGCAGATCGAATTCCACAGCCATTGCGATTGCGACGGCGCCATCGTGCATGGCGACCGCAAGGCGCTGGGCGGTGCGCTCGCCAACCTGATCGAAAACGCTCTCCAGGCCACCGCCGCCGCTGGCGTCGTGAGCTGCGAAGCGGTGCGCGGCGCGTGCCGCAACGGGCTGGCGGGAGAAGAAATACGGTTTATCGTCCGCGACAGTGGGCGCGGCATCGCCCCCGAACTGCAAGCGCGGTTGTTTGAACCTTTCTTCACCACCCGCGCCGAAGGCACCGGGCTTGGGCTGGCCATTGCCCGTGGTGTGGCGCGCGGACACGGCGGCGACATCCTGCTCGAATCCACCCTTGGCGCAGGTTCCGTCTTCACTCTCACCCTGCCGCTGATGCCGGCGGACTGGCAATACCGCGAGCGCCGCAGCGGCGAAGGCGACCGGCGTCGCAACGGCGAGGGCCTCGACCGCCGGGCGACGCCCTCACCAGAAGCGATGCCGGAAAAGAAAAAAGCCGTGGCCGGAGCGCGAACAACATGATCGAACACCTGAACATTCTCGCCGTCGAAGATGATGCCGCCCTGCGCGACGCAGTCTGCTTTACCCTGGAAATGGCTGGCCACGGCGTTACCGGCGTCGACGGCGGCCCGGCGGCGTTGATCCAACTCGAACAGCAAAACTTCAACCTCGTACTCTCCGATCTGCGCATGCAGCCCATGGACGGCCTGGAACTGCTCGGCGAAATCCACCGCCGCCAGCCGCAACTGCCGGTGCTGCTGATGACCGCCTACGGCGACGTCGACAAAGCGGTCGCCGCCATGCGCGGCGGAGCCTGCGACTTCCTGATGAAACCCTTCGAGCCGGACGTACTGCTGGAGAGCGTGCGCCGCTACGCCATCGCGCCGCCGGAAGCGGACGACACCCTTGCTGAAGACCCCCGCAGCCGCACACTGCTCGCGCTCGCCGCCAAAGTAGCCGAAAGCGACGCCACCGTACTGCTCACTGGCGAATCCGGCACCGGCAAAGAAGTCTTTGCGCGCTACATCCATCACCATTCGCCGCGCCACACCGCACCGTTCATCGCAATCAACTGCGCGGCCATTCCCGAAAACCTGCTCGAAGCCACCCTGTTCGGCTACGAAAAAGGCGCATTCACCGGCGCACAAAGTGGCCAGCCCGGCAAATTTGAACAAGCGCAGGGCGGCACCCTTCTGCTCGACGAAATCTCCGAAATGCCGCTTGCCCTCCAGGCCAAACTCCTGCGGGTCTTGCAGGAGCGCGAAGTCGAACGGGTCGGCGGCAAAAAACCGGTGCCGCTCGACATCCGTGTGCTGGCCACGAGCAACCGCGACATGCCAAAAGAAATCGCCGCCGGACGCTTCCGCGAAGACCTGTATTACCGGCTGAACGTTTTTCCCTTGGTCATCCCGTCGCTGCGCGAACGTCCGGGCGACATCGTACCGCTGGCGCGTCACTTCCTCACCCGTCACGCCGCACGCGCCGGACGACAGGCGTGGTTCTCGCCCGCCGCCGAAGCGCTGCTGCCGCGCTACGCCTGGCCGGGCAATGTGCGCGAACTGGAAAACACCATGCACCGCGCCCTGATCCTGACCACGGGCGACACCATCGACGCCGACACCCTGCGCCTGTGCCTGCCGAACTGGACGGACGAAAGCACTGCCGCCGCCTCGCCCGCGACCGGCACGGAAAGCACCCCACCGGTAAATTTTGCCTCCCCTGTCGCCGTCCCGGCATCCGCCGTTGCGGCAAAACCGGGCAACATGCGCGACCTCGAACGCGAACACATTCTCGCCACCCTGCGCGAGATGGGTGGCTCGCGCAAAAAAACCGTCGAAAAACTGGGCATCTCGGAACGCACTTTGCGTTACAAACTTCAGCAATACCGCGACGAGGGTTACGATGTCTGAGCGGATGGCGTTGATGGCACGGCGATTGCTCTGCTATTCTCGGAAGAACTGAATCCGCTCCTGGAGCAACGGTCATGGATACCCGCGGAATCGAACAGATGCTCTCCGAACTGCGCTCGGTGTCGCAGGCGGCGCAGAACAGGCCCGTACAGGGCAACGACCCACCAGCGGGCGGCGTCAGTTTTGCCGACGTACTCAACAGCGCCCTCAAAGACGTCAGCGCGGCGCAGCAGGAAGCGCGCACCATGGCGCAGGACTTTTCCGGCGGCGATCCCAACACCAACCTGCAAGACGTTATGGTGAACCTGCAAAAAGCCAACCTCTCGTTTCAGCAAATGGTGCAGGTGCGCAACCGCCTGGTTTCGGCGTACCAGGACATCATGAACATGTCGGTGTAACGGCGGTTCGTGTCGCGCTCCAAAACGGGTGTTTATCGCGATACGGAATTGTTGCTGCAATTCTGCTGCCGGTTTGAACCGTCTGTGTGAGTGCGTGCATGTCTTTTATCCGTTACGCCATTCGTCCTTCGCGCCCCGAGGCGCATCTGTTTGAAGTCCGTTGCACGGTGCCGGAACCTGCTCCGGACGGGCAGGTGTTCAGCTTGCCGGTGTGGATTCCCGGCAGCTACATGATCCGCGAGTTCGCTCGCCATATCGTGAGCCTGAAGGCGGAAGCCGATGGGCGGGCGGTGGCGCTCGACAAGCTCGACAAGCACTCCTGGCGGGCGGCAAAGGTGCCGCGCGGACAGGCGCTGACGCTCATCTACGAGGTCTATGCCTGGGATTTGTCGGTGCGCGCCGCACATCTTGACCTGACGCACGGTTTTTTCAACGGCGCCAGCGTTTTTCTTGCCGTCGGAGGACAGACGGACGTTAAATGTCGTGTGGATATTCAGCCGCCGTCAACCTGTGCCGAAAACTGGCGCGTGGCGACCGCTCTGTCGAGCGCCGAAGGCGAACCCGGCGAGGCGGCGGCCTATGGTTTTGGCCTTTATCGCGCCGACAGTTATGACGAACTGATCGACCATCCGGTCGAGATGGGTGCATTCACGCTCGATCATTTCGAGGCCGGCGGCGTGCGGCACGACGTCGTGCTCAGTGGCCGCCACGACTGCGATATGGCAAGGCTCAAGGACGATCTTGCCAGCATATGTCAATGGCAAATCGACCTCTTTGGCGCGCCACCGCCGATGGCGCGCTATCTTTTTCTCACGCAGCTCGTGGGCGATGGCTATGGCGGTCTCGAACATCGCGCCTCGACGGCCCTCATCGCCAGCCGTGACGATCTGCCCTATCCCGGCATGGAGGGCCTGCCCGATGGCTACAAAATCTATCTCGGCCTGTGCAGCCATGAATATTTCCATTCCTGGAACGTCAAGCGGATCAAGCCGGCGGCGTTTATGCCTTACGATTTGGCGCGCGAGAACCACACCCGGCTGCTGTGGGCGTTCGAGGGGATCACTTCGTACTACGACGATCTGGCTTTGTTGCGGGCGGGGGTCATCGGCATCGACGATTACCTCGGGCTGCTGGCGAAAAACATCACGTCGCTGCTGAAGACGCCGGGACGGCGTCGGCAGAGCGTGGCTGCCGCGTCGTTCGACGCCTGGACGCATTATTACCGGCAGGACGAAAACTCGCCCAACGCCACCGTCAGTTACTACATCAAGGGGGCGCTGATCGCACTCGCGCTCGACCTGCAACTGCGTGCTGATAGCGCAGGGCGCCGCAGCCTCGACGATGTAATGCGCGCGTTGTGGCGGCAATACGGATGCGGCGATGCCGGTGTGCCCGAGGACGGCATTTTTGTCGTGGTGGGTGAAATCGGCGGCCTTGCCCTCTCGCGCTGGTTGCGCCGGACGGTGGAAGGTGTCGGCGATCTGCCGCTGGCAAAACTGCTCAGGCGCTTTGGTGTGCATTGGCAGGCCAGCGTGGCAAGCGCAGCGCCAGCGCTCGGCATCAGGCTTGCAGTTGGCAAGGAAGCGCGTATTGCGTCGATTCATGACGATGGCCCGGCGCAAAAAGCGGGACTGTCGGCGGGCGACGTACTGATCGCCGTCGATGGCTTGCGGGTGGATGGCGATCGGTTGGCGAAACTACTCGGGCGTCGCCGCGCCGGGGATCGGGTGGAAATCCATGCTTTTCGCCGCGACGAATTGATGCGCTTCGACGTCGAACTTGGCGTCGCGCCCAAGGATACGGTCAAGCTGCGCCTGGATGAGCACGCGGACAGGGACGCCGACACACTGCGCCGGGGTTGGCTGGGGGAGCGCAGGGCGGAGAAAGGGAAATGAAGGGAAGATGAGTTCGGGGTACATTCACTCGTTCCATGTTTCCCCGGTGTCGCCCCAATGTTGACCGTCTTTGACCACAACCGCAACCTTGGCGGTTTTACCTATGTCTATCCGGTGCTGTCCCGGCGCGCGGGTGGGGTGTCGCTGGGGATCAATCTCAATCCGAACAACGCATGCAACTGGCATTGCGCTTACTGTCAGGTGCCCAACCTGACACGGGGCAGGGCGCCGGCAATCGACCTCGACAGGCTCGAAGCCGAGTTGCGGGGGGTTCTTACCGCCCTCTGCCGGGGTGACTGGCTTGCCCGCAATGCGCCGGAAGGAATGCGGGTGTTGAAGGATCTGGCGTTTTCTGGCAACGGCGAACCGACGAGCGCGGTGGCATTTGCCGATGCCGTGGCGCGGGTGGCGCGCTTGCGTAGCGAATTTTCGCTGGACGAAAAAGTTGTGCTGCGCCTGATCAGCAATGGCAGCCTGCTCGGGCAGGCGCGGGTGCGGGAAGGGATTCGCCGTCTGGCGCGAGCGGGTGGCGAGGTGTGGTTCAAGCTCGATGCCGGCAGAGCTGACACCATTGCGAAAATCAATGGCGTCCGTTTGTCGCCGCGCACCGTCGCCCGCCATCTGGCGACTTGCGCAGCCTTGTGTTCCACCTGGGTGCAAACCTGTGTTTTTCGCTGGGATGACCAGCCGCCCGCCGCTGCCGAACTCGATGCCTGGCTCGACATGCTCGGCAGAGCAAATGACGAGGGAGGGAGGATCGAAGGCGTGTTGCTCTATGGCGTCGCCCGCCCGTCCCTGCAACCCGAGGGAGTGCATATCAGCCCCCTGTCGGCGGAGGAACTTGCCGCGATCGTGGGCCGCATACAAGAAAAAGGGCTGACGGTTCGCGTCAGCCCTTGAAGATACCTGTCAGCGCGGCGATCAGACTTTTTTCTTCTTGGAAGCCCGTGCTCCCTTTTTCAGATCCTTGTACAGCTCAGGGTTGCTGGTCTTGAGGTATTCGGCAACGTCGAAATCTTCCTTTTTGACCTTGGTGATGTCGATCTGCTCGATATGCACCAGACGCAGGAGCGCCTGTACGGGGCGAGGAATGTTGCGACCGCTCTCGTAGCGCGAGCCGCCGCTTTGGGTTACGCCGATCTTCGACCAGAACTGCGACTGGTTCAGACCGAGCTTGCGGCGGATTTCACGAACGTCGATGGGCTGTTCGGTGGTTTTCATGGCTATATCCTTTGATTGAGTTGCGAGGAAAGCTCGTTGGTTGAGTTTGGCCTGTCGGGTTATCCGAGTGATGCAAAGTATAGTGCAACCCTCATGGACTATACAATGGGAATAATTAACGACATGCGGTTATCCACAATAGTGCGGTGCATGACAAGGAGATACTTGGTGCCGAGTAAATTCCCGATCCTCGATTCATTGTGAAGCTCCCTGGTTACTGGAAAGGACGTTATCCAAATCTACCCTCCGTCCCGCAGCACGCTACATCATGTCGTCAATATATCACCACAGGAACGAGCGTGAAAAATTACCGCACTTTTTGTGTGTGATTGCGACATTTCCTTGTGTACCCGCACAATAACTACTTGTGCGTAGCGCCAACATCCCGCTCCTGATGGGGGTATCGGCACTCCGCGTCCGGCATTTAGACCGCGATGGCGGTCGGGTGACAATCTGGACGGAAAAATGACACAGTGACACAGAATATGTGGAACGCGCCCGCCGCGCATATGTGCATGATTTTGTCAGTGACCGGCATGCAGCCCGAGAGAGAGCACCCGGCAAGCGTGCAGTGCGCATTTTCGATGTACCGGGGATAGGTCGTACGGTGGCTATACAGTTTTTTGCATAAAGAAGACTATACATATAACTTGGCTATAGTTGGAAGCTTTGGGGCGTTCTCTTTACAGTGCGAACACTGTTGTTACCCTAGGAGATTGCCATGACCCAGTTTTCCAACAATGCCCGCACCATCGGGTACACCCCTCTTGTTCGTCTCAGCCGTATCGCCGATGGCGCCGGGGCCACCATCCTGGCCAAGATCGAGGGCCGCAACCCCGCCTACTCGGTGAAAGACCGGATTGGCGTGGCGCTGGTCGAGGACGCGGAAAAGCGCGGTCTGCTCGGGCCCGGCAAGGAACTGGTGGAGCCGACTTCCGGCAATACCGGGATTGCGCTTGCTTTTGTGGCGGCGGCGAAGGGCATTCCTCTCACGCTGACGATGCCGGAGACGATGAGCGTCGAGCGGCGCAAGCTGCTGGTGGCTTTCGGGGCCAGGCTGGTGCTGACCGAAGGGCCGAAGGGCATGTCCGGCGCGGTCGCCAGGGCGGAAGAAATTGTTGCTTCCGATCCGGGCAGGTACGTGCTGCTGCAACAGTTCAAAAACCCGGCGAACCCGGCGATCCACGAAACGACCACCGGCCCGGAAGTGTGGGACGACACTGAAGGCAAGGTCGATATTTTCGTCTCCGGCGTCGGCACGGGCGGCACCATCACCGGCGTGGCCCGCTACATCAAGAACACCAAGGGCAAAGCGATCCAGGCGGTGGCGGTAGAGCCGGAAGCAAGCCCGGTGCTGTCGCAGAAAAAGGCGGGGCTGCCCCTGCAACCCGGCCCGCACAAGATTCAGGGCATCGGCGCGGGTTTCGTGCCTGACGTGCTCGACCTGTCGCTCGTTGACGCCATCGAGAAAGTGAGCAACGACGAAGCCGTCGCCTACGCTCGCCGGCTGGCGAAGGAGGAAGGCATCCTCTCCGGCATTTCCTCCGGGGCTGCGGTGGCGGCTGCCGTGCGTCAGGCGAAAAAGCCCGAAAATGCAGGCAAAACCATCGTGGTGATCTTGCCCGATTCCGGTGAACGTTATCTTTCGTCCGTCCTGTTCGAGGGCGTGTTCGACGCTACGGGTAACGCGCTGTGAGCAAACCCTTTTCGGCCTTGCCAGCGGAGGAGGGGGAATCCGCCGCTGACGACGGGCCGTCCTCCGGCCTGCGGCTGGATATCGACGGACTGGTCTCCGAATTGCGCGCCTTGCGCGTGCATTCGCTGCAAACGAGAAGTCGCATCGGCAGACCGCCCAAGCTGCCGTCGCGCAAGGCGCTGGCGGGCATCGTCGATGGCCTGTCGGCGGCGATCTTTCCCAACCGGCTGGGTGCGCCGGAACTGACCGACGAGGGACTCGATTATTTCGTCGGGCATACCCTCGACCGTTCGCTGCGCGCCCTGTACGACGAAGTGCGCCGCGAGCTGCGTTTTGCCGCCAACCTGACCCCGGAGACGCAAAGCGCCGGTCTTGATGCCGAAGCGGCGGCGACCGTAAAAGGGCTCGCGGCGCAGTTGCCAAAAGTGCGGGATTTGCTTGACCGCGATCTGCGCGCTGCGTTCCAGGGCGATCCGGCGGCGCGCAGCATCGACGAGGTGCTGGTCTGCTACCCGGGGATCGTCGCCATCACCTACCACCGCCTCGCGCACGAGCTTTACCTGCGCGGCGCGCCGCTCACTGCGCGGATCATCGCCGAGATCGCGCATTCATCCACCGGCATCGACATCCATCCCGGCGCCAGCATTGGCGGCAGCTTCTTCATCGACCACGGCACAGGTGTGGTGATCGGCGAGACCGCCGTCATTGGCGAGCGGGTGCGCATCTACCAGGCCGTCACCCTGGGCGCGAAACGTTTCCCGGTCGATGAAAATGGTAACCTGATAAAAGGTGGGGCGCGGCACCCGATTGTCGAGGATGACGTGGTGATTTACGCCGGAGCCACCCTTCTGGGGCGCATCACCATTGGGCGCGGATCGTCCATCGGCGGCAGCGTGTGGCTCACGCGCAGCGTGCCGCCCAACAGTTACATCACGCAGGCATTGGCGCAAAGCGAAGTTTTTACCGCCGGTGGCGGTATCTGATCGTTTGAGGAAACTCGGGAGGAAATGGGAATGACCGATATTCATGATGCACAAACCGCACTGGGCGACGTTGCCGCCCGAACGCTTGCAAACGCGACCAAGACTGTGCCCATGCTGGGGCGCATCACGCCGCGCTGGCTGCCGCAATTCCTGCAATGGGTGGGGGTCGAGGCGGGCATTTACCGCGTCAACAAAGTCAAGGACGAGTCCGCCATCGCGGTGAACTGTTCGGGACGCAACGATGAAAAGGAGTTGCTCCAGACCTTTGTCGATTACGAAGAGTGGGGCCGGGAATACGCGTTGAGTGCAGTCAATGCCGTGGTCGATGTGCACACCCGCGTCTCCGACCTCTACAGCAGCCCGCACAACCAGATCCAGGAGCAATTGCGGCTCACCATCGAAATTATCAAAGAGCGCCAGGAAAGCGAACTCATCAACAACCAGGAATACGGCCTGCTCAACAACGTCGCCGGGCATCAGCGTTTGCAACCGCTCGTCGGCGCGCCGACGCCGGACGATTTCGACGAACTGCTCTCCCTGGTGTGGAAAGAACCAGCCTTCGTCCTGCTCCATCCCCGCACCATCGCCGCTTTCGGGCGCGAATGTACGCGGCGCGGCGTGCCGCCTCCCACCGTGTCGCTGTTCGGTTCGCAGTTCATCACCTGGCGCGGCGTGCCGCTTGTGCCAAGCAACAAGGTAGAAATCAAGGATGGCAAAAGCAGCGTCCTGCTGCTGCGCACGGGCGAGGGCCGGCAGGGCGTGGTCGGCCTCTATCAGCCCGACTTGCCGGGCGAACAGAGCCGGGGCCTGTCCGTGCGCTTCATGGGGATCAACCACAAGGCGATTGCTTCGTACCTGGTCTCGCTTTATTGCTCGCTTGCGGTGCTGACGGATGACGCCCTCGCCGTACTCGAAAACGTGGAAGTGGACAAGTACCATGACTACGCACATCAGTATCGCTGACGCCTCCCCGGTCACGCCCGAAGCCCTGGGCCTGCCCGGCGAAGCGGAACTGGCGCAGTTGGCGGCGCGGTTTTTCAACGCGCCGCCCGCCCCGCTGGAACTGGACGAAGCCCGCCCGGAACCGATCGTCGGCGGGGGCGCGGCCCGGACGCCGTTCGATGTGCCGTTGCCGGACATCCGGGAACTGGCGGTCTGGAAAACTCCGCCCGCCCCGACGGTCGCCCCTTACTATTTTCTGAACAATACGCCGTCCTTCCCGTCCGGCATTGATGTGCCTGTCACCCGCCCCGCGCCGGGGCCGAACGCTTTTTCGGCGGGACAGGCGGTGCCGGGGCAGGCGTTCGACGTCCACGCCGTCCGTAAGGATTTTCCGCTGCTCGCGGAAACGGTCAATGGTCGCCCGCTCGTCTGGCTCGACAATGCCGCCACCACGCAAAAACCACAGTCCGTCATCGACCGGTTGGCGTACTTCTACGCGCACGAGAACTCCAACATTCACCGCGCCGCGCACGAACTGGCGGCGCGCTCGACCGATGCCTACGAGGCAGCGCGCGAGACCGTACGCCGTTTTGTGAATGCGCGCTCGGTCAATGAAATCGTGTTCGTGCGCGGCACGACCGAAGGCATCAACCTTGTCGCGCAAAGCTGGGGACGGCAGAACCTGAAACCCGGCGACGAAATTCTCGTCACCTGGCTCGAACACCACGCCAACATCGTGCCCTGGCAACAACTGGCGGCGCAGACCGGCGCGGTGCTGAAAGTCGCGCCGGTCGACGGTCGTGGCGCAGTCTGTCTCGACGAGTACGAAAAACTGCTTGGCCCAAAGACGAAACTGGTCGCCTTCACCCAGGTATCCAACGCGCTCGGCACCGTCACCCCGGCGGCGGAAATGACGCGGCTTGCGCATGCCAGGGGTGCGAAAGTCCTGGTCGATGGCGCGCAATCCGTCTCCCACATGCGTACTGACGTGCTGGCGCTCGGCTGCGACTGGTTCGTGTTCTCCGGGCACAAAGTATTCGGCCCGACGGGCATCGGCGCGCTCTACGGTAGGGAAGACCTGCTCAACGCCACCGATCCCTGGCAAGGCGGCGGCAACATGATCCAGGACGTCACCTTCGAGCGCACGCTCTACCAGGACGCTCCGGCGCGTTTCGAGGCTGGCACCGGCAACATCGCCGACGCCGTGGGGCTGGGCGCGGCGCTGGAATACGTCGAAAGAATCGGTATCGACAACATCGCCCGCCACGAACACGACCTGCTCCTGTACGGTACGCGCCTGCTCTCGGAAATACCTGGGCTGCGCATCATCGGGCAGGCGGCGGAAAAAGCGGGCGTACTTTCTTTTGTGCTCGACGGGCGCGACACCGTGAAAATCGGCAGCGCGCTCAACAAGGAAGGCATCGCCGTGCGCGCCGGACACCACTGTGCCCAGCCGATCCTGCGCCGTTTCGGGCTGGAAGCCACCGTGCGCCCATCGCTGGCGCTCTACAACACCCATGCCGACCTGGATGCGCTGGCGGCGGCGGTGTGGAAAATCGTGCGCGCCGGCAAAGCGGGGTAATAACGCGCCAAACCGCGCTGGCAGAATCGGGTTTCAGTTCCGATTCTGTCGGCGGCGTTTTTTTCAGGCGAGATCGTCCGGTTCGATCAAGCGTTCGAGCGCGCTGATGCGATCCTTGAGCGCCAGCTTGCGCTTTTTCATTCGTCGCACGAGCAACTCATCGCCGGTCTGGGATTCGGCCAGGCGGGCGATGGCGTCGTCGAGATCGCGGTGTTCATCGTGCAAGCGTGCGAGACGCTCATGCAGCGTCCCGGTTGTATCGAAAATATCGTCGTTCATCATGGCCTCGGGCATGTCGACGGGCGGGTTTTACCCGTGGCTATGGTATGTGTCCACAGGCGGGAAAACAATCGCCGTCCCGGAAGAATCCGGTTAACATCGGCCCATTCGAGCGGAACGGATCATGAACAAGGCTTTCGTCAAGGAATCCGAGGGCGACGACGAAGAAGAATTGTCGCCTTCGCTGCGTCTGCCGCCGGGCAGCAAAAACTACATGACGCCGCGCGGCTACCAGGCGCTGCGCGAGGAACTCGAACAGCTTCTGCGCGTCGAGCGTCCGAAAATCGTGGAGATCGTGTCCTGGGCCGCTGGCAACGGCGACCGTTCGGAGAACGGCGACTACATCTACGGCAAAAAGCGTCTGCGCGAAATCGACCGCCGTCTCCGCTTCCTGAGTAAGCGCATCGACAATGCCGAAGTCGTCGATCCCCGTGCGCAACAAGGTTGCGATCAAGTGTTTTTCGGGGCCACGGTGACGATCTGCGATGCCGGCGATGCCGAGACCCTCGAACAGAACTGGCAGATCGTCGGCATCGACGAAGCCGACGTCGCCGCTGGCAGAATCAGCTGGATATCGCCGCTCGCCCGCGCCCTGCTCAAGGCGCATGAGGGCGACATGGTGCGCTTCGCCAGCCCGGCAGGCGTGCGGGAAGTAGAAATCGTCAGGGTCAGGTATGACGGGTAGACGCGGGTTCGCCGAGGATGTGGGTGGCGGCCACACAGCGGTCGTCGCCGAGCGTCATCAGCACGAACAGCCGTTCCGTGCGCGTGGTGGCGCGGGACATGCGGTACTCCAGCAATGGCGTGGCCTTCGGGTCGAGGACGATGAAATCGGCTTCGCGCCCGGCGGCGAAGCTGCCGATGAATTCATCCAGGCAGAGGGCGCGCGCGCCACCGAGCGTGGCGATGTAGAAGCCCTGCTCGGGCGTGAGCGTCTGTCCGCCTAGTTGCAGCACCTTGTAGGCTTCGTTGAGCGTTTGCAGCAGGGAAAAACTGGTGCCTGCGCCGATGTCGGTGCCGAGTCCGACCCGCAGCCCGAATTGACGCGCCCTGGCGAGATCGAACAGGCCGGAGCCGAGGAACAGGTTGGAGGTGGGGCAAAAGCTCACTGCCGCGCCGTGCAGGGCCATGCGGCGGCGGTCTTCATCGTCGAGCCAGATGCAGTGGGCGTAGAGACTGCGCGCGCCGAGCAGGCCGTGGCGTTCGTAGACATCGAGATAGCTGCGCGCCTCCGGGTGCAGTTTTGCTACCCAGGCCACTTCCGCGCGCTGCTCGGCGAGGTGCGATTGCAGGTATAGTCCGGGAATGTCGGCGAGCAGCCGCCCGATGCGCCGCAGTTGTTCCGGGGTGGAAGTCGGGACAAAACGGGGCGTCACGGCGTAGGCGAGGCGCGCGCGTCCATGCCATTTTTCGATCAGCGCCCGGGTGTGGGCGTCGCCCGTGTCGGCGTCCTCGTGCAGGTAGGCGGGGCAATTGCGATCCATCAACACCTTGCCGGCGATGAGGCGCATCTGGCGCGCGTGCGCCGCCGCGAAGATAGCGTCGACCGATGCCGGATGCACGGTGGCGAAGGCCATCGCCGTGGTGGTGCCATTGCGCAGCAGTTGATCGCAGAAAAAATTCGCCTCGGCGGCGGCATGGGCGGGATTGGCGAACTGGCGTTCGGCAGGAAAGGTGTATTTCTCCAGCCAGGCGGTGAGTTGTTCGCCGTGGCTGGCGAGTGCGGCGGTTTGCGCGTAATGCGTGTGGGTGTCGATGAAGCCGGGCAGGATCAGCTTGCCGCGATAGTCGAAATGACGCGCATCGGTCGGGAGATTCGGCAGCAACGCATTGGCCGGGCCGCAATGCAGAACGTGACCGTCTGAGATGACGAGCAGCCCGTCGGGGATGTGCTCACAGGCGGATTCGCCCTGCTCGGCGGGATCGGCGGTGAAGTGAACGACTTCGCCGCGCACGGCGAGAAAGGATGGGTGAGCGCTCATGCCGCAGTGTTGCAAAATCGGGTAGCGCTGAAAAGCCCACTGGACGCATTCCTCGTTTTCGACAAAGCACCGCGCCTTGCACGCAATTGTGGAAAGGCAGCGCTATCCGCACGCCGCCACGATTTCCAGTATTTCCTTGCCGTAGGCTTCGAGCTTGTGGTCGCCGATGCCTGAAATTTGCCGCAAATCGCCGGACGCGCCGGGTCGGGCGATGGCGATGTCGCGCAAGGTGGCGTCGTGCAGGATGACGTAGGCGGGCACATTGCGCGTTTGCGCGGTGGCGGCGCGCCAAGCGCGCAGACGGTCGAACAGGGTGGTCGGTACGCCGCCGGGAATATCGTGGGTCGTCGCCTTGTGCCGGGTTCTGGCTTTGCGGGCCTGTTCCGGAGCCACCCGGATCAGGAAGTCGACTTCGCCGCGCAGCAGGGGACGGGCCGCATCGGTGAGCGCCAGCGCGTTGTAGCGTTCGTGGTCGACGCTGATGAACTCATGGGCGATGAGCTGGCGGAACACCATGCGCCAGCGTTTTTCGTCGAGATCGTTGCCGATGCCGAAAGTGGAGAGGCTTTCGTGCCCGCGATCCCGTACTTTGTCGGTGAGTTCGCCGCGCAGTACGTCGATCAGGTGTCCGGCCCCATAGCGCTGGCCAGTGCGATAGACGCAGGACAACGCCTTGCGCGCGGCCTCGGTGGCGTTCCAGGACTGGGGCGGTTCGAGGCAGTTGTCGCAATTGCCGCAAGGGGGGGATTCCTCGCCGAAATAGGCGAGCAGATGCTGGCGGCGGCAGGTGGTGGTTTCGGCAAGGCCGACCAGGGCATCGAGCCGGTTGCGGGCAAGCCGGCGGTAAGTCTCGTAATTGTGGTCTTCCACGCCATCGCCGGCGTCGATCATGCGGCGCTGGCTGACCACGTCCTGCGCGCTCCATGCCATCCACGCCCGCGCCGGCTGGCCGTCGCGCCCGGCGCGCCCGGTTTCCTGGTAATAGCCTTCGATCGAGCGCGGCAGATCGAGATGAGCGACGAAGCGCACGTCGGGTTTGTCGATGCCCATGCCAAACGCGATCGTCGCCACCATCACGAGGCCGTCTTCGCGCAGGAAACGGTTCTGGTGCGTGGCGCGGATGTCGGTGGGCAGCCCGGCGTGGTAGGGCAGGGCGGCGATGCCTTGTTCCTGCAACCAGGCGGCGGTTTCCTCGACCTTGCGTCGCGACAGGCAGTAGATGATGCCCGCCGCGCGCGAAGACTGGGGATGGATTTCGTCGCGGATAAAGTTGAGCAACTGGCGGCGCGGGTCGTTTTTTTCCACGACGGTGTAGCGGATGTTGGGCCGGTCGAAACTGGAGATGAAGCGTCGCGACGTCTCCAGATGCAGGCGTTGCACGATTTCGTCGCGGGTTTGGCGGTCGGCGGTGGCGGTGAGCGCGATGCGCGGAATCGCCGGATAGCGGTCGGGCAGAATCGACAGTTGCAGGTATTCGGGGCGGAAATCGTGTCCCCATTGCGAGACGCAATGCGCCTCGTCGATAGCGAAAAGGGCGAGTTTCTCGGTGTCGCGCAGATGGTCGAGCCGGTCGAGAAACCTCGGTGTCATCAGGCGCTCGGGGGCGACGTAGAGCAGATCGAGACTGCCTTCGTGGAGGGCGCGTTCGGTGGCGCGCGCCGTACCGGCATCGAGGCTGGAATTAAGATAGTCCGCCGCCACGCCGGCTTCCTTGAGCGCGCTCACCTGGTCGTGCATGAGCGCGATGAGCGGCGAGACCACGATGGCCGTGCCGGGCCGCATCAGAGCCGGAATCTGGTAGCACAGCGACTTGCCGCCGCCGGTGGGCATCAGCACGAGGGCGTCGCCGCCGCTGGCGACGTGCTCGATGATTTCTTGTTGTTCGCCGCGAAAAGCGTCGTAGCCGAAGACGTGGGCGAGAATGTCGCGCGCGTCGCGGCTCATGGGCAGGGTGCGCCCGTGGCGCGGATGCGTTCGACGAGTGCGGAGGTGGAGCGTTCGACCTCGAACGGGATCGAATGCACGCTGCCGCCCCAGGCGTGCACTTCGGGTGCGCCGACGATGGCCTCCGCCGGCCAGTCGCCGCCCTTCGCCAGCACCTCTGGGCGGGCTTCGAGGATGCGGGCGAGCGGTGTGTCTTCCTCGAACCAAGTGACGAGATCGACGCTCTCCAGCGCGGCGATGACTGCGAGGCGATCTGCGAGCGGGTTCAGTGGCCGATCCGCGCCCTTGCCGAGCCGGCGCACCGAATCGTCGCTGTTGATCGCCACCACCAGCGCTGCGCCCAGGGCGCGTGCGCGCGCAAGGTAAGTGACGTGGCCGCGATGGAGAATGTCAAAACAGCCATTGGTAAACACCAGAGGGCGCGGTAGCCTGGCGGCGCGCGCGGCAAGCTCCTGCGGCGGGCAGAACTTGGACTCGAATATTGGGCGTTTGCAGGACATTGACATGTTCACAGGAAGGTGAGGACGTATTGTAAGCCAGTCGCCGGTAAATGATATTGGAATACACGATGGTTGGATGCGCCGTCGGGATTTTGCGCCTGACCCGGCATGTGGGCACAATAATAAATTCTGACGGATGCGGATGGAGGAACAGGGGATGCGGCAAGGCTGGTTGCGTGGGGTGAAGCGGATTGAATCGCCCAATTTCGATGCCCGTCCCGAAGGCGAACGCGTCAGCCTGATCGTGATCCACGCCATCAGTCTGCCGCCGGACGAATTCGACGGCCCCGGTGTGATCGAACTCTTCACCAACCGGCTTGATCCGACGGCGCATCCTTACTACGAGGGTATTCGCCACCTGCGGGTGTCGTCGCACTTTTTCATCCGCCGCGATGGCGAACTGATCCAGTTCGTTTCCACAGCAAACCGTGCCTGGCACGCCGGGGCGTCAATATGGAAAGGACGCGAGCGGTGCAATGATTTTTCACTCGGCATCGAACTCGAAGGCTGCGACACGCTGCCGTTCGAGGAAAGCCAGTACGTTGCCCTGGCGGCGCTCCTTCGGCGGCTGGCGCGGCATTATCCGGGGTGCGACGTTGCAGGGCATTCCGATATCGCGCCCGGTCGCAAGACCGATCCAGGGCCGTTTTTCGACTGGGCGCGCCTCGGCCCTCGCCCGTAACCGCTGGCGGCGCTGCGCATCCGCACGCAAGCCCCGCCATTGCGGGCGATCCGACGCCTGTTTGCAACATGCTCGCTCCCGTGGGGAATCTTTTTGGTTGATCTATGTCAATTCAGACGTTAGAATAGAATTTTGCTGCGGTGCAACAATCCGTATCCGCGCTTTTGCATGCTTTGCGCCAGGCGGCGCACCCCCTTGACCAGGAGGATAACGCCAACATGAGTCACCGCATTTTTGCTTTCTTTTCCCGCCGCACGGCGCGCCGTTTCGGTCGCGTCAGCCTGTTCGCCACAGGGCTGGCGGTTGTGTTCTACCTTTTTCATGCCGACCTCGGGCGGGCGATGTCCGGGACGGATGCTGGGGCGGGCGTAAACGAAGCGCGGAAACTTTCGCGCGAAATGGCGCAGGTGAGCGGCTGGCTGTCGCGGCGCTACAAGGTTTCGGCTGTGGCGATCGAACCCGCCTTGCGCGCCGCCGAGGACTCTGGTCGCCGCTTCGGTGTCGATCCCATGCTGCTGGTGGCGATGATCGCGGTGGAATCGAGCTTCAATCCGTTCGCCGAAAGCCAGGTCGGTGCGCAGGGGCTGATGCAGGTGATCCCGCGCTATCACATGGACAAGATTGGCGCGGGGGCCGGCAAGGACGCGCTTTTCGATCCCGAACTCAACGTGCGGGTCGGGGCGCAAGTGTTGCGCGAGGGCTTGCGCCGCTACGGCAGCTTGCAAGCCGCTTTGCAATACTACGGCGGGGCGCTGAACGACCCCGGCGCGGCCTACGCCAACCGCGTGCTGTCGATGAAACAGCGTTTGACCGCCGCCGGACGCAGCAAGGGAAGCACGGCGCTGGCGGCGTGAGGCGGGACGTTTTCGGACAGACCGGATAATTTTTCCTCGTTTGGCCCACCGCGCATGTAACGGGCGGTGGGCTATTTTCTTTGCTTTTGTACAATAGCGATCCAGTCTCGCGGCGGGAACGCTCCCGCCGCCCCACGCAGTCACCAAGAAGGACGCAGCACACATGGACGAACTGTTACGCGCTGCGGCGCTCGACTATCACCGGCTTCCCCTGCCCGGCAAAATCGCGGTGACGCCGACCAAGGCGCTGACCAATCAGCGCGACCTGTCGCTGGCCTATTCACCCGGCGTGGGAGCTGCCTGCGACGCCATCGTGGCCGATCCGGGCGAGGCCGCCAGCCTCACTGCGCGCGCCAACCTGATTGGCGTCATCACCAACGGCACCGCCGTGCTGGGGTTGGGCAACATCGGCGCGCTCGCCGCCAAACCGGTCATGGAAGGCAAGGGCGTGCTGTTCAAGAAGTTCGCCGGCATTGACGTGTTCGACCTCGAAATCAACGAGTCCGACCCCGATCGCCTGATCGACATCGTCGCCGCACTGGAGCCGACTTTCGGCGGCATCAACCTCGAAGACATCAAATCGCCCGAGTGCTTCTACATCGAGAAGAAACTGCGCGAGCGCATGAAAATTCCAGTCTTCCACGACGACCAGCATGGCACCGCGATTGTGGTTGGCGCGGCGGTTCTCAACGCCCTGCACATGCAGGGCAAGGATCTGAAACAGGTCAAGCTCGTCACCTCGGGTGCAGGCGCGGCGGCGCTGGCCTGTCTCGATCTGCTGGTGATGCTCGGCATTCCGGTGGAGAACATCTGGGTGACGGACATCGAAGGCGTGGTCTACGAGGGCCGCACGACGCTGATGGATCCGATCAAGACGCGCTACGCCAAGAAAACCGACGCCCGCAGCCTTGGCGAAGTCATCGAGGGGGCCGATATTTTTCTGGGGCTATCGGTCGGCGGTGTGCTCAAAGGTGAGATGGTGGCGAAAATGGCGGCCAGACCGCTGATTCTGGCTCTGGCCAATCCGACCCCGGAAATCATGCCCGGTCAGGTGAAGGAGGTGCGCGACGACGCTATCATCGCCACCGGGCGTTCGGATTACCCGAACCAGGTCAACAACGTGCTCTGCTTCCCGTTCATTTTTCGGGGGGCGCTGGACGTGGGCGCGACCACCATCACCGACGAGATGAAACTCGCGGCGGTGCGGGCAATCGCCGAACTGGCGCGTGTCGAGCAAAGCGACATCGTGGCCTCCGCCTATGGCGAGAGGGTGGACGGCTTTGGGGTCAGCTACATCATCCCGCGCCCGTTCGACCCCCGGCTCATCGTCAAAATCGCGCCGGCAGTGGCCGAGGCGGCGATCGCCTCGGGCGTGGCGACGCGACCGATCACCGACTGGGACGCCTACCGCACCCAGCTCAACAACTTTGTCTGGCACTCCGGCATGTTGATGAAGCCGGTATTCGCCGCCGCCCGCAACGCGCCGCAACGCATCGTTTTCGCCGAGGGCGAATCCGAACGGGTGTTGCGGGCGGTGCGCACCGTCATCGACGAAGGCATGGCGTGGCCGATCCTGATCGGGCGCACGGAAGCGATTATCGGTGCCATCGACCGCCTTGGCCTGCGCATGAACCCCGTGCTGCACTACGAAATCATCGATCCGGGCCACAACCCGCACTTCGATGAAATGTGGCAGCGTTACCACAGTCTCATGGAACGGCGCGGCATCACGGAGGACGAAGCGCGCAAGCGGCTGCGCCGCAATCCTACCCTGATCGGTGCGCTGATGCTCGTGCTTGGCTACGGCGACGGCTTTCTTTGCGGCACCGACGGCGTGCATCGCAAGCATCTCGCCAACGTCGAGGCCACGGTGGGCCGTCGTCGCGGTGTGAATCACTATTACACGGTCAACGTGCTGAACGTCCCTGGTCGGACGCTCTTTCTCGCGGACACCAACGTCAACTACGATCCGACATCTGAACAGATCGTCGAAATGACCGTGCTGGCGGCGGAAGAAGTACGGCGTTTCGGACTGGAACCGAGGGTCGCCCTGCTGTCGCACTCGTCTTTCGGCACGGCGGACACCCCGAGCGCGCTGAAAATGCGCACCGCCTTGCGTCTGCTGCACGAGCGCCATCCCGACCTTCAAGTCGAAGGCGAAATGCAAGGCGATGCGGCGCTCGACGTCCGCCAGCGCCTGCATCTCCTTCCGGGCGCCGGCCTGCGCGAAGAAGCCAATCTGCTGATCTTTCCGACCCTGGACGCAGCCAACATCGCTTTCAATCTGCTGAAAGTCGCCTCAGGCGGGGGCGTGACGGTGGGGCCGATCCTGCTTGGCGCGGCCCGGCCAGTTCATGTGTTGACATCTTCTGCAACAGTGCGCAGGATTATCAACATGACCGCGCTGACCGTGGTCGAGGCGGGAAACCAGATCGGCTGAAGCTGTCGGGCGGGTCGCCACACAGGACGGTGTTCAGTGTGATTTTTGACACTACGGCACTGTCGATGCGGGTTGAAATATGCTAAAATGAAGATGTCTTTTGCTTGAAACAGCTTTAAAAAGTTTCGGTATCCTGTTATTTTGCTGCGGGTTACCAGAAACCCCTTGACTGAGAGAGGTGGCCATGAAGCCTCGTATCCTGTTTGCAGCCTTGCTGGCGCTGGTCGTTTCTGTGGTGGGGAGCGCCCCTGCCATGGCGGCTCCCGCCAAGTGTGCCGGGGTGGCGAAAACGAAGGCGTGCAAGCCTGCGCCGACAGAACTGGCCCGGAAGAAAGCGCTTGGCAAAAAAGCGGGCAAAGTTGCGCGTGCCGGTCGGAATGCCGCCAGGCTCACGGCGCGAGGTAAGCGTGTGCTCACAGGGAAACTGGCCGCAGCAAGAAGGCAGGCTGCCCGCGCCCGTATTGCCCGTATCCAGATTGAGGACGAACCGCTTACCGTCAGACTGGACGCATTTGGTCAGCCCCGGCTGAGTTCGTCGGCCTTCTACGTCGTCAATCAGGGCACGGGCGAAGTGCTGCTTCAGCAGGGCGCCCGCCATGTGATGCCGATCGCCTCAATCACCAAGCTCATGACGGCGATCGTGGTGCTTGAATCGCACAGCAGCCTGAATGAAAGCCTCACCATCACCGAAGACGATATTGATTATCTGAAAGGCACCGGTTCCCGGCTGGGTGTGGGAACCCGCCTGACGCGTGAGGAAATGCTGCAACTGGCGCTGATGTCGTCGGAAAACCGCGCCGCCTCGGCGCTGGCGCGCAACTACCCGGGCGGACGCACCGCCTTCGTGGAAGCGATGAATGCCCAGGCCCGCCTGCTTGGCATGAACGATACACATTTTTACGACAGCACTGGGCTGACGCCGCGCAACGTTTCCAGCCCGCGCGATCTTTCCCAGATGGTGATGGCGGCGGCCCGTTATCCGTTGATCCGCGAATTCACCACCACCACCGAGCGGTATGTCGACATTGAGGGGCAGGTGAAGCGTTTTCGCAACACCAATGGGCTGGTCAAGAATCCGGATTGGAATATCGGCGTTTCCAAGACGGGATACATCAGCGAAGCCGGGCGTTGCCTGGTGATGCAGGCGTGGATGGGCGGGCAGCCGTTGGTGATCGTGCTGATGGACGCGAATGGTCGCAACATGCGTGTCGTCGATGCGCAGCGGGTACGCTTGTGGCTGGAAGAACGTCCGGAGTTGCTGGCCGCCAACCGCAAGCAGCCGCAAGGCTGAGTCAGGCCGGCGAGCCGTTGCTGTAGCGCAAGATGCAAAAAGCGCGGAGGTTTTCCTCCGCGCTTTTCATTTCAGGGTGTGCCGCGAAAATTGCTTTCGGACAAGGCCGGTGAGTTGTCACTGGATGCGGCGATACTCGACGAATTCAGTCGCATATTCGTTGTCTGCGTCGGCGGGGCTGGGCTGGCGGGAGATTTCCCTGAAACGGGTGCGCTCGAAAGCGGGAAAGCGGGCGCCGCCTTCCACTTCGGCGGCAACTTCGGTCAGGAGCAGCGTATCCGCCCTCGCCAGCAGGGTGCTGTAGATTTCCGCGCCGCCGATCACGAACACGCGCGCCGCGTCGGCGACAACGGCCAGGGCGTCGTTGGCGGACGGGAAGATTTCCGCCCCCGGCGCGACATAGTCCGGCTGCCGGGTAAGCACGAGGTTGCGGCGTCCGGGCAGTGGCCGGCCAAGCGATTCCCAGGTCTTGCGTCCCATCAACACCGGATGCCCGAGCGTGAGGGCGCGAAAGCGGGCGAGATCGGCCTTCAGCCGCCAAGGCAGGGCGTTGTCGCGCCCGATCACGCCGTTGCGGGCGACGGCGGCGATGATGACGATTTCAGGGGTGATTGTGGGCGCGCTCATACGGCCACCGGGGCCTTGATGTGGGGATGGGGATCGTAGCCGCTCAAAGTGAAATCCTCGAAGCGGAAGGCAAAAATATCCTCGATCACCGGGTTGATTGTCATGGTCGGCAGCGCGCGCGGCGCGCGCGCGAGTTGTTCGCGGGCCTGTTCGATATGGTTGAGATACAAGTGGCAATCGCCCCCTGTCCAGATGAAATCGCCGGGCCGATAGCCGCAGACCTGCGCCATCATCAGGGTGAGCAGGGCGTAAGAAGCGATGTTGAACGGTACACCCAGGAAAATGTCGGCGCTACGCTGGTAGAGTTGACACGATAATCTGTCGTTGGCGACATGAAACTGGAACAGGATGTGACACGGGGGCAGGGCCATGCGTTCGATTTCGCCTGGGTTCCACGCCGTGACGAGATGGCGGCGGGAATCGGGATTGTTTTTCAGACTGGTGGCGAGCGTGGCGATCTGGTCGATGCTGCGACCGTCGCCGCCTTCCCAGCGCCGCCATTGCTTGCCATAGACGGGCCCCAGTTCTCCGGCTTCGTCCGCCCATTCGTTCCAGATCGAGACACCGTTATTTTTCAGGTAGCGGATGTTGGTGTCACCTTGCAGAAACCACAACAATTCGTGGATGATCGAGCGCGTGTGGAGTTTCTTCGTGGTAAGCAGTGGAAATCCCGCCCGGAGCGGAAAGCGCATTTGCCAGCCGAAGACCGACAGGGTGCCGGTGCCGGTGCGGTCGGGTTTTTCGTCGCCGTGTTCGAGAACGTGGCGCATCAGGTCTAGGTATTGTTTCACTGCGGCTCCCGGTTGAAACTGTTGAATTCTATCTTTATCCGGGCGCTGAACGGGGTCAAGAAATGGCGACAATAGACATGGACGAATCCTCCAACCCGGTTTCCGGCAATGAGGGTGTGACGCGCGTCAATCGTGCCGGGGGGATCGCGGCCGCAGCGAAACGGTATATCGAGGCCTTGCGTCTGGAGAACTCTGCGCTGCCCATGGCGGCGCAGGCCGCGTCCGCCCTGGAGAGTTTTCTCGATGCGCTCGCGCTCCTCTGTCCCGAGCGGGAAACCGGGCCGGATCGGGCGCGCTGGTCGATGGCGGCGCGCTTGTCGATGCGCGAGGTCGTCGACGCCCTGCGGGTCGTCGACCGGGCCTCGCCGGGGGTGGTGTCCGCCACGGTGCTGGCGCGGGCCGCCGCTGAGGCGGTCAGGTGGGATCTCGTCGATCGCCATACTTCCGATGCCGGGTTGTGGGCCTGGCTCGGAGAATTGTTCGTCACCGCGCATGACGAGGCATTGCAGGTGACAGGGGAAGGCGACACGGTGGCGCGCGAATATCTGCGGGCAGTCGCTTACCATGCTGCCGCGCTGGATCAGCAAATGCTGAAGGCGGGGTTCGCCATCGCGCAACTGATCGACTTGATATTGCCGTCCCTGCTTCTCGTGCGCGAATACACGGACGCCGCGCTTTACGGGGTCGACGTGGCGCACCGCAGCGTACCGGTGCGGTTGGCGCGCGCCGCGCCTTTCGAGGGCTGGCGCTTCGTGACCGTATCGGCGGCGGACATGTTGTCCGATATACATGGCGATCTGACTCATGGGCAGCGTCCCTCAGGGTTGGGCAAAACGGATCTGGAGGAATTGCGGGCCGCCGTGGCCCATTTGCGGCGGCAGTGGTCGTCCAGCCCGCCGATGCGGCGGTTCCGGCGCTATCCCTTCGATATTCGCCTGAACGTGGTGGGCGGTTATGACGAGACCAAGAGCCTTTTGCGCGGCGATGCGCCGGAAGCTGTCGCCCTGGGGACGGGCGTCTGGCGCGTCACCGACCTGAGCCGCGGCGGCGTGGGTGCGACGGCGTCGATCCACATTCAGGGAGGGGCGCCGGCGGCTGGCGATCTGGTTGCGTTCTGCCCTGAGGAAGGAACCCGTTGGCATATTGGAATTGTACGCCGTGTGCGGATAGCGGAGTCCTACACCGAAATCGGTATTGCAACCTTGTCGGACAGACCCGATCTCGCCCAGGTGGATGACGGTCGCGTCGCGCGCGAACTGTTCGCCTGCGACCCGGTGCGCCGCGGTGAGGCGATCCGTCTCGTCGGCCCCGTGGGCAGTCTGGGCGACGACGATCCGCTGTTTGTTTTTGCGAAAGGTTCCGTCGTCCACAAATTGCGGCCCTTGGCGAGCGCGCTGAGGGGCAAGAGTTTCGATCTGCGCGTCTATCAGGTTGTCTGACAGCCGCGCCGCGTCCATTCCCAGAACGCATCGAAAAGCCTTTTCCCGGAGGGATGTGGCGCGAAGTGGCAAGACCTGCGTGTTTTGCCCCTGTTTCGTCGTCCCGGCGCGTCACCATCTTGCACATCAGGGCGGAATTATCGCGCCATGTCCGCCACGATACGCCGCGCGCACTCGACTCCCGTGCGCACGGCAGCTTCCAGCGTAGCCGGATAATTGCTGTCGACGTAATCTCCGGCCAGCCACAGGCCAGGCAGCGGCGTGACGACGCTGGGCCGCGAAAGTCCGGGCCGGCAGGCGAAGGCCGCACGTTTTTCGACGATGACCTGCGCCCATTGCGTCCGGGGCAGGCGACAGCCGAGTTCACGTTCGAGCTGGGCAAGCACTGCGACGATCAAGGCATCGTGGTCTCTCACGTCGGCTTCCCGGCAGGCGCTGATGACGGCGGCGATCAACCCTTCGGGGCCGCCGCATCGACCCCGATCGAAGGCCCACTGCGCCGGGCCGCTGGCAAGGCCGATCATCGGCGCGGGTAGGCGCACGCCGACGCCGAGCGCGAGGTAAATAGTGGCGATCGGCTCGGAAGACAGGGCGGCGATCTGGGACGCGAGCGCGGGACACGCTCCGGTGGAAGCGAGCAACGGTGCGGCATGATGGGGCGCGGCAGCGATGACGACATGCGGCCACGAGTGCTCGCCGGGATCGCCGTCGAGGCGAAAGCCTGCGCCGTTCGGCGCGATGGCGGCGATAGCGTTGCGGGTGAAGATACGTCCATCGCGGGTGGCGAGGTAGCGGGCCGCAGGCACCGGGAAAAGCTCGGAAAGATCGACGCGGGGAATCAGTAATTCGCTCGCGGCGGCGGAGGCTGCCAGCGTATCGCGCAGCACGTTGGCGAAAACCTGGGCCGAGGCTTCCGGCGCGGGGGTGTTGAGCGCGGCCAGGCACAGCGGCTCCCATACCAGATTGCGCAGTTTTGCGGGCTGGCGGCAGGCAGTGAGCAGATCAATGACGCTTGTCGTGGCGGGAAGCTGAAAGCGGCGGCGTTTGAGATAACGCAATAGCGCGAACAGGGCAAAACGCTCGCGCCAGCCCAGACCGTGTGCGCGCGCGAGTCCCACCGCCAGATGGGCTGGGGCGGGCAGGGCGGCGGCGCGCAGATGCAGTTGTCCGGGAACGTGGAGCGTGAGCGGCAGACGTTCGAGCCAGCGCGGCGACACGCCGGTGAGGCGCAACAGGCGGGTGAGTTCGCTGTAAGCGCCCAGAAGCAGGTGCTGGCCGTTGTCGACCGTCCAGCCATCTTTATGCACCACGCGCGCCCGTCCGCCCAGGGTGCGCGAGCGCTCGAACACGGTGACTTCGACGCCCTGGCGCGCCAGTTCCACTGCGCAGGCCAAACCCGCATAGCCAGCGCCGACGATGGCGGCTTCGCGCTTCATCGTTTTCAGCCTTTCAGCCAGGTCAATCCGGCGAGCCAGACCTTGCGCAAGGGGGTGAGCGAGGTGCGGCGGTCGAGCACGAGGAAGCCGTCCCGGGCGATTTCGCGCAACAGGCTGCGGTAGATCGTCGCCATGATCAGCCCCGGACGTTGCCTTTTGCGATCCGCGGTGGGCAGGCTGTCGAATGCCCGTTCGTAGAAGGATTCGGCGCGCTCGGCCTGGAAAGCCATCAGGGCGCGGAAATTGTCGCTGTAGCGGGCGGCGTGCAGATCGGCGACGGGGACATCGAACCGCTGCAACTCATCGCCTGGCAGGTAGATGCGGCCACGGCGGGCATCCTCGCCGACGTCGCGGATGATGTTGGTGAGTTGCAACGCAATGCCGAGGTCGTGGGCGTATTTGAGCGTGCGTGCATCGTCGTACCCAAAAATAACGGCGGCGAGCAGCCCGACGGTGCTGGCGACGTGGTAGCAATAGTCTTGCAGGGCGGGGAAATCGGGATAGCGGCTATGTTGTAAATCCATCGCCATGCCGTCGATGATCTCAAACAGGCGCTCGCGTGAAAGTTCGGCATGGCCGCGTACGTCCTGCAAGGCCAACCCGACCGGATGGGTCGCCTCACCCGTGAAAACGCGGGCGATCTCCTGCCGCCACCATTCGAGCCTGGCGTGTGCGAGCGCCGGATCGCGGCACTCGTCGACCGTGTCGTCGACCTCACGGCAAAAAGCGTAGAGCGCAGTGATGGCCCGTCGCCGCGCTGGATCGAGAAACAGAAAGCTGTAATAAAAACTCGACCCGCCAGTGGCGGCCTTGTCCTGACAATACTGATGTGGCGTCATGCGCGTGGGCGCGGATAGTTCAGGGCGTACCACGCCACGGACAGCTTATCGGCGAACCCGAGGCGGGGACGCCGGGCAAACACATCGTAGCCGACGGCCTCGATGCGGTCGAGAATGCGCAGGCCTCCCCCCACGATCAGGCGCAATTCCCAGCCGATGCGACCGGGCAGGCGGCGGGCGAGCGGCGCGCCTGCGTTCAGCGTCGCGCGTGCGCGCGCCACCTCAAAAGCGAGCAGTGCTTGCCAGCGTTCGTCGCAGCGGGACGCGGCAATGTCCGTCTCTGAAATGTCGAAGCGGGCCAGATCCTGGCGTGGCAGGTAGATGCGCCCCTTGTTCCAGTCCGACGCCACGTCCTGCCAGAAATTTGTCAGTTGCAAGCCGGTGCAGATGCAGTCGGAGAACGGAAAGTTTTCGCGCGCGGTCGCGCCGTACAGCGAGAGCAGCAGGCGTCCGACGGGGTTGGCCGAGCACCGGCAATAATCGAGAAGATCGGTGAAATCTTCGTAACGTTTCTTGGTGACATCCTGCCGGAAAGCGTCAAGCAGGTCGTGGAAAGGCTTCAGCGGCAGGTGATGCTCGATGATGCAGCGGGTGAGGCGAGCGAAGAATGGCGGTAGTCCGCGCGCGGCCGCCACGCCTTCCGTCTCGATGGCGTCGAGCGCGTGGCGGTAGGTGGCGAGCTGTTTCAGGCGTTGCTCGGCAGAGGCGTCGCCTTCATCGGCGATGTCGTCGGCGCTGCGGGCGAAGGTGTAGATGGCCTCGATCGGTTCCCGCAAGTGGGCGGGCAGGAGGAAGGAGGCAACCGGGAAATTTTCGTAATGGTCGATGGACATGACGTAGAGAAGCGCATCCGAATGGGGAAAGTATGCGGCAGTATAGCGAATCGCTCGGCATTGACAGTTCAAAACGGCGCACGGGCCGCTTGGAGGAGGGTGCGCGAACGGATAAAATCCACAGATTTCCTTGCCCCGGTGGTGAAACTGGTAGACACGCTTGACTTAGGATCAAGTGCCGCAAGGCTTGGAGGTTCAAATCCTCTCCGGGGCACCATCTAATTATTCGTTTGTTTTCAATTTGTTGGGAAAGTCGGGACGGGAATTAATTGACTTTGTACGGCAATTTGCCGTATTATTGGGTCAGGAGGATAAAACCATGCCCGCAGCTACCGCCCGTCTCGAAGCCCGCATCAGCACCGATCTGCATTCGATGCTCAAGCGCGCCGCTGAACTTCAGGGGCGCACCCTCACCGACTTCGTGATTGCCGCCGTCCAGGACGCGGCACAACACGCCATTGAGCAAGCCGAAGTCATCCGCCTGTCTTTGGCCGATCAAGCGTGCTTTGCACAGGCGCTGCTGTCGCCGCCGGTGCCATCGCCGGCCCTGGAACGCGCCTTCTCTCGTCGCAACAAGCTGTTGCGTGCTCAATGAGTGTGCTGTTTCGCGTTGCGCCGCTGGATGCCGCGTATGACCGCGCTGCGTTCAGCAGCGGTTCCGAACCGCTAGACTGCTACTTCCGGGAACAAGTCACCCAGGACGTTCGCCGCCGCGTGGCGGCCTGTTTCGTGGCGCTGGCTGACGGACAATCCATCGCGGGCTACTACACCCTGGCGTCGGCAAGTCTGCTGCTGTCCGGCCTTCCGGCCAGCGCTGGCAAAAAGCTGCCTCGCTATCCGACCGTGCCAGCGGTGCGCATGGGCCGCCTGGCAGTCGATCGGGCATTCAAGGGGCAAGGTCTGGGCGGGGCGCTACTGGCCGATGCGCTCGACCGTACCTCACGGTCGGAGATTGCCGCCTATGCCTTGATGGTGGACGCCAAGGATGAGACCGCAGCGGCCTTCTACCGGCATCATGGCTTCATTGCTCTGCCCGACTCTTCGCTGGCGCTGTTCTTGCCATTGGCAACCGTCCTGCCTTGTCTGAAACAACCTTGACCCGTCGGGCGGTGCGCCCAGCCCAACCTTGCCTCATGGCCTATGGGCGGCGCGCAGTTTGAGGGAATGGCTGATGCGCAATCCCGCTCGTGACACACTTACATCGTCGTCGCCCTGACTGGACAAGGCATTGTGGTTACTGGCGCAGTGGCGCTTGCCCTTCATTTTTTATAAAATCGTTTCCGCAACTAAAATCGAACCCGCGTGGTTACTGGATATTGTTGGAAAGTATTAATGTTTTCTTGTATGATATTTGTGTTTATTTTTATGCACAGTTGCGGAAACGTTTCCGCAACCAATGTGATCACCTCGCGGGGTTGACGGTTCGCCGCGCCGCCAGTAGACGCGCTCGATGCTCTGCCAAGCTGGCGCGATCACGCGGGATGCGGCATGAATGACACAGAAACGACGACTGAGGCGGCGGCGGACGGCGGGGCCCGTGAGCGCCTGGAAGCGGTGCTTGATGGGCTGGATGCCGCCGTGTACGCGGCAGATGCGCGCGATGGCGAGGTTCTTTTCGCCAACCGCGCTTTTCAGGCGCTGCACGGCGCCGGTACCGTGGGCTGGGTTTTGCGCGGTCTGGTCGTGCCCTTGCCGGAACGCGGCGATTACCGGGTTGATCCGCGCGGTCTGGGCGTCGCGGATGTGCCTTGCGAACTGTTCGACGGCGAATTGCCGCAACCGCGCACCGGACGTTGGTATCACGTGCGCGAGCAGGCGATGCGCTGGGTGGATGGGCGCGTCGTCCGGTTGGGCATCGCCACCGACATCACCGACCGCAAGGAAACCGCCGAAATCGCGCGCCGCCAGGAGGAACGCATTTCCCGCACCGCGCGCCTGATCACCATGGGCGAAATGGCCTCGATGCTGGCGCACGAGATCAACCAGCCACTGGCGGCGATTGCCAATTACTGCAACGGCTGCGCCGCGCGCATGCAGGCAGGCGCGGAGGCGCGGGAACTGTTGCCGGCGATGCAGAAGGCAGCGGCCCAAGCCGAGCGCGCCGGCAAGATCATCCGCCGCATCCGCGAATTCGTGAAAAAAAGCGAGCCGCAGCGTAGCGCGGTTTCCGTTGCCGCCATCCTCGACGATGCGCTCGCCTTTGTCGACATCGACGCGGGCCGGCGGGGTATACGGCTGGTGGTTGATGTTGCGCCTGACTTGCCGGCGGTGTATGCAGATAGCATCATGATCGAACAGGTTGTCCTCAATCTGGTGCGCAACGGCTTCGATGCGATGCGGGACGCTGCGGGCGATGAGCGTGTGCTGACCGTGCGGGTGAGCGCATGGGGCGAACGGCAGGTGGAAATCGCGGTGATCGACCGCGGTCACGGCATTGACGAGGAAGACCGCGAGCGCCTGTTTCAGCCCTTTTTTACCACCAAGGACGATGGCATGGGCATGGGGCTGGCCATCTGCCGCTCGATCGTCGAATTCCACGACGGACGGCTCGCCGTCGAATCCAACCCCGAAGGCGGTACCATATTCACTTTTACCCTGCCCGTGGAGGAGACCGCCTGTGAATGAGGCGCGCACCGAGCAAGAGGTTTTTGTCGTCGACGACGATGAGGCGCAACGCGATTCCCTGGTCTGGCTGCTGGAGTCGCACGGTTACAAGGTCAGGGCTTTTTTGTGCGCCGAGGATTTTCTCGCGGCGTGGAACGAGGCGCTCGCTGGCTGCCTTGTACTCGACGTGCGCATGCCGGGAATGAGCGGCCTGGAACTGTTCGAGGAACTCGGGCGGCGGCACTCGGTGTTGCCGGTGATTTTCATCACCGGCCACGGCGATGTGCCGATGGCGGTGGCGGCGCTCAAGAAAGGGGCGGCGGATTTCATCGAAAAACCTTTTGCCGCCGAAGACATGCTGCGTCTCGTCGACAGTTGCCTTGTGCGTGAGCGCGAGGAGCGCGCGCGCCGCCGCAGCGGCGCCGATACCTCGCGGCGGCTGGCGCAACTCACCACGCGCGAACGCGAAGTGCTCGATCTCATCATCGCCGGCAAGCTCAACAAACAGATTGCCGATGTGCTTGGCATCAGCATCAAGACGGTGGAAGTCCACCGCGCCCGGGTGATGGAAAAGATGGGCGCGCAGTCGCTCGCCAACCTGATCCGGCAGATCGTCTCCGTCGAGACGGACGGGACGGGGCGCTGATGGAAGGCTTGAACATCTTCTTTCTGGGTGCGGGGTTGCTGCTCTTCATCAGTGTGCTGGCAAGCACCTTGTCGGCGCGTCTGGGGATGCCCCTGTTGCTGTTGTTCCTGATCGTGGGGATGCTCGCCGGGGAAGACGGGCCGGGTGGGGTCAGGTTCGACGACTTCCGCACCGCCTACCTGGTCAGCAGTCTGGCGCTGGCGGTCATCCTGCTCGATGGCGGCCTGCGCACGCGCACGTCCAGCCTGCGGGTGGCCCTGTGGCCGGCAGCGGTGCTGGCGACCTGGGGCGTCATCGGCACCACGGTCATCCTCGGAGTGTTCGTGACCTGGCTTTTCGGCGTGGACTGGCGCATGGGCATGTTGCTCGCGGCCATCGTTGGTTCAACCGATGCGGCGGCGGTGTTTTTCCTGTTGCGCAACGGCGGGGTGCGCCTCAACGAACGGGTGCAATCGACGCTCGAAATCGAATCCGGCGCCAATGACCCCATGGCCATCCTGCTCGTGACCGTACTGGTCGACATGCTGGTCAAGCCGGGGGAAGGGGGGCTGCTCCCGTTTTTGCGCATACTGGCCGCGCAGATGGTGCTCGGGGGCGGACTCGGCTTTCTCGGCGGCATCGTGCTGGCGCGCCTGCTCCTGCGCCTGCGGCTGGCCGAAGGGCTGTACGCGCTGCTCATCGTCTCCGGCGGCATGATGATCTTTACCGCTGCCAACCTCTTGGGCGGCAGTGGCTTTCTCGCCGTCTATTTCGCCGGGGTGATCGTCGGCAACCGGCGTTGCCACGCCACCGAGCATGTGTTGCGGGTCATGGACGGTCTGGCCTGGCTCGCGCAAGCCTGCATGTTCCTCGTGCTCGGCCTGTTGGTGAAGCCGGTGCAACTGCTCGACCGCGCCCCCGAGGCCATCGCCATGGCGGTGTTCCTGATGCTGGTCGCCCGTCCGATCGCCGTTCTGGTGGGGGTGTGGCCGTTCCGCTTTCCGCGCCGCGAAATCGCCTACATGTCGTGGGTGGGGTTGCGAGGCGCGGTGCCCATCGTGCTGGCGATTGTGCCGGTGGTGAGCGGGGTGCCGGAGTCGATCCTGCTGTTCAACATCACCTTTGTGGTCGTGCTGCTTTCGCTGCTTGTGCAGGGAGCCACCGTGCCGATGGCGGCGAACTGGCTGAAGGTGTCGGTGCCGCCCCGCGACGAACCCATCGACCGGCGCGAGATTTGGGTCGATGACCGCGCCACCCTCGATCTGGTCGAATTTCGTGTCGAGGCCGGTTCCGGCGCCGAGAGCCGTCACCCCGACGATGTGGCCGCCGAATGTGGCGGCCTGTCGGTGCGCTGCGTGTCGCTGGTGCGCGGCGGCGAGGTGCAGCCCTTGCGCATCGACACCCGGCTGACCGCAGGAGACCTGGTGTGGTTTGTCGCTGGCGGAGAACATGCTGAGCGCATCGCCAGACTTTTTGCGCGCAGCGGCACCGATACCGAATTGAGCGCTCACGCGGGCTTCTTCGGCGAATTCATCGTCGATCCGTCCTGCGCCGCCGGCGAACTGGCGGCGGCCTACGGCTTCGAGCTTGCGGCGGAAGAAAAGCCGCTGACATTGGGCGAACTGCTGCGCAAACGCATTGGCCGCCGCGTTGTGGTCGGCGACCGTGTGGGCATCGGCCTCTTTGAGCTGACGGTGCGCGATGTCGACGGTGAAGGCATGGTGACGGGAGTCGGTCTGAAGTGCCCTGACCGTTTCGTCATTACCTGACGGGGCTGTTAAAATCCGCCGTTTTTTCGGGAGCATCCGATGAGTGCACATTCAATCGACGGCAAGGCGCTGGCGGAAGAACTGCGCGCCTCGTTCAAGGCGCGCGTAGCGGCGCTGGCGGCGCGCGGGCATCGTCCCGGCCTCGCGGTGCTCCTGGTTGGGGAAGACCCGGCCTCCCAGGTCTACGTGCGCAACAAGGTTGCCGCCTGCGAGGCGGCGGGCATTTTCTCGCAAAAACTCGTCTATCCGGCGGACGTGGAGCAAGGCGTGGTGCTGGCGAAAATCGGCGAACTGAACGCCGACCCGCACATACACGGCATCCTTGTGCAACTGCCGCTGCCGCGCCATGTCGACGAAAAAGCCGTGCTCGAAGCCATCGCCCCGCAAAAGGACGTCGACGGCTTTCACGCCGAGAACGTCGGTGCGCTGGCGCAGGGCCAGCCCCGCTTCATCCCCTGCACACCCTACGGCGTGATGAAAATGTTTGAGGCGAACGGCGTCGACCTGACGGGTAAGGATGCTGTCATCATTGGCCGCTCCAACATTGTCGGCAAGCCGATGGCGCTCTTGCTCATCAACGCGGGCGCGACGGTGACGGTGTGCCACTCCAAGACGCGCGATCTTGCCGCGCATACCCGACGCGCCGACATCCTCGTGGCCGCCGTGGGCAAGCCGCGTTTCGTCACCGCCGACATGGTCAAACCCGGTGCGGTCGTCATCGACGTGGGCATCAACCGCCTGCCGCCGGAAGAAGGCGGCAAGCTCTGCGGCGACGTGGATTTTGCGGCGGTGCGGGAGGTCGCGTCCCTCATCACCCCCGTTCCCGGCGGCGTTGGGCCGATGACCATCACCATGCTGCTGGCGAACACCATCGAGGCGGCGGAACGGGAGGCAGGGCAATGACAACCGCCGCGCAAGCGCCGCTCGTCGGTGTCGTCATGGGTTCCGATTCCGACTGGCCGACGATGCAGGCCGCCGCCCGCATCCTCAAGGATTTTGGCGTGCCGTTCGAGGCGCGCGTTGTTTCCGCCCACCGCACGCCCGATCTTCTTTTTGAATACGCCGATACCGCAAAGGCGCGCGGCCTGAAGGCCATCATCGCCGGTGCGGGCGGTGCGGCGCATCTGCCCGGCATGCTGGCGGCGAAAACCGTCGTGCCGGTGCTGGGCGTGCCGGTGCAATCGCGGGCACTTTCCGGCGTCGATTCGCTGCATTCCATCGTGCAGATGCCGAAAGGCATTCCTGTCGCCACGTTTGCGATTGGCGAAGCAGGCGCGGCCAATGCGGCGCTGTTCGCGGTGGCGATGCTGGCGAATGAGGATGCGGCGCTGTTTGGCAAATTGCAAGTCTTTCGCCAGCAGCAGACCGGGAAAGTTCTCAGCATGACTTTGCCGGAAATCTGATGAGAGAAGGAAGAAGCCGATGCTGACGCCAGAACAGTTACAAACGCTATTGCTCGATCTCGAATCGGATTGCGTTGAACGCACAATATCGACCAGTAATACAGATAAATTTGCGCAAGCGGTATGTGCGTTTGCCAACGATTTGCCCCATCATCGCAAGCCGGGTTATTTATTGATTGGCGCTGATGACAAAGGCGTTCCGGCGGGATTGACAGTAACAGACCAGTTATTGCAAAACCTTGCCGCGCTGAGATCGGATGGCAATATTTTGCCTTCGCCCATGTTGAACGTGGAGAAGATTTCACTCCCCAATGGAGAAATCGCCGTTGTAGAAGTACATCCCTCCAATATGCCGCCCGTTCGTTATAAAGGGCAAGTCTGGGTGCGCGTCGGGCCGCGTAAGGCGTGGGCCAGCGAACAGGAAGAACGCACACTGTCAGAACGGCGCGCCAGTCTGGCGAAAACCTTTGATGCCCAGGCGTTGCGTGAGGCAAAGATCAGCGATCTTTCCATGCGTCTCTTCGATGAATACCGGGCACAAACCATAGACGCGGAAATCATTGCGAACAATCACAGAACAAGCGAAGAAAAACTGGCTTCGTTGCGCTGCCTTGATTTGACAGCACATGCACCTACCGTGGCGGGTATTTTGTTGTTTGGCGACAATCCAAGATATTTTTTGCCCGGAGCCTATGTTCAGTTCCTCAAGTTCTCGGGAACTTCAATGACCGAACGGCCAGAAGATGAATTTGTCGCTTCAGGAGATTTGCGCTCGGTGCTGGAGACGATGCGTCAGAAGATTATGGCGCACAATAACAGGGCAATTGTGCAAGGAGAAGGGTTTAGAGACAAAGAGGTTCCAGATTACCCGGAATGGGCCTTGCGAGAATTTTTTCATAACGCCATCATGCATCGTGATTACCAATCGAATACGCCGATCCGTTTTTACTGGTTTTCTGACCGGATTGAAATTCAAAGTCCTGGTGGCCTCTACGGAGAAGTGACGAAGGAAACGCTTGAACGTCGCAACAGCTATCGAAACCCCATTCTCGCAGAGGCAATGCGTTCCATGGGGTATGTGAATCGCTATGGCTATGGCATTCAGCGTGCGAAGGTGCTATTGCAGGAAAATGGCAATCCGCCTCCTGAACTTGACCCTGACGACAAGGTTTTCCCCATCACGATCTACCGGAGGACGGCATGAAAACTGTCGCCTTTTTCAACAATAAAGGCGGGGTTGGCAAAACCTCGCTCGTGTATCACTTGGCATGGATGTACGCAGAACAAGGATTACGTGTTCTGGCGGTCGATCTCGATCCGCAGGCCAACCTGACTTCTATGTTTTTGGGTGAAGACCGGCTTGAAGATCTTTGGCCTGACGGCGACCATCCCGAAACAATCTATGGTGCGATTTTCCCCATCCTTCGGGGGGTTGGTGACATCAATCCGCCTCATGTGGAAAACCTGTCGGATTGTTTGGGTTTGATTCCTGGAGACTTGGGCTTGTCTCGTTTCGAGGATAAACTCTCGGATGCCTGGCCACGTTGTCATAACCGTGATGAAGCGGCTTTTCGTACGATGACAGCCTTTCATCGTTTGACATATAGCGGTGCTGAACGGTGCAATGCGGATATTGTTTTAATGGATGTTGGTCCCAATTTAGGCGCTATCAATCGTGCTGCCCTGATTGCCGCTAATCATGTTGTCGTTCCTCTGGGGGCGGATTTGTTTTCTTTGCAGGGTTTGAAAAACCTTGGCCCAGTTATGAGAGATTGGCAAGAAATATGGACAAGTCTTTTGTCCAAAGCACCCAATGATATGAATGTACCAAAAGGGCAGATGGAGCCTATCGGTTATGTTGTCAGTCAGCCGGGAATGAGGGAAAGTCGCCCGGTGAAAGCGTATCAGCGCTGGGTTGATCGGATTCCCGTCATTTATCGCCAGTTCGTATTAAACGAAGATGTTGAAGGTGCCGTTCCAAAACCAGAAAATGATCCGCATGCACTGGCGCTGCTTAAAAATTACCGTAGCCTCATGCCCATGGCGATGGACGTCCGCAAACCCATGTTTGCCTTGAAATCGTCCGATGGCGCCATTGGCGCACACATCGAAGCGGTGCACAAGTGCCGCGAAGACTTTCTGCTTCTTGCAACAAAAATCGCCGAAAAGGTCGGTGTTTCGCTGAACAAGTCATGATTCTTCCTCCTTCCACGCTCGCCATGTTGGGCGGCGGCCAGTTGGGCCGCTTTTTCGTTTCCGCTGCGCACGAGATGGGTTACGCGGTTTGGGTGCTCGATCCGGATGCGGAAAGCCCCGCCGGACGCATCGCCGACCGCCACTTGTGCGCGGCTTACGACGACCGCGCCGCGCTCAACGACATCGCCGCCCATTGCGCGGCGGTAACGACCGAATTCGAGAACGTGCCCGCCGACACGCTCGCGTATCTGGCCCAGCGGCTGCCGACGCATCCCTCGGCGCAGGCGGTGGCGACCTGCCAGAACCGCATCGCGGAAAAAAGCTTCCTGCGCGATAACGGCTTTCCGCATGGCGATTTCGCCATCGTCCGCAACGAGACGGATATCGAAACCGCCAATGCCGGACTGTTCCCCGGCATTCTCAAAGTCGCCCGTTTCGGCTACGACGGCAAGGGACAGACGGTGGTGGAGAGCCGCGACGCGGCGCTGGCGGCGTTTCGCGCTTTCAAGGGCGAAGCCGCCGTGCTGGAAAAAAAACTCAGGCTCGATTTTGAAGTCTCCGTCGTGCTCGCGCGCGATGCGGCAGGCCGGGTGCGCTGTTTTCCCACGGCGGAAAACCGCCACACGCGCGGCATCCTCGACGTTTCCATCGTTCCGGCGCGCGCGACGGCGTGCCTTGCCAGCGACGCGCAGGAAATCGCCGGGCGCATCGCTGCGGCGCTGGGCTACGTGGGCGTGCTGGCGGTGGAATTCTTTGTGAGCCAGGGACGGATTTTTGTCAACGAAATGGCTCCCCGTCCGCACAACAGCGGCCATTACACGCTCGACGCCTGCCTCGTGAGCCAGTACGAACAGCAGGTACGCGCCCTTTGCGGCCTGCCGCTGGGCGAGGCGGGGGCGCATTCGGCTTCGGTGATGGTGAACCTGCTCGGCGATCTCTGGTTTCGGGAGGGCGCGACCCGCGTTGTTGAACCCGATTGGGCGCGCCTCTATGCCGTGGCTGGCCTGACACTGCATCTCTACGGCAAGCGCGAGGCGCGCCCTGGCCGCAAGATGGGACATTTCACCGTCGTCGGCGACAGGCTGGATGCGGTGCTGGAAACGGCGTTGGCGGCGCGGCGCACGATCGGCGTCGGTGTCGACGACGATTGACAGGCGGACAAGCGGACATGGCTTCGACTCCCGAACGCTTGCAGCAGGCGGTGCGATGCCTGCTGGCGGGCGAACTCGTCGCGCTGCCCACCGAAACCGTCTACGGCCTCGGCGCGGATGCCGCCAACCCCGAAGCCGTCGCCCGCATCTACGCCGCCAAGGGCCGTCCCGCCGATCATCCTTTGATCGTTCACCTTGCCGCCGCTGAACACCTTGCGCAGTGGGCGGCGGACGTGCCGACTGCGGCGCACGCGTTGGCCGCCGCTTTCTGGCCGGGGCCGCTCACGCTGATCCTGAAGAAGCAGGACTGGGTGCCGCTGGCTGTCACCGGCGGGCAGGATACCGTGGGTTTGCGCGTGCCCAATCATCCGCTCGCGCTGGAACTCCTTGCGGCGTTCGCAGCGGCGCGCGCGCCCGCGCCCGCCGGGGTTGCCGCGCCGTCCGCCAACCGCTTCGGGCGCATCAGTCCCACTACGGCGGCGCACGTGCGCGAGGAATTGGGCGGCCAGGTTGCCCTGATTCTTGACGGCGGGCCGTGCGAGGTCGGCATCGAATCCACCATTGTCGATTTTTCGCGCGCCGCGCCGGAAATCCTGCGCCCCGGCGCGATTACCGCTGACGACATTGCCCGCGTCACGGGCATCCCGCCGCGTTTGCGCGGCGGGGCAGGGGAGGCGCACGCTTCCGTCGGGGAACCCGCGCCGCGTGTGCCGGGGGCGCTCGCCGCGCACTATGCGCCGCGTACGCCCTTGCGGTTGGCGGCTGCCGCCGGTTTCGATGCGGAACTCGCGCGTCTCCTCCGCGCTGGCCGACGGGTCGCGGCGCTCGTGGTCAGTGGCGACGCGCCCCGCGATGCCGGTTCGTGCGCGGGCTGGCATGCCGCGCCCGCCGACCCTGCTGGTTACGCGCGCCAGCTTTACGCCAGCCTGCGCGCGCTCGATGCACTTGGCGCGGATTTCATCCTTGTCGAAGCGCCGCCGGAGACGCCAACGTGGCGCGCCGTCGCCGACCGCCTGCGCCGCGCTGCCGCAGGGGCGGGGATGCCCGCCTGACACCCTAAAAAAAACGGGTGCGCCGTGGGTACGGCGCGCCCGTTGGGAAAGACAGCGGCAGACGGGCGTCAGTCGTTCAGTTCGCGCCAGGAGACGCGACCTCGGTAGGAAACGCCTGTTTCCACGTTCACACAACCCACTGAGCCGTCCGGTGTGCCAAAGCAGATCTGCTTCCCCCCCTGCCCACCCAGCATCTCGAGGTTGCGGATCATGCCTTTGATCTTAATCCCAACAGGTATACCTGTTGGGCCGGGGATAATGTCTTTGTCATTCACTACGCCGTCGCCATTAAGATCCAGGAACGGGAAGTCGGGCGCTCCGCCGCCAAAGACTTCAATGTTGAAGATGTCACTGTCGCCGCCTGCTGCGCACGGATCGCCCTCGGTTGGAATGATGGAAGGAATGGTGAGCACAGCACCGCGACTGACGATGGTGACGAGGCCGGAATCTATCACTCGTTCACCTGCGTCGCTGGGAATGTTGAAGTCGACGTACCAGCCCCGCATGCCGTCCATGTCGCCAGCGTTGGCTACTTGGGCTGTGCGTTGGCCGATGGAGTTGACGCCGAGATGGCGTTGTCTGAGCTGACTGCGGGCGATCGTCGTGTTGCCGTCGTCGATGAGGCCGTAATAGCTCTGGATGTCCTTGTTCGACTTGTCGGCGGCGGTCAGGTAACTACCGGTGCCAAAGAGGACGTAAGTTCGCGGCGGCGTGGCGTCATTGTCGACCGCGATCAGGGGGGCTGCGGTAATCGGCTGGAACTTGCCGCTCAATACGGCGGTGAACATCGGCACGTTGTCCGCGCCGCCGAACCGGACTTTCCAGTCGCCGGGGTTGCTGGAGCTCAGGTCGAAGCGCCACAGGCTGCCGTAGAGGTCGCCGGCATAGACGACGTCGACCTTGCCGTCGCCATCCGCGTCCAGGAGGGCTGGCGCGGAAAGGCCGTTGGAAGTGACGCCGGGCAAGATGGGCGCGTCGAGCCGCTTTTTTACCGCGCCAGTGGCGATATTCACGATGTAGAGCGCGGCCCTGCCGTAGCAACTGTTGTAGCCGTTGCCGACGAGGGCGTAGGTGTTGCCGTCGTTGAGGGTGGCGATCATCGGCTTGCTGAGCACAAGACCCATGTTGTCGCGGTTTGCATCGCCGCCGCACGCCGTCCAGTTGGTGGGGCCGTTGAGTTCCCACTTCACGTCGCTGGCCGAGAAAGCGGCCGGGTTTGTGATGTCGAGACCGTACAGTCCCTTGCCGCCGCGCCCGGGCGCGCCGATCAGGTAGGTGCGCGACCCCACGGCGGCGGCCTGGGTTTCGCCATCCACGTAGTAATCGTGGGTGTAGTCGATGCGCGTGAGCTGCGGCAGCCGGGGAATCATCGCGGAGGGGATGTAGGCGAACAATTCGTTGCCGTTGGCGGTGTCGAAGGCGTGCAGCATGCCGTCGTTGGCGCCGAGGTAAACAGTCTTGGTGGTCTTGACGTACAGCGGTGTGTTGTTCGGGCTGTCACCGAGCGGGCTTGGCGCGCCGCTCACGCGGGTACGGTCGCGGAAGCTCCCGCCGCGCGTCACTTCCTTGCTGTCGCTGCCGCGCACGTAGTCGATGACGTCTCCGGCATTGAGGAAATAGAAACCGGACAGGGAAGCCTGCTGCGCCGGGTTTAGCTTGTTCAGGCGGAATTCCACGCCCGTGCTGGCGATGTCGGCCTCGCTGGCGTTGTTGCGGGTGAAAATCCTGCGGCTGTTGGCAGCCGCCAGTTTATCGGCGGCCCGCCATTTGACCGGGCCAAGGCCGTCCGGGTTGCTATCGCTGACCGGAACGATGACGGTAGCGATGAGATCGCCGCTCCAGTCGGCGGGATCGTATCGCGTGGAGAAACCCAGCGTTTCGGTTGCGCCGAAAATCTCGCTGCTGGTGTCGATGCCGCCGGAACTGGAAGCGCCTTCCTTGATGGAATTGAGGGCCTTTTCCAGCGCGTCCTGAAGCCCCAGCGCATTGCGCACGAGGAAGTAGTTGTCGGGCGTCCCGGTGCCGGTGCTGTCCCATTTTCCCGGCACGTCCGGCCAGTGCTTGGCGTCGGTGCTGCGGTCGCGGAAGCCGCCCCATTTGGCGGCGTACCAGAGCGGGTCTTTCAGCAGGGTGGCCGCACTGGCGTTCGAGGACGGGGTGAAAGTGCGCGTGCTGAACTGACCGCCGCAGCTCCCGAAGGTGCCGCTGTTGCAGGCGGGCAGGGCCGCGCAACCGGTCTGGTTGCTGGTTGAGCACCAGCCGACGTCTCTACTGTCCGGAACGTTGAGGTAGTAGTAAGGGGGTGAATCGCTGCGGCTCACCACGACGATGTAGGGGCCGTCCTTGGTGGTGCCGGAAATGTTGTAGCCGATGTTCAGGGTGATACCCGCCGACTGGTAGGTCGGCGTGACATTGACCTTGACGGTGTTGTCCGCCTGGTGCCAGACCTCGTATTCGGCGATGACGTCCATGTCGTGGTCGGCGCCCTGTTCCATGTCCTCGTAGCTGACCAGGAAGACGGCGTGATAGCGCCCGCCGTTGGACGGGTCTTGCGGGTTGATGCTTTTGATGTAGAACTCCACAATCTGGTTGGCAGGCTGGAAATTCCCCTTGTTGGCGTTGATGTTGTAACCGCTGCCCTTGGTCGATTTGCCGAAGGGAATGATGGTGACGGTGCCTTGGGGCGTCGGCACCTCGATTTTGGGCAGCGGCGAGGCGAGGGCGACGACGTAGGTATCGACCTTTTGATTGTCGTGGCCCGCCGCAGTCTGGATACCTTCTTTCTTGCCGTAATAGGCTACTGCGGCGGAGTAATAGCTGCCTTCCTTGCCGGGTTCCTCGGGGGCGAGGCCGCGCACGGTGGAGAGCGTGGAGACGCTCTTGGCCGTCGGCGCCCAGTCGACCGTGGAGCCGGACTGACCGATGAAGTAGTTCTTGCTGTGGATGTTTTCTTTTACGCCGATGTCATCTGTGAGCGTGCCGACGTTGAGCGTGCCAAAAGACCCGGTAAAGCTCGTGCTGCCCGGCGTGTTGCAGGCGTTGGTGTTGATGAGGTTGTTGGTCGTGACCGTGGAGCAGCTCTTGAATCTGGCGCCCGGCAACTGATCCGAATCGAACGAGGGGTTGATGTCCGAGAGCACGAGGATGTTGGGCTTGGTGCACCATGGCACGCGGGTATAGGGTTTGTCCCAGGTGGCGACCCTGGGCAGGCCGACGGCCTGGTCGTGGCTGCCGCTGGTGTCGAAAGCCGCAGTGGGCGCGCCCGTGTTGCCCAGATAGCGAAGGGATTCGTACATCATTTCGGCGATCGGGTTGCCCCAGTCGGGAAATTCTCCTTCGTTCATGATGCGGCCACCGACCCATGCACTGCCGCCGTTATGGTTCACGTATTGTGTGGCGCCGCTGTACTCGAAGCTGCGAATCATCAGCCGGTCGAAGGTCTGGACAATGGTGGCGCTGCTGGTGAACTGGCCGGTCTGCGGGTTGACCTCGCTCGCAAACGTTCCCATTGCCTTGCGCAGTACGCCGCCCGACAGGTTCTTGTTGTAGCTGCCGGTGAGCAGCCCGAACTGCATGGAACCATTCTCGCCAAACTTGTGGAGCAGGCCACTGGGCTTGAACACGGTGAGTCCGGCGGTGTTCGTGTAAGGCTTGCAGTTGTCGCCGCGATAGTTCTGGGTGCCGTCCGGGAGGGTGTAAGGCGTTTGGCACACTTCCACCTGGGCGACGTATTTCTGGTTTGACGCGCCGATGGCGCTGTCGCTGAACAGGCTGCCGGAGTCGGCGGCGGCCCAGTCCCAGATGCGCTTGCCAGCGGCGGCGTTCTGGGCTACGTGCAGCACGGGCGCGTAGGAATCGCGGCAGTTGCTTGCCGTCGCGCAGCTTCCAAGCATGGTGTAGCTGCCAAAGAAATGGCGTTTGTTGGCGCTTGGCAGGGCTAGCGGAGTGAAATCGCTGATGTTGTATTTGTCTTCTGCGACGCTGGTGTATTCCTTGCCCCAGCCGTGCGCGTCGCGTGGGACGTAGGCGCGGCGCAGAATGGTCTGGGTGGCGGTGTCGACCGAACGCAGGCCGCCGTAGAGCACCTTGCGCAGGGCGTCCATGCGGCTGGTGGTGACGTAGTTGAGGAAATTCCCCGACCATGCTCCGGAGCAATTCTTGCGTTCCAGCGTGAGCACCGGGCCGCTGGCATAAAAATAATCGGCTGCGACGGTGTAGGCGGTGCTTGTGACGGTGCCGGTGATGTTCTTTCCCTTGCCCTTGTAGCACAGCTTGCTGTCGAACAGCCCGTAATACTCGATGGTGGGATCGAAGCGGATGTTGTAGTTGCCGTCGCCGTTAAGGTCGGCGGCGTCGTTGTAGGCTTCGTAGAACAGTTTGTGATCCTTGCCCGCCACCAGCATGACCAGCGGCGGATTGCTCTGGCCGGAATTCAGGGGGATGGGCGGAATGGCGATCTGCGCCGCAACGGGCGCGGCGAGAACGGGCAGAATTATGCAGGCGAGGCGCACTGCGGCGCGCGGCGAAATGGCATTCATATTTTTATATCCCCTATTCCGTGGCGTATATGGACTGCAAAACCACCCTGGCGCGGTTGCCGCCGTCATCGTCGCTGGCGGCGGTGATGCGGAAACGTTTGCAATTTCTGGCTGACGCGGGGGTTGCAGGGTTGCAGGGCGCCCTGTCCTCGATGAGTTCGACGATGTAGTAGGGCGCGAGCGACAGTCCGGCATTGCCGAACGTGATGTCGGTTGAGGCTTCGTTATTCGCGCGGTGCCAGAAGGTGGCGGGTTGTTCCCAGAGCGGCGTGCAATTGACGTTGGCGGCGTTCGTCATGTTGTACAGGCCGGTGGCGGCATTGGCGGTCGGGCAGCTTGTGGACGCGCCGGGGGGCGAGGCGAGGCCGCCGGAACCCCATTTTTCCGCCTGGCGTTCGCCCATGCGCAGGGCGACTTCCGCAGACTGGAAAGCCAGATCGCGGTCGTGGGCGTTGGCGCTCATGCGTTCCTGCAAGGCGGTGCCGCGCAGGGAGGTTGCCGCCAGCAGCGACATGACCAGCAGTAGAACCAGGGCGACGACCAGGGTGGAACCGCGCTGGCGCCGGGGAAGGGTAAATCCGGTCATTACAGCGCGCTCCTGTTCCGGAGGGTGACGGTCTGGGTGAAAGTGCGGCTGATCTTGCCCGAACCGGGCGTGATTCCGGCATTGCGTTCCAGCTTGAGTTCGATCTGGACGGCGATGACGTTCGGCCATTGGCCGCTGGGGATGGAAGCGGCGGAGACGTAATTGTCGGCTTCCGGCAGGAGATATGATAGCGTCATGCTTGCGACATCGGGGGCGACTTCTTCGGGCTCCTTGAGGAGTTCGGTGTTGCGATAGAGGGACGCGCCGCCACGGGGGTTCAGGCCGACGAACCAGGCTTCGGCATTGACTCTGGACACGATGCGGATCGCGGGCAGGGAGTAGGAGGAGGAGATGATGATGGTGTTCCCGGTGATGGCGGCGCTTGGCTTGAAAATGATGCCCACGCCCGTGTGGTTGCAGCCGAACAGGATGGGCTGCGGGCCGTTCGCGGTGAGTCCCTGGTAGGATTTGACCGTCAGTGGGGAAACGTTGGTGACGGCGCTCGCGCCTGCGGAAGCGGAAATGGCGATGAAGGCGTCGCTGCTGGCGGTGGGCGAACCGATCGAGCCTTTGGCTGCGGGGGGGAGACTGTCCGTGGAGCCATACCCTTTGAAAGCGCCCTCGAAGTTCGCGCCGCCCGTCCACCAGTTGCTTGAGCTGAGTCCCGCCAAACTGATCTGCGCGGGCGGTACCCCGCAGGCGTTGCCGCCGGCCTCGCGCAGCGAGCGGCTCATCAGGTCGAGCGCGATGCGGGCGTTTTCCTGGATGCGGGCGAGGTCGTCGGTTCTGCGGCTGGTTTCGCTGCTGCCGAGAAAAACGCCGAGCACGCCGCCGATGACAAGGAGTCCCAGCAACATGGCGATCATCAGCTCAATGAGCGTCATGCCGGCATGGCGGCGGTGTGGAGCCGGGGAAAAGACGGGGCGGCGGCTCATAAACGGCTCCGGGTGCTGACTTCCTGCGCTTCCTTGCCACCCAGGGAGCGGCTGTTGTTCCATTTGATCGTAACGGTGCACAGGTTCTTGTCCGCCGCTTCGCACTGGATCTTGCCGCAGGCATCCGGGCCGAGGCTGTCCTGGATGTTTCTGATCCATCTCTTGAGGTCGTTGCCGGCCAGGTCGCTGCCCAGCGCACCCGATTCGCTGCAAACGTAGCTGCCCATCCTCGCGCTGTATTCGGGCCGAACCTCCAGGATGCTCAGATTTTTGGATTCCGTACTGGGGGAGGTCATGCTGGCGCGCATGGACTCGAAAATGGAATGGGTGAGCATGACGACCGCGCTTTGTTCGAGCGAGCCTTCGTTGTTGCGCAACGCGCCGGTCTGCATGGCGGCGATGCCCAGAATGCCGATGGCGAGGATGAAGACGGAAACGAGCACTTCGATCAGGCTGGAACCGGCCTGGCCGGAGAGCGTTCGAGGTGTTCCGGGGGTTCTCATCGTGGGGTTTTCCCGTTGGGGGGCTGGGTTGGGCGGGAGTATTTTTGTTGGCGGTTTGGCCGCCAGTGTTCAGGCTGCCCCGCATCTGTCACTTGCTGCGACAATTCTCGGGCGCGCCTCGGCGCACCGGGCGCGACCTTTGTCACATCCACCCGGGGCATTGACATGCGGGCGGTAATCCATCACGCGAAAAAAACGGCCTCCATGGCGTCCGTCACGCGCAGAACCCGTTTTGACCCGCTGCCGTGCGCGTTCCCTTGAATGCGGGAAATTACGCCCCACATGGTGGATATTCATCCGGTTTACAGACAGGACTTTCGCCATGCGCCTCGACAAACTCACCACCCGCTTCCAACAGGCTCTCGCCGACGCCCAGAGCCTCGCCGTCGGCAACGACCAGCAATTCATCGAAGCACAGCATCTCCTGCTTGCCCTGCTCGAAGAGGAAGACGGCGGCGCGGTCTCGCTGCTGCAACGTGCTGGCGTCAACGTGCCGCCGCTGAAGGCGGCGCTCAACCGTGCGCTTGAGCGGTTGCCCAAGGTCGAAGGCCACGGCGGTGACGTGACGGTGGGGCGCGATCTCACCAATCTTTTGAACCTCACCGACCGCGAAGCCCAAAAGCGCGGCGACCAGTTCATCGCCAGCGAAATGTTTCTGCTCGCGCTGGCGGGCGACAAGGGCGAAGCCGGGCGGCTGTTGCGCGAGCACGGCCTGAACCGCGAAGCGCTGGAAGCCGCAATCACCGCCGTGCGCGGCGGCGGCGCGGTCGACAACCAGGATGCCGAGGGACAGCGCGAGGCACTGAACAAATACTGCACGGATCTCACCGAACGCGCCCGCGCCGGCAAGCTCGACCCGGTTATCGGACGCGACGACGAAATCCGCCGCGCAATCCAGATATTGCAGCGCCGCTCCAAGAACAATCCGGTGTTGATCGGCGAACCCGGCGTCGGCAAAACGGCCATTGTCGAAGGGCTGGCGCAACGCATCGTCAACGACGAAGTGCCCGAAACGCTCAAGGGCAAACGGGTGCTGTCGCTCGACATGGCGGCCCTGCTCGCCGGGGCCAAATATCGCGGCGAATTCGAGGAACGGCTCAAAGCGGTGCTGAAAGAAATCGCTCAGGAAGAAGGGCGCATCGTCCTGTTCATCGACGAGCTGCACACCATGGTGGGTGCAGGCAAGGCGGAAGGGGCCATCGACGCTGGCAACATGCTCAAGCCGGCGCTGGCGCGGGGCGAACTGCACTGCGTCGGCGCGACCACGCTCGACGAATACCGCAAGTACATCGAAAAAGACGCCGCGCTGGAACGGCGCTTCCAGAAAGTGCTGATCGAAGAACCGACGGTGGAAGCGACCATCGCCATCCTGCGCGGCTTGCAGGAAAAATACGAAATCCACCACGGCGTCGAAATTACCGATCCGGCCATCGTCGCGGCCTCGGAACTGTCGAACCGCTACATTACCGACCGCTTTCTGCCCGACAAGGCCATCGACCTGATCGACGAGGCCGCCGCCCGGATCAAGATGGAAATCGACTCCAAGCCCGAAGTCATGGACAAGCTCGACCGCCGTCTCATCCAGCTCAAAATCGAGCGAGAAGCGGTCAAAAAGGAAAAGGACGAAGCCTCGCAGAAGCGCTTTGCCCTGATCGAAGAAGAAATCGCCCGCCTGTCAAAAGAATATTCCGATCTGGAAGAAATCTGGAAAGCGGAAAAAGCGCAATTGCAAGGTTCCAAGCACGTCAAGGAAGCCATCGATCATCTCAAGGTGCGGATGGCCGAATTTCAGCGCAAGGGCCAGTTCGACAAACTGGCCGAACTGCAATACGGTGAATTGCCGCGCCTAGAAGCGCAATTGAAAGTCGCCGAAAAGGCCGATGACGGTGCGGCGAAAAAAACCAACCGGCTATTGCGCACCCAGGTGGGTGCGGAAGAAATCGCCGAAGTCGTGAGCCGCGCCACCGGTATTCCTGTCGCCAAAATGATGCAGGGCGAGCGCGAAAAGCTGCTTGGCATGGAAGACCGCCTGCACAGCCGCGTGGTCGGGCAGGATGAAGCCGTGCGGCTGGTGTCGGACGCCATCCGGCGCTCGCGCGCCGGGCTATCCGACGAGAACCGGCCCTACGGCTCCTTTTTGTTCCTCGGCCCTACCGGCGTGGGCAAGACGGAGCTTTGCAAGGCGCTGGCGAATTTCCTTTTCGACTCTGAAGATCGCCTGATCCGCATCGACATGAGCGAGTTTATGGAAAAACACTCGGTCGCGCGGCTCATTGGCGCGCCGCCGGGATACGTCGGCTACGAAGAAGGCGGCTACCTCACCGAACAGGTGCGTCGCAAACCCTATAGCGTGATCCTTTTCGACGAAGTGGAAAAAGCGCACCCCGACGTATTCAACGTCCTGCTGCAAGCGCTCGACGACGGGCGCATGACCGACGGGCATGGGCGCACGGTGGATTTCAAGAACACCGTGATCGTGATGACCTCCAACCTTGGCAGCCAGATGATCCAGCAAATGGCGGGCGACGATTACGGCCTCATCAAACTCGCGGTGATGGCTGAGGTCAAAACCTATTTTCGTCCCGAATTCATCAACCGCATCGACGAAGTGGTGGTGTTCCACGCGCTTGACGAGCGGCATATTGCCGGCATCGCTCGTATCCAGCTGCAATACTTGGAAAAGCGCCTGGCGCGGCTCGACATGGGGCTGGAAGTCGACGAAGCGGCGCTGGCTGAACTTGCCAAGGCGGGGTTCGACCCCGTGTTTGGGGCGCGACCCCTGAAGCGCGCAATTCAGGAACGGCTGGAAAACCCGCTTGCCAAAGCCATCCTCGAAGGCGGGTTCGCGGCCAAGGATACGATCAGGGTGACGGGCGAAGGCGGGAGCCTGCGGTTTGCGAAAGGGTGAGCGGGCCGCTTTCTTGCGCGAAATGAAGTGCAATCCGGCGATGTTAATCGCATAGATGGCGTCAAGACAGCGATAGCGCCTTCAGGAACTGGCGCGGGTTTTGCTATCATCGCGCGATGAACGCCGATCTGCATTGCCATTCCACCGTCTCCGACGGCTGTCTCGAACCCGCCGCGCTGGTGCGCCGTGCGCACGCCAACGGGGCCGAACTGCTGGCGCTGACCGACCACGACGAGCTGGGCGGGGTCGCCGAGGCAGCGGGGGAGGCGGCGCGGCTTGGCATGCGCTTCGTGCCCGGGGTCGAAATTTCCGTTTCTTTAGGTGAGGACACGACCGTCCATATCGTCGGCCTCGGGGTCGATCCGCTCGATCCGGCGCTGCTTGTGGGGCTGGCGAAGGTGCGCGACGGACGCAGGGAGCGGGCGCAACGAATAGCGGCGGATTTCGACCGCATTGGCCTGCACGGTACGCTGGAAGGTGCGTACCGCTTCGCAAGCAACCCGGAGATGATCGGGCGCGCCCATTTTGCGCGTCACCTCGTGGCCAGCGGTACGATGCCCGACGTCAACACGGTTTTCGATCATTATCTCGCGCGCGGCAAGCCCGGTTTTGTGCCGCATCGCGGGGCGGGCCTCGCCGAGGCGGTGGACTGGATTCGCGGCGCGGGCGGCATTGCCGTCATCGCGCATCCGGCGCGCTATCACCGCTTGTCGAAGGCGGAATTCAACCGTTTCGTCGATGATTTCATCGCCGCCGGCGGCGAGGCCGTCGAAGTGGTGGCGGGGGCGCATACGCTGGACGAAATGCTGCGTTTTGCCACGCTCGCCCGTCGTCGCGGGCTGCTCGCTTCGCGCGGTTCGGATTTTCACAGCAAAACCGAGAGCGCGGTCGACGTTGGCCGTTGCAATCCGCTGCCGCCCGATCTCGCGCCGGTCTGGTCGCGTCCTCCTTTCGTCGGCTGAATTTCCACAATGGCCCAGTTTTTTTCCCTCCATCCAGAGTCGCCCCAGCCCAGGCTGATCCGTCAGGCCGCCGGAATCGTGCGCGATGGCGGCCTGATCGCTTTTCCGACCGATTCCGCCTACGCGCTCGGCGGGCGTCCCGGCGACGCGGCGCTGCTCGACCGCATCCGCCGCCTGCGCGGGGTGGACGACCGGCACCATTTCACCTTGTTGTGCCGCGACCTTTCCGAGATCGCCACCTTCGCGCGGGTCGACAATGTGCAATACCGCCTGCTCAAGGCGAGCACGCCCGGCCCGTACACGTTCATCCTTGAAGGCACGCGCGAGGTGCCGCGCCGCCTGCTTCACCCCAAGCGCAAGACCATCGGCCTGCGGGTGCCCGAGCATCCGGTGGTCGCGGCCCTGCTTGCGGAACTGGGCGAACCGCTGCTTTCGTCGACCCTGCTCCTGCCGGGCGAGGCGCTGCCGCTCACCGACGCCGGGGAAATCCGCGAGCGGCTGGAAAAAGACGTCGATCTGGTGATCGAGGCCGGTGCGTGCCGGCCCGAGGCGACCACGGTGATCGACCTCTCCGGCGGTACGCCGGAACTGGTGCGAGCGGGGCGCGGACGTCTCGAACCCTTTGGCCTTGCCATGGAATGAGAACACGATGCTCCAGGGAATCCTGATCTGGGCCTTGCCGGTAGTGCTGGCAATTACCGTGCACGAAGCGGCGCACGGCTACGTGGCGCGCGCCTTCGGCGATCCGACCGCTGCACTGGCCGGACGCATCACCCTCAATCCGCTGCGCCACATCGACCCGATCGGGACGATCGCCGTGCCCCTGGTTCTTTATCTGCTCTCGGGCACCCTGTTCGGCTGGGCCAAGCCGGTGCCGGTCAATTTCAACCGCCTGCGCCACCCCAAGGCCGACATGTTGTGGGTGGCCGCCGCCGGGCCGTTCTCCAATCTGGTCATGGCGCTGGGCTGGGCCTGTCTGGCCGCGCTGCTGCACGGGAGTGCGCTAGGCAGCTATGGGCATGGTCTCACGCTGATGGCCGGCCCCGGCGTCGCCATCAACGGTGTGCTGCTGTTTCTCAATCTGCTGCCGATTCCGCCACTCGACGGGGGGCGCATCACGTTCAGCCTGCTGCCCGATCATCTGGCGAAAAAATACGCCCGCATCGAACCGTATGGTTTCCCGATCATGCTCGTGCTGCTGGCGACGGGAGGGCTTGGCGTCATTCTCGAGCCGTTGCTGAACGGGTTCATGGCGGCCTTGCTGCGCCTGTTCGGAAACTGAGGCTGCGATGGCGAATGAAACGGCAGCGGTGGCAGACGCGAACGCGGTGGCTCAGGCTGTGCTGCCGCTGGCGTCCGGGGATGCGCTCGCCCGCCTCTATGGCGAACCGATGCTCGAACTGCCCAAGGACTTGTACATTCCGCCCGATGCGCTGCGGGTGTTCCTCGAAGCCTTCGAGGGGCCGCTTGATCTGCTGCTGTATCTCATCCGCCGCGCCAACGTCGACGTGCTCGACATTCCGATGGCGCCGCTCACCGTGCAATATCTCGAATACGTCGAGGCCATGCGCGCGACCAATCTGGAACTGGCGGCGGAATATCTGCTGATGGCGGCGATGCTGCTCGAAATCAAGTCGCGCATGTTGTTGCCCCGTCCGCCGCGCGCGGAAGCGGTGGAGATCGACCCCCGCGCCGAACTGGTGCGACGTCTGCTTGAATACGAACAGACCCGGTTTGCGGCGGCGAGGCTTGATGCCTTGCCGAGGGCGGGGCGCGATTTCGAGCGGGTCAGCGTGTTTGTGGCGGAAAAGATTATCGAACGCATGCCGGAAGTCAGCCTGCACGATCTGCAACTGGCGTGGCTGAGGCTGATGAAGCGGGCGCGCCTCGTGCAGCGCCACCAAGTCGGGCGCGAGGAATTGTCGGTGCGCGAACACATGACGATTATCCTGCGCAAATTGCACGGCGGCGTTTTCGTCGTGTTCGATACCCTGTTCGATGTGGAAAAGGGCGCGGCGGGTGTGGTGGTGAGTTTTCTCGCCGTGCTGGAACTGGTCAAGGAAGCGATGGTGGTCATTACCCAGAATGAGGCGTTCGCGCCGATTTACGTGAAGCTGGCCGATGAGCAAGGCTGAGAAACGCGCCGCTGCGCCGAAAGATTTGCCGGATGCAGAGGCTGCCGCCTCCGTGCGTCTGGCCGGCCCTGCGGACTACAGGCGCGTCATCGAAGCCGCCTTGCTCGCCAGTTCCGCGCCGCTGGGTGTGACCGCGCTGCGTCTACTGTTCGAGCCGGAGCCGGGCGGCGACCTCGTTCGCCGTCTGCTCGACGATCTGCGCGCCGACTGGGAGGCCGCCGGGCGCGGCGTCGAACTGGTGCAGACCGCTGGCGGCTGGCGTTTTCAGACGCGGCCCGAATATCAGATTTACCTGGATCGGCTGAAGAACGAAAAGCCGCCGCGTTATTCGCGCGCGGTCATGGAGACGCTGGCGATTGTCGCCTATCGTCAGCCGGTGACGCGGGGCGACATCGAGGATATCCGCGGCGTTGCCGTTTCACCCAGTGTGCTCAAGACGCTGGAATCGCGCGGCTGGGTCGACATCGTTGGCCACCGCGACACGCCGGGCCGCCCGGCGCTTTTTGCCACCACCAAACGTTTTCTCGATGACATGGGCTTGCGCGGTCTTGCCGAACTGCCGGCGCTGCCCGAAATTGAAAGGATGATGGATCTTGTCGACACCGCGAACGTCGAAGCGCACGCCGCTCCGCCAACCGAATGAGGATTCCCGCCGCACCCGGCGACGTATCGCGCGCCGGGGCGAGGGCAGGGAAGATGACGCCGTTGCGCCTGTAGAGCCGTCCGCGCCGCGCCCGTCCCGCGCCGGGCAGGATCGGCCCGGCGACGAACCCGAGCGCCTGCAAAAAGTGCTTGCCCGCGCCGGTCTCGCCTCGCGCCGCCAGATCGAGGAATGGGTGGAGGAAGGCCGCATCCTGGTCAACGACCAGCCCGCCGAGCCGGGGCAGAAAGTCGGCCCCGGCGACCGCGTAAAGCTCAACGGGCGGCTGGTGCCGTTGCGCTTCGGGACGCGCTCGCCGCGCGTGCTGCTCTATCACAAGCCCGAAGGCGAAATCGTCTCCCGCAACGACCCCGAAGGCCGTCCCACCGCGTTCGAGCGTCTGCCGATGTTGCGCCGCGGGCGCTGGCTGGCGATAGGGCGGCTGGACTTCAACACGTCGGGTCTTTTGTTGTTTACAGATGACGGCGGTCTTGCCAATCGCCTGATGCATCCGCGCTACGGGCTTGACCGCGAATACGCGGTCAGGCTGCTCGGCGAGCTGACTGGCGAGCAAATCCAGAGCCTCACCAGCGGCATCGCGCTCGAAGACGGCAGCGCCCATTTCGACACCCTGCGCCACGAGGGGGGGGAGGGCGTCAATCAGTGGTATCGCGTCACGCTCTCGGAAGGCCGCAACCGCGAAGTGCGCCGCATGTTCGAGGCCGTCGGCCTCACCGTGAGCCGCCTGATGCGGGTGCGCTACGGCCCGGTTGAACTGCCGCCCCGCCTCAAGCGCGGCATGTGGATGGAAATGCCAGAGGCGGACGCCTGCCGGCTGGCGGGGCTTCCGGCGCCACAGCAGGAAAAGGGGCGCGAGCGTCCGGTAAAACTGCGGCGGACGGTGCCGAGGCAGTAGGGCGGACGCGCCTGCCGTCTTTTCGCCTGCGCAGCCTGGTGGCCGGAGCGCCCGTTCAATGCGCCGTGGCGCGCACGCATTCGCGTACGAGGCCAGGGCCGCGATAGATCAATCCGGTCATCACCTGCACCAGCGCAGCGCCCGCGTCGATTTTTGCGCGGGCGGCAGCGCCGTCGAGCACGCCGCCGGAGGCGATGACCGGCAATTCACCTGCCAGCGCCTGCACGAGCTGGCGCAGCACGGTGTTCGAGCATTCCAGCAGCGGTGCGCCGGACAGGCCGCCGGTCTGACCGGCATGGCGCAATCCCGCTACCTTGTCGCGCGCCAGCGTGGTGTTGGTGGCGATGGCGGCGTCGATGCGGTGACGGCGCAGGGCGTTGGCGATGGACGAGACGCCGTCCGCGTCGAGATCTGGTGCGATCTTCAGCGCCAGCGGCACGTAGCGGCCATGGCGGTCGGCGAGACGGCCTTGCGCTTCCTTGAGCCGTCCGAGCAGATCGTCGAGTTCGGACACGTCCTGCAACTGGCGCAGATTCTTGGTGTTGGGCGATGAAATGTTGATCGTCACGTAACTCGCCAGCGCATACACCTTGTCGAGCGCGGCAAGGTAATCGTCGGCGGCGCGCTCGATGGGCGTGTCGAAGTTCTTGCCGATGTTGATGCCGAGGATGCCCTTGTACCTGGCCGCGCGCACGTTGACAACGAGGGCGTCGACGCCATGGTTGTTGAAGCCCATGCGGTTGATGACAGCGCGCGCCTCCGGCAGCCGGAACAGGCGTGGGCGCGGATTGCCCGGCTGCGGACGCGGTGTGACCGTGCCGATTTCGAGAAAGCCGAATCCCATCCGCGCCAGGCCGTCGATGGCCTCGCCGTTTTTGTCCAGCCCGGCGGCAAGGCCGATGCGGTTGGGGAAGTCTAGCCCCATCGTCGTCATTGTGGGCGCGGGTTCGGGGCGTCCTGGCGGGAGCAGGCAACCGGCGGCATGCAGCGCGGCGATCGCGCCATTGTGGGCGGTTTCGGGGTCGAAGGAAAACAGGAAAGGACGGGCGAGGTCGTAGAACATGATGGGCGTGATTGTAGCGGCTCCGTGCGGAGTGTTGTTGGGGCTGCGGCGGGATCGGTCTGGTGTGCAGGTTTGCCGGATATTTGATTGTTGTCGGAATATTTAACAAAATTGGCGCTTGTCCTGCCCCCGTGCGGGGTTATCACGGGGGAATATTGTCGGAATACTTGACGCAAGTGATTTTCGTCACAGTTGTTTTCCTTATTTTTCAAATGTATACATATCTGGCATGAATGTTGCTGATATGAAAGCAACTTGGCGGTGGTTATATCGCCGCTAACGTGAAGCTCCCCCTTTCACCCCGTAGCACACCGGTTCCGGTGGTTACGGGGTGTGTTTATTGCATCGTGGAACCGACGCCGGCCTGAAACCCCGCCCTTCACGGTTTGTCGCGGATTGCTGCTACCATGCGACACGGTTTCTTTTCCTGCGCCTGTTCGTGATGCCTGTTCCCTCCGCGCGCTTGCTGTTTTCGCTCGTATGCCTGTGCTTCGCATTCGGCGTGGCACGCGCCGGAGACGAGGACGGAGCCGGGCGCGCCGCTGGCGTGGCCACCGTGACGGAGGAAGCGCCCAGGGAACTGTCGGCGACGGCTGAACGGGTGTTCGGCGAGGCGCGGCCTCGCCTGCTGCAAATCCGAACCTTGCTCAAGTCCGCGCAAAAGCAGTCATCCATCGGGTCGGGTTTCCTCGTCGGCACGGACGGACGGGCACTTACCAATTACCACGTGGTTTCCCTCCATGCGCTGGAGCCCGAGCTTTACCAGATCGAATACGTCGCCGCTGACGGTGCGCGCGGACGTCTGCGGCTGCTCGCCATCGACGTCGGTAACGATCTCGCTGTCGTGCGAATCGACGCGCCGCCCGGCGAGCGGTTCGAGGCTTTCGCGTTCGACCGCGCCGCGGTAGAAGGCCGTCTGGTCAAGGGCGAACGCTTGTTCTCGATGGGCAATCCGCTCGATCTTGGCTTTACCATCGTCGAAGGCGCCTATAGCGGGATGGTCGACAAGAGTTATCAGGCGAGAGTGCATTTCACTGGCGCGCTCAACCCGGGCATGAGCGGCGGGCCGGTCGTCACCCGGGACAACCATGTGGCTGGCGTCAATGTCGCGCGGCGCATCGGCGGCGATCTCGTGAGTTTCCTGGTGCCCGCCGACGCGGCGGTGCGCCTGCTCGACCGGACGCGCGACAGCGGCGAACTGGATGCCGCCGCTGTGCGCAAGGAAATCGGCGCGCAGATGGATGTATGGCAAAAGGATTTTTTCACTGCGCTCAGGGCGCGGGGTTTCCACGAGGCGGCGTTGGGGCCATACCGCGTTGCCGAGAGCAACGCTGACTGGTTCAATTGCTGGGCGCGCACGAACCGCGAGGATCGGAGCAAATTGCGCGTGCTGATCAACCATTCCCGGTGCGATACGCGCACCCGGCTTTTCCTCGCCGACGACCTGTCCGCTGGCGAGGTGGAAATCTCTCATACCCACATGAAAAGCCTCGATCTCGATGCCTTGCAGTTCATGCAACGGCTCGACGTGCATCCCCCCAACCTTTTCCCTGGCGCCGACAACCGCCACACGCCTTTCCGTTGCTACGAAAACTTTCTCGCTGGCGGCGACGGTTCGCCGCCGCGTCCCGGATCGCGGGTCGCCTGGTGCGTGCGCGCTTACAAGGATTTCCCCGACCTGTACGATGTTTCCGTGGTCTCGGTCACGCAGGACAGCGACCGCGAGGCCCTGGTGTCGAACGCCGTCCTGACCGGCGTCCGGTTCGAGAGCGCGTTGGCCTTTACGCGCGATTTCCTCCTTGCCCTGAAGGTTCGGCGTGATCTGGATTGAAACGCTGTCGCGCCATCGTGAAATCGTGGCCCGCGTCCATGCCGGTGATACGGCGACGATCGGGCGCGGCTACGACAACGACGCCATCGTCGACGATCCCTGCGTCGCGCCCCGCCATGCGCGCGTGTGCCGCAACGAAGACGGCGCCCTCATCGTCGAAGACCTCGCCAGCCGCAACGGTATTTACGACGAAGATGGCAAGCGCCGTCAGGCCGTGCGCCTGACCGGCAATACCCTGTTCCGCGTCGGTCAGACCTGGCTGCGGGTGCGGGACGAAACATTCCGGGTCGCTCCCGAATGCGTCATGTTGCCCGGAAAACGCCTGTGGCCCTGGCTGCTGCTGGCGCTGACGCTGGCTTTCGGCACCTGCTTTCTGAGCCGGTGGCAGGCCGACGTCTTCGAGCGCTCCAATGTCGTCACCCAGTATGGGATGCCGTTGTTGTGGTTTGCCCTGATCGCCTCGGTCTGGGTTGTTTTCTGGGCCGTGCTGACACGCCTGTTCGCGGGGCGCACGCGCGTGATTCCGCACGCCATCGTCGCGCTGACGGGATTCGCCATTGTCACCGTCGCCGACTCCTTGCGAAGCTGGCTCAGTTTTGCTTTTTCCTGGCGTGCGCTTGCGGATTACGGTTTCGTATTCTTCTGGTTCCTGGCCGCTGTCGTTTTCTATGCCCATCTGCGCATCATCAGTGCACGACACCTGCCGCACAAGGCTGCCATCGTGTCGGTGCTGGCGCTCTGCATCTGTCTGGCGCAATGGTTGGAAAGCAATCCTTTTTCCGGTGAAGATGTGTCCGACTCGGGCTTCTATCCTGGAAAGCTCTATCCGCCTTCCTGGCGCATCGTGGAACCCAGGACGGAGGAACAGTTTTTCGGGCATGTGCGGGCGCTCAAGGGCGCGGTCGACGAACTGCGCGCCCGCAGTGCCAGGACGGAAACTCCCGCTGGCAAAGACGACGCGCATCCGGAAGGCAACCGGACGCCACAGGCAAAGGGCGAGACATGGGACGGTACAAAATGAATGCAAAGTCTTTTCTGGCGGTATTACTGGTCGTGGCAATGAGCGGCGGCGCTGTCGCGGCCCCGCCGTCCGAGGAACGCCCCGCTGGCTGGGCGCAGCCCGTCGCGCCGGTCGCGCCGGAGAATTTTTATCAGGTCAGCCCGGATCTGTTCCGATCCGCCGCGCCGAAGCAGGAGCACATCGAGGCGCTGCACAAGGCCGGGATAAAAACCATCATGAACCTGCGGCAAAGGGAAGAAAAAAGCGTATTTCAGGCGGCGGGCTTCATCGTTCACCATCGCCCGATGGACGCCGGGTCGGTGTCGGAGGCCGATTTGCTGGCGGTGCTGAAACTGCTGCGCGCCTCGCCCAGACCGGCGTTGGTGCATTGCTGGCACGGCTCTGACCGGACGGGATTCATCGTCGCCGGCTACCGCATCGTCGAACAGGGATGGCGCAAGGAAGACGCAATCAGCGAACTCAGGCAGGGCGGCTTCGGTTTTCACGAGCTATGGTACGGCAACATCATCAAGACGCTGATGGCGATCGACGCTGGCGCGCTGCGGCGGGAATTGGACGGGAACGATATGTCGCCCGGGCAGGCGGCGGTTGTGGACTGACCCGGTTACGCCGTCCGGCTTTTATCCGACAGCCAGCCGAGCCTGCGGAAAATCAGCCATACCAGCCAGGCGCTGAACCAGGTGACGTAGAACGCGAACACGACGTCGCTCAGGAAATGCCCACCCTGACTGATCCGTCCCAACCCGGTGAGACCGCCGAGCACGAGGCCGAGCACCGTCCAGCGCCGCCACGCCGCCGCACCGCCAAGAAAAGCAAAGCTGGTGAAGAAAAAACCGGCGGAGGCGTGACCGCTTACGAAGGAACAGTTCTGCTCGCATTGATTGGAAGGCGCGAAGGCGGGGGTGAAGCGGGCGTTGCCGCCGAATTGAACGACGTTTTCCGGACGGGCGCGACCGATATGGTCTTTCAGCGCCACGTCGATGATGAGTCCCTGCCCGAGGGCGAGCGCGGCGACGAGGAAGCCCGCGCGAATACGCCAGTCGCGCCCGCGCGGGCCCCGAATGAAAAAGCTGATGGCGAACGCCGCCACGACGAGCACGATGACGCATTTCGACAGGTCTGGGACAAAGCGGTAGGCCCACATGACCAGCGCCTGGTTTTCACCCGTGAAATAGCGGTTTTCCGGGCAATAGAAGCGCGTGCTGACGCGCAGATCGAGTTCCGGCCACAACATGAACAGCGCCGCTGCCGCCAACATGGAAAGCAGCATCGCCAGCGCAAACAGGCGAATGCTGCGTGCCGTGCGATCCGGCGCGGGGGAAGGGGTTTCCATGGTTTATGGCATATTCATGGCGTGGCATTGTCGACTTGCGGCGAGGCGATGGCGGACGGGCGGACGACCGCGATCCCGGCGCGCCGATACAAAATATCATAACCCTGCTCCGGCAGGCGGTCGATACGGGTAATCGCCAGTTCTCCCGCCTGCGGCGGACGCGACAGGGTGACGGCGTTGCGGTAGACGCTGATGCTGGGCAGGGTCAGTTTCCAGGTGACGACGGGTTCAGGGCGGTCGCGCACAAAAAGCGCTGCTTCCTTGGCCGGCCCTTGCAACATCGTGATGATCCAGGGCGCGAAAGCAAGCGCGAGCGCCAGGGTTTGCAGGACGGCGGCGGCGAGCAGACGGTTCCACAATGCGCCGCGCAATGCAAAAAGCGCCACCAGCCAGAGCAACAGGGCGCTGCCGCAAACGGCGTAATAGGCCGCGCCCGCCTGTGAGGCCGCCTCGGCGGCCAGGGCACGGTAGTAGGCGTCGCCGATGATCTCCCCGGAGGCGAAGAAGGCGCACAGCTCGGGCAGGATAAGGAACAGAACGAAGCACGCCGTGGGGAGCGCCAGGTGCGCGAACGGACGGCGCAGACCGTCGCGGTGCGTGGCGATCAGCAGAAACAAGGGTGTTGCGCCATAGAGCGCGTAATGCGGCAGTTTGGTGCCGGAGAGCGAGAAGAAAACGATGACGAATCCCGCCCAGATCCACAGATAGCGCCGCAGGCCACTGCCGCCCTGGGCACTGAAATCGTCCCTGATCCGGCGCAGGCTGGCGAAAAGCGGCCCCGTCCAGGGCAGTAGCAGAACCGGTACGATGATGATGTAATAAAACAGGCTGCCGGCGTGGCCTTCGAGCGTGCTGGTGAAACGTTCGACGTTATGCTTGAGGATGAAGCCGTCGATGAAATTCTGTCCGTGGATGGCGAGCGCCGCGCCATACCACGGCACCGTCAGCGCGGCGAGGATCAGCCAGCCGCGCGGGTCGCCGAGCGCGCGCAACCAGATGCGCCAGTCCCGGTGCAGCGCGCAGTACAAAAACGTCACCGCGCCCGGCACGATGAGCGCAATCGGCCCCTTGGTGAGCACGCCCAGACCGATCCAGGCGT
>JAITQD010000120.1 GCA_031289095.1 Azoarcus sp.
CAAGCAAGCAAGCAAGCAAGCAAGCAAGCAAGCAAATAAGAAAGTAAGCAAGCAAGTAAATAAGCAAGTAAATAAGCAAGTAAATAAGCAAGTAAATAAGCACCCGATTCCTTTCCTTGCGCCCATTCGGGCGCATCTGGCTTTCCCTTTTTCCCGTCTTTCCCGGTTTTTGAGTTCCAGGTGGCCTGCCGTGCCTGAGTGGCCGGGCGCTGCCTTGCGCTTATGCCCGGATGTTGCTTCTCCCGGCGTTTGTTCAGCTTTTTCCCCGTGTTTTGCCGTCCATTATCCGCATTTTTGTCATTGCGGATGATTGGGCGTTTTCTGCAGTAGCTCACAACACACAGGAGAGTATCCCATGCGCATCCCTCCCTCTTATCCACGCAGCAAAGTCTTCCTGAGCGTCCTCGCCGCCCTTGGCTCACTCGCCGCCCTTGGCACGGCCATGGCGGCGGATATTAATGGCGTAACGATCAACAGCGCTCACGCCGACGACAGTCTCGTTAATGGCGATGTTATTCCTGGCGCGGCTGACGTTTTCGGTACCGGTAACGCCGTCATCATCCCCGGCGGTCACTCAGCCCCCAGCGCTTCCGGCAACACGGTCGAAGTCAATTGGGACAATACTCTTGACTACGACATCGTTGGCGGCGGCTCGTTTAGCGGCGGCAGCGACGTGACGAACAACACGGTCAGGATCACCGAGACCAGCGGCGCCCTCATAATCGACGGCCTGGTCGTGGGCGGCGCGGGCCAGGACGTGAATATCACGGGCAACGTCGTCTGGGTGAATAGTGGCCAGGTCGGTACCGCCATCGCCAACGGTGGCGTCAACGGCGGTCTGGGCAATAGCTCGGGTGACCCGTTCATCAGCGTATCCGGCAACGAGGTGCATTTGGTGGGCAGTGACGTAACCATCTATGGGGATTCCTATGGCGGTTGGTTACAGAGCGAGAGCCTCAACAGCGGTAACGTCAATGGCACTGTCACCGGCAACGAGATATATGTCGATGGCGCCACGATCAACGGTGGCGTGTACGGCGGCGGCGTTCATGACCACGGCGTCGTAACCGGCAACATCGTCTCCGTCAAAAACGCCACGATTGCCACTAACACCACTCCCGCTCTCGAAGGTAACGTAGTCGGTGGTCGTGTGATTGCCAACACGGCGAACAAAATCAACCAGGCCAGCCACAACACGGTCACGGTGGAAGACAGCGACGCCGTAAACGTCTATGGCGGCGAAGTCGATGGGGTCGGTGGCGACATCATAGGCAATGCCGATGACAATACCGTGACGCTGATCAGCAACTCCGGCGGCACTATCAGTGGCAATGTGATCGGCGGGCGCTTCGATCACACCGCAGGGAGCACGGCGAGCCGGAACACCGTTGTGATCGACGGGAATTACCAGATCGGTGGAGGCGTGTATGGCGGCTCTATCACCGGCAGCAGCAACAGCGGCAACGGCAATGCCATCCAGAACAACGTCACACTGAACGACGATGCCGTTGTCGGCGACGGCGTGCATGGCGCGCGTATCAGCAACAACGGCAACGCCGCCCAGAACGCCGTCACCCTGAATGGCGCTGCCGTTATCGGCGGAGACGTGTACGGTGCGTCTATCGGTGGCAACGGCGATGCCACCCTTAACACCGTCACTGTGAACGACGCTGCCGATATCGGCGGAGATGTGCATGGCGCGTTTATCAGCGGTGACGGCGATGCCGCCAATAACACCGTCACCCTGAACGGCGCTGCCGATATCACTGGAAGCGTGTATGGCGCGTTTATCGGCGATGGCACCGCCACCCAGAACACCGTCACCGTAAATACAGGTGCCGTTATCGGTGGAGATGTGTACGGCGCGTCTATCGACAACGGCACCGCCACCCAGAACACCGTTACCCTGACCGGCGATGCCGTTATCGGTGGAGATGTGTATGGCGCGTCTATCGACAGCGGCGGCGATGCCACCCTTAACACCGTCACCGTGAACAGCGATGCCGATATCAGTGGAGACGTGTATGGCGCGTTCATTTTAGGTAGCGGCGACGCTACCAATAACACCGTCACCCTGGACGGTGCTGCCAATGTCGGTGGAGACGTGTATGGCGCAGTTGTCAACGGTGGCACTGGCACTGCCACCCATAACACCGTCAACATTGGCGCGGATGTCACCCTTGCTGCGAGCACCAGACTGTATGGCGGCAGTGCGTCCGGCGACAGCCGCACCGGCAACACCCTGAACCTCAATGGCTGGTCGGGCCAAGTCGACAGCGTCAACGACTTCGAGACCTACAACATTCAGGTTCCTGACACGCTCGCCCCCGGAACGGCCATCGTTACCGTGGCGGCCTCCACCAATCTCGAAGGCAGCACAATCAACCTGATCACCTCCGGTGGCGCGCCGCTGGCGGATGGCAGCACCGTGGTGAGCTTCGCCGAGACAACCTCCGGCGCAATCACCCTCGGTTCGGGGTTGGCCAACGGCGGCGCGGGGCAAGGCCAATACGGGGTCTCGCTCCTCTACGGCACCCTGACGGAGCTTGTGAGCGGCAAACTCGTCACCACCGTGAACGGCACCCGCGTCCACCCGCAAACCAAGGCGCTTTCCGAAGGCTTTTTGGGCGGTGTCGCGTTTGTGAACCAGGGAGCCGATCTCGTGGCGGGCGATGGGGTTTCTTCTCTCCTGAAGCAAACCGTCGGGCAAAACAACGTCGTGGGCTTCGCCGCGCTCTCTTACGGCAATGCCCGTTATGAAACAGGTTCGCACGTCGACGTCAAAGGCTACAGCCTATTGGCCGGGGCTGGTGCGGGCGGTGATTTCGCCGCCGGACGCCTGAACGTGGGCGCATTCCTTGAAGCGGGCGATGGCGACTACGACAGCCACAACAGCTTCACGGGTTATGCCAACGTGAAGGGCGATGGCGAAGCGGAGTATTACGGCGGCGGTGTGTTGGGGCGTTTCGACTTCAAGAGCGGCCTCTACACGGAAGCCTCCCTGCGGCTGGGACATCTCAAAACCGATTTCAAGACGAACATCGTGGATGTGAGCGGAACCCGTGCCAAGTACGACACCCGCAGCAATTACGTCAGCACCCACCTGGCGTTGGGCTACAACTGGGCGCTTGGTAAGGCGACCCGCGCCGATGTCTATGGCAAATATCTCTGGACTCATCAGTCTGGCGATTCCGTCAGCCTCTCCACGGGCGACCCGGTGAAGTTCGATGCGGTCAATTCGCAACGCCTGCGCCTGGGCGGCAAAGTGACCTGGAGTGCTTCCAGCCAGGTCGACATCTTTGCCGGAGCGGCCTGGGAACATGAGTTCGATGGCGACGCCAAGGCGAAAGTCTATGGCCGCAGCATCTCCGCGCCCAGCCTGGAAGGCGACAGCGGCATCGGCGAACTCGGTGTCGTCATTCGTCCTTCGATCAACTCGCCTCTTAGCATTGCGGCGGGCGTCCAGGGCTACGGCGGCGACCGCAGGGGTGTTACGGGCAGCCTGCAACTGAAGTACGGCTTCTGATCCACGCTTCAAAACTTCTCCGCGAATGGGGCCCGCCCCTTCGCGGGAAGTTTTTTCACGTCCGGCGCATTGCGCCGGATTTTTTATCGTCAAGCTGTGTTCGACGCCGGCACCTTTGCAGGCGGTTTGCAACCGCCATGCGCTCTTGTGCGTCATACCGCTGCAAAGCGTGCGTGCGTTCGTGTCTTGCAACCAGAGGTGCGCGGCTGGTCTAATAGCCCGCTTGCGGGTAGCGACTACAACCGTTTTTATCTGGATTTCCAATGAGTGTTGAGCTTTCCATTGAGTTTTTTCCGCCACAGACGCGCGAGGGCGTCGCCAAATTGCGCGCCGAGCGCGAAAAGCTCGCAGCCCTGAAACCGGGATTTTTTTCCGTCACGTATGGCGCGGGCGGCTCCACACGCGAGCGCACCTCCGCTATCGTGAAAGAAATCGTGGCGGAAGGGTTCGAGGCCGCACCGCATTTGTCCTGCATCGGTTCCAGCAGGGCGGGCATTCTGGAATTGCTGGACGAATTCAAGGCCAGCGGCATTCGCCGCATCGTGGCTTTGCGCGGCGACCTGCCTTCCGGCATGGCCGATCCCGGTGAATTGCGTTATGCCAACGAGCTGGTCGAATTCATTCGTGATGTTGCGGGCGATGCGTTCCAGATCATCGTCGCCGCCTATCCTGAATGGCACCCGCAGGCCAGGAGCCCTGAAATAGATTTGCAGAACTTCGTCCGCAAGGCGAAGGCCGGGGCGAATGCCGCCATTACGCAATATTTCTATAACGCAGACGCCTATTTCCATTTTGTGGAAAAGGTGCGCGCCTTGGGTGTGGATATTCCCATCATTCCCGGCATCATGCCCATTTTGGGTTTTTCAAAACTCGCGCGTTTTTCGGATGCGTGCGGCGCGGATATTCCGCGCTGGATGCGCAGGACGTTCGAGAGCTACGGCGACGACACCGCCGCCATTCGTGCGTTCGGGCTGGAGGTCGTCACCCGGCTTTGTGAAAGACTCCTGCACGGCGGTGCGCCGGGGCTGCATTTTTACAGTATGAACACGGCGGCGCTGACCGCAGAAATCTGGCGGCGTCTGGGAGTGCGGTGACATGTCGGGCGTCCTCGGCGCGGCCCATGACGCATGGGTGCGCGGGCCGCTGCTTTACTGGCGATGGCGTCTGCGCCGCGCCGGGCGCAAAAGCTTGCTCATGTATTTGCTCGGGCTGGTGGCGGCGGTGGAGTTCTTCGAGAGCGCCATGTTCGTTTTTGGCGCGACTTACATCATGGGTGGCGTGGACGCGGAGCCGCAGGAATTTGTCCATGTGCAGGCCACTTACGCCATCGGCGCGATGATCGGTCTGTTGTTGCAGCAACGGCTGGTGCATCGCTTTGGTTTTCGCCGCTATCTTTTTGCCTCGATCCTGCTTTTTCTTCTGGGCATGTTGGGTTGCGCCAACAGCAACAGCATTGGGCAGATGGCGGCGGCCAGACTGGTGTTGGGTATGGGCGGCGGGGTGTTTTTCGCCACGGGCCGCATCCTGCTGCCGGTCATGTTCCGTCCGGCGGAACGTGCTTTGGCGATCAAACGCTTTCTGTTCGTGGTGTTCGGCACTTCGGCGCTGGCCCCGGCCTACGCGGCGTGGGTGATCGAACGCTGGGGCTGGGCATGGACGTTTTACGGTGCGCTGCCCGGCACGTTCCTGATCGGTGTGGGGGTGCTGCTGCTTTTGCCGGACAACGCGGGCCGTCAGCGCGGCGCGCGGCTGGTGGGGGAGGCGCCGCTGTCGCAGCTTGTGCTGCCGCTCCTGTGGTTCGTTTTGGCGGCAGTGTGTCTGGAGACGGCGTTTTCGCAGGCGCGCCTCGATATTCTTGCCCACCCCATGCGGCTGGGCCTGCTGTGCTCGGCGGGGCTGGCGCTGCTCGCGGGTTTTCTGTGGCGGCAATGGCGTCATCCCTTGCCACTCCTGCATCTCAAGGCCCTGCACAACCCGGTGTTTCTGATGGGACTGGGTTTTTACTTTGTTTATTACTTCATCAACGCATTCATCGCCTATCTGTTCCCGATCTACGCCGAGCGCGGCCTGGGCTTTCCGCTTGTCGCCACCGGCTGGCTCAATAGTCTGATGGGTGTGGCCACCTTGTTCATGGTCGTGGCTTACATGCTTTTTATCTCGGCGCGGATGCCGAAAAAGCGTCCGGTCATTGCCACCGCCTTTTTCCTCGTGGTGGTGAGTGCGTTCATGCTCGCCTGTCTTTCGCCGGACGTCGGCATGGCCGCGCTCATTCCCGCCTTGCTCATCAAGGGCGCGTCCGCCGCGCTGGTGGCGCTGCCCGTGGGCGGGCTGACTTTTTCCCAACTGGGCGACAAGCACTTCGCGCACGGCTACCAAAGCAAATCCCTGATGCGTCAGGTGGCGCTGACCTTTGCCACCGCGCTGGCGGCGGTGCTGTTGCAAAACCGTCATTTCGCGCTCAACGAGGCGCTCGCCGCGCGAATCCAGTCCGGACGGCCCGGGGTGGAAGCCTGGCTGCACGACGCTTCTGAACTGCTCGTCATGCAAGGGGTTCCCGCCGAACATGTGCAATCGGGTGTGATGGAACTCCTCGCGGCACTCGTGGACAAGCAGGCCATGTTCATGGCCTGCCAAAACCTTTACCTGCTGCTGGCGCTGGTGGCCGGCGTGGCCGTCGCGGCGGCGCTGGCGCAGCGTACTTTGCGATAGCGGAGCGTGCGGCGAGCGGTGGAATTTCACTTGCACTATACGCTTAAAGCGTATAGTATTTACTTATGGTCTTCGTTGATCTGCCCCTATTTCAAAAATGCTTGTCATTTTCCGACGACGAACTGTGATACAGGAGGAATTCCGAAATGGATGATGCGACGTTTGCCGACCTGATGCAGAGCGTGCGAGACGCGGGCCGCTATCTGCGCGGAGAAAAGGTGCCCGGAGCCAAAGTGACGGAAGCGCAGGACGTGAGGGCGTTGCGCGAATCCGCGCGCGTTTCGCAAGCCGAGTTTGCGCGCCTCTTGGGGGTGTCGAAACGGACGCTGGAAAACTGGGAACAACACAGAACCGTTCCGTCCGGCCCCGCGCGCGCGTTGCTGAAAATCGTCGCATCCAACCCGCAAGCCGCCGTCGAGGCGCTGCACTCATAGAAAACGCTTTTTTGTGTTGTCGTTGCGCGATCTGTTGCGTAAAAACCGCGCCGTCCCTTGTTTTTTCAGGATGGCGTGGAACTTGCTCTTTGGGTTGAACCCTTCCCAATACGAGACGACAACATGCAATCCGAGCGATACCAACAGATCATCACAGGCCTGAAAGATGGCTCCATCGTGCCCTGTCTGGGGTACGACGTTCTGCGGGATGTCGTGGCTGTGGAAGGCGGTCAGCCCATGCCTGCCGACAGTCATTCCCTGATCGTCGCCATGAATGGGGGCAAGCCCATGTCCCCCAAGCTCATGTACGAATTTTCCCGCGCCGCCATGAATGTGGAGCTCAAACGGGGACGTCGTGTTGTTGACAATTTTCTGACTCGCACCTATGGCGAGACCGCCTGGACGCGCGCCAGCCTGCACGACTGGCTGAAAACTGTTCGTCCGCCCTATGTAATTGATTTCAATAGAGATACGCAGTTGCAGGATTCCTATGCCGATCAGCCGCACACCCTGATTGTGGGAGTTGCCCGCCTTGGCGGGACGGATTACCGCTTCAGGCTGTTCGAGTTTCGGGAGGGCGCGTATGTGGAAATCGACCCGGACGCGGCGAGGCCGGAATTGCCAATGCTTTTCAAGCCTGTCGGGACGCCCAGGCCAAAACCTCACTACGTTGCGTCCGATGCCGATTATGTGGATTACATTACCGAACTCATGGGCGGCTTTGCGATTCCCGCCTTCCTGAAAGCGTACCGGAAAGGCCGACAATACCTGCTTTTGGGTCTGCCGCTCGACCGCGACACGGAACGCATGTTACTTGCGGATATTCTCTACGACGCAGGTGAGCCTGCCGGTTGGGCGCTGATGCCCCTTACTCGCCCGGTCAGCGCCAGGGAACGCAATTTCTGCCAACGTTTGAACTTGCAGATCATTGCGGCAGACTGGGCGGAACTCCTGAGCGCAACGGCAGGATAAGTCTGCCGGAGGAAACGTTTGGATGGCACAATTGCCCTGCAATTTGTAAGGCTTCTGACAAACGATGGGGGACGCTGTGCTGCTGTCAAAGGGAGCTTATCTGCCGATCAACCGCTGCAATGTGCCGGCTGTTGTTTTGGGAAGTCTTGCTTTTCAGGAAAATCCGGTGCCGCTGGCGCTCGATGGTGTCCGGGAATTGCACCGCGACCTGTTTTTACGGCTGGAAGCCGCCCCCTTGCTGCCCCGGCGCAGTGCGCTCTTTCAGGATTACGTCACCGTCCATTTCCGGCTGGAACATCTGGAGGAGGCAGGGCTGCTTGTCGCGCAGGATGCGGGAAGACGCCAGAAACAACGCGCCAAGGCCAATTATGTGCGCATGATCCGGGGCTGGAGCTTTGACGCCGACAGCCGCGAAGGTGCGGTGATGAAAGCCTGGGTGGAGTCGCGTTTTGGCCTCACCCCCCGTTATCACGGCGAGCCCCTGCGCGATTTTTCCAGTCCGGCTTATCAGCGTTATCTGGAAATGCGCGCCCAGGGCTTGTACGGCACAAACGCGCTGGAAGCGCAACTGGATCTGGTCTATACCTACTGCCAGTATGAATTTGCCCGCCAGACGCCTGGGCTGCGTCATCTCACGCTCTATCGCGGCGTCAATCGTTTGACTGAATTCGAGCGCCTGCCAGAAACATCCGAGGCTCGTTCAGAAAAACGGCACACACTCCTTATGAATAACCTGAATTCACTGACGGGTACCCGCGACCGCGCCGATGAATTCGGGGATACCATCCTGACGCTCAAGGTTCCCATCGCCAAGATTTTCTTTCATTGCCGATTGCTGCACGGTGTTTTGCAGGGTGAGGATGAATTTCTGACCATCGGCGGCATTTATGATGTTGAATGTTCGCGGTAACGGCGACGCTCATTTGCCAATTGGTCAGGGGGTGGTAGCAATAGCTCCCCCGCATTACGCATGAAGCATACCGGCACGCCCAAGGGCGGTAGCCCCTTGGAAATAGCCCCTCGCATTGCCCGAGGCATTTTGACAATAACCCTACACCTGTATTGGCATTGAACCGGCCATCAGTTTTTCGGCCTGTTCGCGGCAGTCTTGTGCGATGACAGGGTTCAAGGCTTTCTGCCAGCGCTCGGGAATGGCCGCAACGCCGTACCACGCGCCCGCAATTGCGCCGGCAATCGCGCCGGTGGTATCGGCGTCGCCGCCGCGATTGACGACGTCGATCAGGCAGGATTCAAAACTGTTCGTCGAAAAAAACGCCTGCAAGACGGCCACGAGGGTATCGACGATATAGCCACTTGGGTTTTCCCGCCGCCGTGCCGTCTGCCAGGTGAATTCTGGATGTTCGGCGGACAGCGTTTGCGCCTGGGCTTCCAGGTTGGGCCAGGATTGTCCCTGCAAGGCGGCTTGGACGAGCGCGATGACGCAAAGGCCGCCCGCGTCGGAAAGGGGGTTGTTGTGGGTGACGTGCGCTTGTGCCCTGAAGGCTGCGGCGATGTCGGCCTGGGTCTGCCCCAGCGTGGCGAGCGCCACGGGCAGGGTTCGCATCACCGCGCCGTTGCCTGCGTCGTGTTCGGCTGGGGGCGCTTCGGCTTCCAGGGTGTTGCGAAAGCGGATCAGGTTTTTCCGCACGGTGTTGCCGATGTCGATGGGGCTGGTGCGCATCCAGTTGTCGAAGGCGCGGGCGGCGGAAAGCGCCACGACCTTGCCGCCATCGGCGAGGATGGCTTTCCCCAGGGCGAGCGACATGGCGGTATCGTCGGTAATTTGTCCGGGTTTCAGGTTGAGCCAGCCGCCGCCCGTGATGTCCTTGTGCACGCCGCCTTCGCGGGCAAAACGGTGGCGGATTTCATTGGGCGTCAAAAATTCCACCGTCGCGCCCAGCGCATCGCCGATGGCAAGGCCGAGGTATGCGCCCACGCCCCGGCTTTTCAGGTCGGCGGATTCAGGTTTCGGGAGAGAAGCATTTTGCATAATCCGTACACTCGCTACAGGAAGGCGCGGGGCAGACGTAGATACATTCGCGGGCGCAATAGGTGCGATAGAGGAATTTTTTCCATTTCATGTCGCTCACGTTTTGTCGCGCGAAGGCGGGAAAGGCATTGTAGAGGAGACTGGAAAGTTCCTGGCGGTCGGCCAGTCCCAAGTCGCGCCACAGGTGTTCTTTGCCCGCACAGGCGGTGACGACAATTTTTGCCAGCCAGACTTCCGAGGGAAAACGCCATGCCCGCTCGCCGAGGAGTAATTCGACCAAATCCGCGCCTTCTGGCAAATTTTCTGCTGCATCGCCGGGCAAGACAAGCGCTGGGCCGTGAAAATAGTCGCGCCAGATCCGGGCGAGTTCGTTTTTGTGCAAGCCCAGGCCGGCGGGCAACATTCCCGCATTGCAGGCGCGTCCCGCAAAGAGGCTTGCCAGAATCGGGCGATTCGGGTCGTCCCGCACAGCGGCGGCGGCCTGCCGCGCCAGCAGTTCATGCTGGATGCGCTGGCGTTGCAGGAGCGCAGGGGGGGGATGGACGGCAAGGGCGTTCGTCATGGGTGAGGACGTCTTCATGCTCCGCGCTCCCTATGCCGGTTTCACCACAATCGCGCCGCCCAACACCTGCGCCTGACAGGCAAGGCGATGGTTCCAGGGGGCGGTGAGGTCTTTCAATATCTGGTCTTCCAGTACCGAGGGGTCGGAGAGGTTTTCCGCGCCGGAGACGATTTCCACCAGACAGGTGCCGCACTCGCCCTCGCGGCAGCCGTAGAGAATGTGCGCGCCCGCCTGTTCGGAGACTTCGATCAGGCGGGTTCCGGCGGGGACGGTGATCGTGGTCTGAATATCGGCGAAGGTGACTTGGGCTTTCGGCATGGCGTGCTCCGTTTCTGGCGTCAGTCCGATGAACAGGCGGCAGGGTCGTGTTCGCCATCGGGATGAGGGTGACCGCTGCACCGGTCGTTGCCCTGACAGCCCAGTTCCGCCGCGCTGGCGGTTTGTCCCGCCAGACCGACCCAGGCATCCACGTCTTCGGGCACAAAGCCGACGACGCGCTTGCCCGCCGATTCCATCAGAGGACGGCGCACGAGCAGCGGGTTTTCCAGCATCAGGGCAAGGGCGTGCTCTGCGGTGATGGTCTCCGGGTCGATGTAGCCCGCCTTGATCTGCGGCGCGGAACGGTTGAACCACTCCGGCACGGGTAGCGGCGCGAGAAAGGCGAGCAGGCGCGCCGGCGTCCAGTCTTCGTCGGGCAGGCTTTTGACTTCCAGCGTGTGCCCGGCGGCCAGGAGCAGTTCCTGTTGCCGGGCGTTGCCGCTGCAACCGGGTTTTTCGTAGAAGGTGATATGGCTCATGCGGCCTCCTTGAGCGCCAGCAGTTTTCCAACCGGAATGCCGGTGAGTGAACCCAAAGGATTCAGGGCTTCGCCCAATTCATTGACAATGGCGCATTCGATGGGACAAATGGCCGCGCATTGCGCCTCGGCGAATTCACCCGTGCATTCCGTGCATTTGCGGGTGTCGATGGCAAATACCGGGTCGTCCCAGGCAATGGCCGCGTTGGGGCAAACGTCCACGCAGGCCCAGCAATTGACACAGGTTTCAGTGATGGCAAGCGCCATGATTTTTCTCCCTTCTGTTTCAGGCGCGTTTTTGTCCGGCGGCAGGTTCCGCGAGCTTGCCCGCAGCGGCCATTTCCCGATACACCGCCATGACGGCATCCTCAATGGATTCCATCGCGTGTTCGCCGTTCGGTTGAATGCCCGCCGCTTCCAGCCGGCTCCACGGCTCGAAACCGATCCGGGCGCATAGCACCGCTTCGCAGCCGGAAAGCGCGGCCAGAGTGCGCGCCAGCGTGTTTTCGGCGGACTGCCCGTCTTCGCTTTCGTCACCGCAAGTTTCATTGCCGACGCAATACAGTTCCGTCTTGCGATGTCCGACAAACCGCGCGCCACGTTCCGACGCCTCATACACCAGAAACTCGCGGGCATGGCCGAAGTGCTGGTTGATAAGGTTTTGACCAGTGGAAGCGACCGCCATCAGCACCGGACGAAGTGCGAAAGCGCGGGATTCAGCCAGATGCGCGGCGGCGTTTGCCACCCCAACGGGGACGGCTTGCGGCAGCCGTCCGGCTTTCCGTTTTTCCTCCAGTTGTAGAAGGATGTCGTCATGGACAGTCTTCCGCCTGGTCATGGCAGCGGCGTAGTCGATGTCGAGCGCGTCGAGTTTATCGAGCGTGAATTCCGCGCCCCGGTCTTCGCCCAACATGCCCACAGCGTCGGCGCGGCACTGGCGGCAATGACGCATCATCGCCATGTCACCGGCGCATTCGTCCTGCAAGGCTTGCAGTTCATCCGCTGTTGGGCTGCGTTGTTCCATGATGCCGTAGTACGTACCGTGCCCGGCCTCGGCGATCAGGGGCATCACATTGTGCAAAAACGCGCCCTTGGCTTTTACGGTTCTGGAAAGCTCTTTAAGGTGAATGTCATTGACGCCGGGAATCAGCACCGAATTCACCTTGACCAGAATGCCGCGTTCCACCAGCATTTCCAGCCCCTTTTGCTGCTGTTCGATAAGGATGGCCGCGCCCGCCTCGCCGCGAATGCGCCGATGGTTCCAGAAAATCCACGGATAAATCCGCGCGCCGATTTCCGGATCGAGGCAGTTGATGGTGATCGTTACGTGGTCGATGTTGTGGCGGGCGATTTCATCCGCGTAACGCGGCAGATTGAGGCCATTGGTAGAGACGCACAATTTGATGTCCGGCGCTTTTTCGGAAAGCTGGCGAAAGGTCTCGAAAGTGCGTTCCGGGTTGGCGAGCGGGTCGCCCGGCCCGGCGATGCCAAGCACCGTCATCTGCGGAATGGCCGCCGCCACCGCCAGCACTTTCTTTATCGCCTGATCCGGCGTCAACAGTTCGGAAACCACGCCGGGACGCGACTCATTGGCGCAATCGTACTTACGGTTGCAATAATTGCATTGGATATTACAGGCGGGCGCGACGGCGACATGCATCCGGGCGAAATAATGATGCGCCTCTTCCGAATAGCACGGATGATCCTGCACCCGGGCGCGAATGTGATCGGGTAAATGCGCCAGCGCTGAACCGTAATTGCCGGAAGAACAGGGTATGCCGGAGGCGGAAGGCGCATTGCTGATGATGGGCAAATCCATGAGCCATGGCTCCTTGATATATCGTCCCCCGCCCTTCAGCAATCGTTGTGCCAGGAAAATTAATTCTTTCCAAACAATGACATAGCCTTTATACAAACAGAATTTTCAGATGCAAACAGCCCGCTTGTCGGGAAGTCGACAAGGCGGCCCGACAAAGCGCAGTGGCTTTGTCGCATTCCTGTGGGCAATAAAAAGCTCACGTTTTAATAAAAATATTTATAAATCAATGCCTTATGAGACGTCATTCAGGTTGGCACAGTTCGTGCGATGGATGTGGGGCGAAGTTTGTATTTCCCGCAACATCCGGCTGAATGAAAAGGAGTTACACCATGGCAAAACTGCGTCAATGCGCCATTTATGGCAAGGGCGGCATCGGCAAGTCCACGACCACGCAAAATCTGGTTTCCGCGCTCGCTGAAGCCGGGCACAGGGTCATGATCGTCGGCTGCGACCCAAAGGCCGATTCCACCCGGTTGATTCTGCACAGCAAGGCGCAGACCACAGTCATGCACCTCGCGGCGGCGGCTGGCTCCGTGGAAGATCTCGAACTCGAAGACGTGATGGCGGTCGGTTACGGCGGCGTCAAATGTGTCGAATCCGGTGGCCCGGAACCCGGCGTGGGTTGCGCCGGTCGCGGGGTGATTACCGCCATCAATTTTCTGGAAGAAGAGGGTGCTTACGACGAAGACCTCGACTTTGTTTTCTACGACGTCTTGGGCGACGTGGTGTGTGGCGGCTTCGCCATGCCGATTCGGGAAAACAAGGCGCAGGAAATCTACATTGTCTGCTCGGGCGAAATGATGGCGATGTACGCGGCCAACAACATTTGCAAGGGCATCGTGAAATACGCCAATTCCGGCAGTGTGCGTCTGGCGGGTCTGATCTGTAACAGTCGCAATACCGACCGTGAGGACGATCTGATCGAAGCCCTGGCGGCCAAACTCGGCACGCAGATGATTCACTTCGTCCCGCGCGACAACGTTGTGCAGCACGCGGAAATCCGCCGCATGACCGTGATCGAATTCGACCCGAAAGCCAAGCAGGCCGATGAATACCGGGAGCTTGCCAGAAAAGTGGTCGAAAACAAAAAGTTCATCATTCCCGTACCGCTGGAAATGGAAGAACTGGAAGAATTGCTGATGGAATTCGGCATCATGGAAGTGGAAGACGAAACCATCATCGGCAAAACCGCAGCCGAACTGGCCGCCGAAGCCGCTGCCGCCGTGGCCTGAGTTTGCCGCACCCCGATGATCCATTATGGCGTCTGACGCGAATAAGCGTCGGCGCGAAAGGAAAAATTATGCCTGCGCTCACCCGCGAAGAAACCGAGGCCCTCATTGCCGAAGTACTGGAGGTCTATCCCGACAAGGCCAAGAAAGACCGGGCCAAGCACCTGATGGTCAACGACAAGACGTTGGAGTCGTCGAAAAAGTGCATTACCTCCAACCGCAAATCCCTGCCGGGCGTGATGACCATGCGCGGCTGCGCCTACGCCGGTTCCAAGGGCGTGGTCTGGGGGCCGATCAAGGACATGATCTCCATCTCGCACGGCCCCATCGGATGCGGTCAGTATGCCCGCGCCGGACGGCGCAATTATTACGTCGGCACCACCGGTGTCGATGCGTTCTGTGAAATCAATTTCACCTCAGACTTTCAGGAAAAGGACATCGTATTTGGAGGAGACAAAAAGCTCGCCAAGCTGATTACGGAAATCGAAACACTGTTTCCGCTCAACAAGGGCATTTCGGTGCAGTCCGAATGCCCTGTCGGTCTGATAGGCGACGATATAGAAGCCGTTTCAAAGAAAGCGGCGGTAGAAATCGGCAAGCCCGTGGTGCCGGTGCGCTGCGAAGGGTTCCGTGGCGTGTCGCAATCGCTTGGCCACCACATCGCCAACGATTCGGTGCGCGACTGGATTCTTTCCAACCGCGACGGTCAGCCGTTCGAGAAAACGCCTTACGATGTGGCGATTCTCGGCGACTACAACATCGGCGGCGACGCCTGGGCTTCGCGCATCCTGCTCGAAGAAATGGGGCTGCGCGTGGTGGCGCAATGGTCGGGCGACGGCACCTTGGCGGAGATGGAAAACACGCCGAACGTCAAGCTCAACCTGCTCCATTGCTACCGTTCGATGAACTACATCAGCCGCCATATGGAGGAGAAATACGGCATTCCCTGGCTGGAATATAACTTTTTTGGCCCCACCAAGATCAAGGAATCCCTGCGTAAGATCGCCTCGTTCTTCGACGACAAAATCAAGGAAGGCGCGGAGCGCGTCATCGAGAAATACACGCCGATGATGGAAGCGGTGATCGCCAAATACCGTCCGCGTCTCGAAGGCAAAAAAGTGATGCTCTATGTCGGCGGCCTGCGTCCGCGTCACGTCGTGGGTGCGTATGAAGACCTGGGAATGGAAGTGGTCGGTACGGGCTATGAATTCGCCCATAACGACGACTATGACCGCACCATCAAGGATTTGGGCGACGCCACGCTGATTTACGACGATGTGACCGGCTACGAATTCGAGCAATTCGTGGAAGCCATGAAGCCCGATCTGATCGGTTCCGGCATCAAGGAAAAATACGTCTTTCACAAGATGGGCATTCCATTCCGGCAACTGCACTCCTGGGATTATTCCGGCCCATATCACGGCGTCGACGGGTTTGCCGTCTTCGCCCGCGACATGGACATGACGCTCAATAACCCCTGCTGGCAAAAGCTGACGCCGCCCTGGCTGGAAAAACACGAAGAAGCCGAAAAAGACGCCGCTTGACGATGGCCAGTTTTTTGCAAACTTTCGCGCGTGTCCACAGATAGCTGGCGCGGCAAAGGAGATCACCATGCAGGACGTAGAGCGCATCAAACCCTGTTACCCGCTGTTTTGCAATGACGATTACAAGGTAACGCTCAAGCACAAGCGCGAGCAGTTCGAGGAAAACCCCGGCGCCGACAAGGTGGCGGAAACCTTTGCCTGGACGACCTCGCTGGAATACCAGGAACTCAACTTCAAACGCGAAGCCCTGACGATCAACCCGGCCAAGGCGTGCCAGCCGCTCGGTGCCGCACTCTGCGGCCTGGGTTTTCACAAAAGCCTTGTCTATATCCACGGATCACAAGGTTGCGTCGCGTATTTCCGCACCTATTTCAATCGCCACTTCAAGGAACCGATTGCCTTCATCGCCGATTCCATGACCGAAGACGCGGCGGTATTCGGTGGGCAAAAGAACGTCCATGAAGGGCTGGCGAACGCCTCCCGCCTCTATGGCGCGGAAATGATCACCATGTCGACCACCTGTATTGCGGAAGTCATTGGCGACGACCTGAACGCCTTCATCAACAACGCCAAGAGCGAAGGCAATCTGGACAAGGATTTTCCGGTGCCTTACGCACACACGCCGTCCTTTGTCGGTTCGCATGTCACCGGCTGGGACAACATGGAAGAAGGCATCCTGCGCTATTTCACCCTGAATGAAATGGAAGGCAAGAAGCCGGGTTCCAATGGCAAAATCAACATCGTTCCCGGTTTCGAGACTTATCTCGGCAATTATCGCGTCATCAAGCGGATGTTGAAGGAAATGGAGGTGGATTACACCGTCCTCTGCGACCCGGAAGAAATCCTGGATACGCCTGCCGATGGCGAATTCCGCATGTACGCGGGCGGCACCACCATTCCCGAAATCAAGGACGCCCCCAACGCCATCACCACCTTCCTCCTTCAACCGCAAACCCTGGAAAAAACCCGGAAGTTCGTGGAAGGCACCTGGAATCAGGAAGTGCCCAAAATCACCATTCCAATGGGGGTTTCCGGCACCGATGAATTCCTGATGGCGGTTTCGCAGGTCACCGGCAAGCCGATTCCCGACTCGCTCGCCACGGAACGCGGTCGGCTGGTTGACATGATGACCGACTCGCACGCCTGGCTGCACGGCAAGAAAATGGCGATCTACGGCGACCCTGATTTTGTCTATGGCATGGTCGCGTTCATGCTGGAACTGGGCATCGAGCCGACGCACATCGTCTGCAACAACGGCTCGAAGCGTTGGGCGAAGACGATGGACAAACTCCTTGCCAGCTCGCCCTATGGCGCGCAGGCCAAGACCTATCCCGGTTGCGACCTCTGGCATTTGCGCAGCCTGTGCTTCACCGACAAACCGGACTTCCTCATCGGCAACAGCTACGGCAAATTTATTCAGCGCGACACGCTCCACAAGGGCAAGGAATTCGAGGTGCCGCTGATTCGCATCGGCTTCCCGATCTTCGACCGCCATCACCTGCATCGCATGACCACCCTGGGCTATGAGGGCGCGATGACCATTCTCACCACCCTGGTCAATGCCGTGCTGGAGCGCCTCGACGACGAAACCCGTCAGATGGGCGTCACCGACTACAACCACGATCTGGTGCGCTGATATTGGATGAATGACAGGAGACGGGAAGCGGCATCATGCTTTCCCGTTTTCCGGTATTCGCCCTTCGGAAGGAAACATCATGGCCAATATCATGATTCGTGAAAAAGCGTCGGGCGGGCTGGTGTTTTATCTACCCAAGCGCGACCTGGAAGCCGACATCCAGTCGATTGAATTCGATACCCCGGAAAAATGGGGCGGGGAATTGAAACTGGAAAACGGCGGCAGCTATTTCGTCGACCCCATTCCAAAACCGGCCCGCCTGCCAGTTTCGGTACGCGCCAGGCGTTTGGGCGCGGCGGAAGACTGAACCGACAAGCGAAAGGAATTCATCATGTCTGTCACCATCAATGTAGATGACTGTACCCGCTGCGACGACTGCATTCCGGTCTGTCCCACCAAATCAATCAGCATCAAAAAAGGCAATCTCGTGGTCAATGCCGACACCTGCACCGAATGCGAAGATCAGGATTCGCCCAAGTGCATGGATGTCTGCCCATCGGGCAGCATTACTTATGCCTGATGTGTGCCTGAAACCGCGCCGCGTTGAAAAGGCACCATCTTGACGTACAATCCTCCGCATCATCAACCTTTACGCGGAGGGCGTCGCCATGAGCACGGCCACAGACACCAAGCAGGAGCGGATCAACCTTCGCCTTCAAGACAGCGCCAAGCGAATACTGGAGCGTGCGGCGGGTTTTGAAGGCAAGTCGATGAGCCACTTCATCCTGAGCAGCGCCCTGGCCTATGCCGAGAAGACCATTCACGAGCATGAGGTGATGCGCCTGAACGCGCGCGATGCCGAGGCTTTTTTCGATGCGCTGGCCCAGCCGGTCACGTTCAACAAGAAGCTGGCTGCCGCCCTTGCGGAACATGAGCAGCGCGTCACCAGCCAATGACCATTCGTTCCTCCCTGGTCATCGCGCCGCTGGCCGCCAGTCACGACCGCGCGCGCTTCCGTTGCGGCGTGGCCGCGCTGGACGACTACCTGCACAAGCAGGCCGGTCAGGACGTCAAGCGCCGCGTCAGCCGCGTGTTCGTGGCGACCACGGCGGAGCATCCAGACGTCATCTCGGGCTACTACACCCTGTCCAGTCTATCGATCGAATTCGGCCAGCTTCCTGAAAAACTGGCCCGCAGCTTGCCCCGCCATCCGCTGCCCGCCGCGCTGCTGGGCCGGCTTGCCGTCAGCCAGGATGCGCAGTGTTCCGGTGTGGGCAGCATGTTGCTGGCCGATGCCATCAAGCGGACGCTGGCCGTCAGCACCGAAATCGCCATCTACGCCCTGGTCGTCGACGCCATTGATGAACGGGCGCAGGGCTTCTACGAGCAATACGGCTTCACGTTACTTGGTTTGGGTGGCTGTCGGTTGTTCTTGCCGCTTCAGTCCCTTTGAACCGGTGCTGGAAGCCCGCGAGGTTCTGGGTGAGTTGCTGGAGAAATATGCCGTTGTCGGAGCTTCGGTTTATACTACCCGCCATCCTGCAAATTCCGCCGATCAACCGGCATGGCAATGTGACGGAGATTGCGGGAAAGTTTGGCGGTCTGGGGCAATTCAGCGCCGCTGTTGGTCAACTACAAATGCCGCTGTATGCGATGCGAATAAGACAATAGCTATGAATGATTCTAAAGGTTCAATTTGGCGTAAATGGGATTTACATATCCACACACCAGCTTCACTTCTTCATCGGTACGGTGCAGATACCGATGCTTGGGATAAATTCATTGATGCCCTAAGTAAACTCCCGCCAGAGTTCAAGGTTCTTGGCATCAATGACTATCTCTTTATTGATGGGTACAAGAGAATTTTGGAGGCAAAAAATGCGGGGAAGTTGCCAAACATAGATTTAATCCTTCCAGTGATCGAACTTCGCCTCGATAAGTTTGGCGGGAGCAAAAGCGGGCTGAGCCGCGTCAACTATCATGTTATTTTTTCAGACGAGGTTTCACCTGACATAATTGAAAGTCAGTTTTTAAACGTACTGTGTAGCAAATATGTTCTGACGCCAGAACATGAAGCATTGAAATGGGCAGCTGCGCCAACTCGGCAGAGTATTGAGGATTTGGGGAAGAAAATAATTGAAAGTGTTCCAGAATCCAAGCGGAGCAATTATAGCAGTCCTCTTCAAGAGGGATTCAATAACTTTTGCGTGAGCTTAGATTCAATTACCGAAATTCTTGAAAGACCATGTTTCAAGGGAAAAGTATTAACTGCTGTAGGAAAAACAGAATGGGCTGATATTACATGGAATGACCAATCTATTGCTGATAAAAAGACTATCATTAATAGTGCCGATTTAGTTTTTATCTCTTCACTAACTGTCGACGATTGTATTAAAGCTAAAAAGTCGCTTACAGACAGTAAAGTAAATGATCGTTTGCTCGATTGTAGTGATGCACATAGCTATGCGGATTCCACTGAAAAAGATCGTCTTGGAAAGTGTTTTACTTGGATTAAGGCTGACACAACTTTTCAAGGATTACGTCAGATTTTGAATGAGTCAGATGATAGAGTTTTCATAGGTGATAAGCCGCCAAGTTTGGTTCGTGCCTCACAACATCCTACGCGCGTAATAGAATCAATTGAAATTAAAAAATCGTCCGCCGTAATCACACCTGAAAAATGGTTTAATTGCAGCATTCCCCTCAATGCAGAACTTATTGCTGTTATTGGAAATAAAGGAAGTGGAAAAAGTGCCTTGTCCGATATTTTAGGACTGCTTGGCAATACACCACAGCATAATGCGTTTAGTTTCCTAAATTCCAAGAAGTTCCGTCACCCAAAGAGTAATAAAGCAAACCAGTTTCAGGCTTCTCTTTCTTGGGCTGATGGGACTGTAGATTCCGTGCCAAATCTCGCTCTAGACCCAGCACAAGATGCAATTGAAAAAGTGAAATATATTCCGCAAAACTATCTTGAGGATATCTGCAACGAAATCGGATCTGGCAAGGGCAGTCAATTTTATAATGAACTCCAACAGGTGATTTTTTCACATGTTCATGAAGCGGAGCGGCTTGGATTTGAAACGCTCGATGAATTGCTCGAACATAGAAGTACAGAGACGAATCAGGCAATCGCCCAGCTTGTGGCTGAACTACGGGAGCGCAATGCTCGCATTGTTACGACTGAGGAACAGGCATTACCTCATTACAGAAAAACCATCGAATCCCAATTGGCAGAAAAGACACGTGAGCTTGATGCACACACAGCAACCCGTCCAACAGAGGTCAAAAAGCCAGATGCCGACCCTGCTGTGCAGCAACATTCAAAGGAGGCAACCGAGGAGCTGGGAAAAAAACAGGAAGAGTTAAAAAACATCGAGAACGAAATCGCTACTCTCAAGGCTGATAATTTAATAGCAGCGAAGAAACACGTTAGTGCTGAAAAACTTATCGGAAAACTCGAGAATTTAAAGCGCTATGTAAAATCTTTTATTGCCGAGGCAAAACCAGAATTAGATGAGTTGGGTATCGTTGTCGCTGATGTAGTTACATTTGAGGTTAAACCCGATCTGATTATCGAATTACTCAAAACGCAAACTACGAAACAAACAGAAATCACACAAAAACTCTCTACTGAAACAAATGATGGACATGAGTTTAGGCGGAGAGCGGTGATGGGTGCGATAGAGGAACTGAAAATGCAGTTGAGCGCACCACAACGCGCTTACCAAGAATCGTTGCAAGCGTTGAAGGAATGGGAATCTGTAAAAACTGAGATCATCGGCACTGATGAATCACCCGGAACGATCAAATATCTGAATAGACAGTTAAATGATTTGGAAAACCTTCCTGCACAATTGAGAACGCTTCGGAAAGAGCGGAATCGTAAAATGCTCGAAATCTTCTCTGAGAAGCAAAAGCTACGGTGCTACTTTGAGAACTATTATGGGGCTGTTCAGAACTTTCTCAAGAAACATCCACTTGCTGCAAGTGGTCAGTTCAAGCTTACATTTAACGTGTCGATGGCTGAGAGTGAATTCTCAAAAAAATTCCTTGGGCATCTCAATCGCCGTAAGTCGGGGCCATTTATGGGTGATGAAGATGGTGAGGCTGAAATGAGGAAACTCATCGACAACACAAACTTTGATTGCGCTCTTGGCACGCTTCGTTTCGCAAAAACACTTTTTGCCAAGATGATTGAGCATGATGGGAAGACGTTGTTGGTAAAGGATCAACTGAAGCAAGGTGTTACCGTTCAGGAGATTTATGATTTCGTGTTCTCGCTTGACTTTCTTTCTCCGATCTATAATCTTCAATGGGATGGAAAAGGACTTGAGCAATTATCACCGGGCGAACGCGGGAATCTTTTGCTTATCTTTTACCTTCTTGTTGATCGAGACAATATTCCGTTAATCATTGATCAACCCGAAGAAAATTTAGATAACCAGACAGTTTACAAAATTCTAGTACCTTGTATCAAAGATGCGAAAAAGCGGCGTCAGATTGTAATTGTCACCCACAATCCAAACCTCGCAGTAGTTTGTGATGCAGAGCAAATTATTTGTGCCGAAATGGACAAGGAGAACTTTAATGCTGTGACTTACACAAGTGGTTCAATTGAGAATTGTAGTATAAACAAACGGATTGTCGATATTCTTGAAGGGACGAGGCCTGCGTTTGATAAACGAGATGATAAATATATCCCTTAATATGGAATAAAGATGAATAAAAGTTACACTGTCATATCTTTGGGCGCCACCGTCCAATCCTCTCCTCCCTCCTCAGTTCAGCCCAGCCATTGAAGCGCCCTATCGCTGACAGTCGTCTCACAGAATCCTGAATCCTGTTTTATCAAGACTTTACCCAATTGTCGATTTTCAGTCCGGCGGCTTTATAAATCTCAAAATCGCTGCTGTTATTGGTAACAAGCTGGACGTTGAGCGATATTGCGTGCGCGGCGATCATTCGGTCTAGATTTGCTTTCCGGTTCGGAAACAGGCGGGTCAGTTCTCCGTATAAACTGCTTTGTTCCACGCCAAATGGTGCAACCTCCAGAATGGAGAGTAGCTGTTGCACAAGGTCGCTGCCGTCTTTTGTGATGCCGCAACAAAGTTCAGCCCATGTAATTGAACTGATAATAATTTCTCCTTTCCTATAGGCATCAAACTTTTCGACGATTTCAGGGGGATGTTTTTTGATGAGATAGATACAGATATTTGTATCGAGCATATATCTGTTCATGACCAGTCCCGTTCCGTTTCCTCAAATTCCGGTCGGTCGCCAACAAAATACGGGTTCAGCGCATGAAGCAGCCTGGGCACATCGCCCAGCGTTTTTTCTTTTGGCTCGACAATAATACGATTCCCCTCCCTGACAATGACAAGCTCCGTTTTGTCGGGAAATGCCATCGCAACCGGAATTCGGACAGCAGGGGAGTTTCCGGCCATGAATTGACGGGTGACAAAGGTTTGGGTCATGGTGGGTGCGGTGCCTGTCTCCAATGGTGTTATCACATGTTATCACGAGACAGGCGTCATGCAAAACGCCAGGCCTTGCGGCAAATGTCGACTTTGCAACAAAGCAACGGAGATACCCTGTTAAATCAATAAAAAACAATAACTTACAAATTGGCGCAGCTCTTGCTAAGAAGTGTTGGCACGCACTTTTGAAGAAGGAGTACCTATGTCCAGGACGTCCCCTACAGCTTCGCGCGAGGCCGCGTTGCGCATTGCGCTCGCCGCACGCATGCTGGAACACCTTGATGTTGCGGCGTTTGTCGGTGCGCTCGCGGAACGTTACGACTTGCCGCTGACCGAAGCCAAACTGGCCGGCGTGACGGTGGACGTGCTGCGCGAAATCCTGGCGGGCGATCATGCCGAGGAAAACTGCGCGGTCGGTGTGCCACTCGATGTCCTCAAATCCATCCACCAGATTTTCAAAGGGGAAGGAAAAGAGAGCGACCTGCCTGCCGTGGCGCCTTACCAAGATGACGAGATGCCCCAGTCCATTCGCGTCGCCGTCGCCTCCAATCACGGCGAGGAACTCGACGGTCATTTTGGTTCTTGTGAGCGCTTCCTGATTTACCAGGTCGCTCCCGACGCCGTGAAGCTCATTGCCGTGCGGGGCGCGCTGGACGCCGATCAGGCGGAAGATAAAAATGCCGCCCGCGCCGCGCTGGTGGCCGATTGCCAGATTCTTTATCTGCAATCCATCGGTGGCCCGGCGGCGGCGAAGGTAGTGCGCGCGGGCGTGCATCCGGTCAAGCAGCCCAAAGGCGGCGCGGCGCGGGAGGTGCTCGTCCGGCTTCAGGAACACCTGCGGACGCCGCCGCCGTGGCTGGCCCGCATCATGGGCGTGCCTGCCGCCTCACTCAGAAAATACGTGGACGCGCTGGTTGCCGGGGAGGCGTGATGGGAATCAGCCAGGAACTTCTCCGGGCGGTGGCGGATTCGGTTGCCGCGACGACAGGGGGCGGGCGCGCCGCCGGATTGCGTGCGCAGTTTCCGGGCGTGATGCTGACCGAATGCAGCGAGGACGACGTGCCCGCGCGGGTGAAGCCGGTGCTGGAAACGCCCGCCCATGCCTATTTTCTGGTGACCGGCGCCAATGGGCATTGCCTGGCATTTACGGGCGACTTCGACGCCGCCATGGGCATCGTCGTGGCGGAACGGGCCGATGAAGACTGAGCCGCCGCTTTCCGACGCCGGATGCCGCCTCCATGGCGGTCAGGGCAGGGCGGTGCAGGGTCTTCCCTCAGATTGCGCTATTTTTCCTGGCCACGATGCTTCCCTGAAAAAAGGCGCGCTACCGACATGAATGCGACTCTGGCATGGCAGGAAATCTGCAAAAACCTTGCGCCCGACCTTCAGGCGGCCTGCAAGCAAACGCCGGTTTCCGGCAACCCTGCCGCGCTGCTTGCCCAACTGGACGCCGCGCAACCTGAATGGCCGTTCCATTACCGGCTCAACCGGGGCGGCTGGTATCGTCTGGGCGGCGTGGTCGATGCCGAAGGCAAACGATTGTCCGACAGTCTGGAAACCTGGGCCGAAGCCGCACTCAAAACGCATGACGGCGACCTCGCCCTGCTGCTTGAGGCGCTGGAAAAAACGCCCTTGTACGCCACCCGTCTGACGGGCAGCACCCATTACCTGATTTCCCACACCGGCGACGCCCCGGCGGATTTTTTGCAACTGGAAATCGAGGAATTGCAGGAAACGCGCAGCCACCGTCTTGGCGAAGGCGAACCGAATTCCCTGAACGACCTGATCGACCCGCTTGGCGTCAAACCCGATCCGCATCCCCTGGGACGCCCCGTTTACTGCTTTCGCCGTCTGGCGCATATCGGCGCGCTTCTGGAACGCATGGCGGCCCAAAGCCCGGAAACGCCGCCCATCCTGCGCCTGCTCGCAGACTGGCAAGCCAGCAGCGCCGGACACGCCTCGGCCTTCAGCAATCACTGGCTCATCGCCCTGCGCGAATACCTGGATCGCTACCAGCAGACTCAATACCGCGCCCAACCCATTGCCGTTCTCTCCGGCAGACCGCCCGAGTTTTCCCTGTCGCAAGGCGCGAATGGCCTCAAGCTCCAGTCCGCCCTGCAAGCCTTCGACCGCGAAACCGGCTATCCCTTCGCCTGGTTTTTCCACATGCTGACCACCAAGGCCGCGCCGCACTGGATCGCGCAAACCGTCGTCGAAGACGCCTTGAACGGCTTCGCCTACCTGCCGCAACGCGACGTAGACATCGTCCGCAACTGGCTGCACCGGCCTTATACGGTGTAGATGTCGGTGATGCGTTTGCCATGACGCAGCCGGGCTGCGCCCTTGCGTTTTATGCCCATCTGGGCATAATTCGAGCATGGAACAAGAAATCAAAACGCTGGTCTGGATCGCTTCGACCAAGAAAGACCTCATGGGCATGCCCGCGGACGTGCAAGACACGTTCGGCTATGCCCTTCACCTGGCGCAAACCGGGAAGAAACACGAGCAGGCGAAACCGCTCAAGGGTTTGGGTCGGCTGGCGTATTGGAAGTGGTCGAGGACGACTCCGGCAGCACTTACCGGGCCGTGTACACCGTGCGATTCCAGAACGCGGTGTATGTCCTTCACTGCTTTCAGAAGAAAAGCACGCGCGGTATCGCCACACCCAAGCCCGACCTGGATTTGATCCGCGAACGGTTGAAGGCTGCGGAAACTCACGCGAAAGGAGAATGGAAATGATTGAATTTGAAGAAAGTACCGGCAATGTCTATGCCGATCTGGGTCACGAGGATGCCGCTGAAATGCTGGTGAAGGCTCAACTCGCTACCAAGATCGGCGAGATCGTCAAGGCTCGGAAGTGGACGCAGCAAGAAGCCGCCAATGTGCTGGGCCTGACTCAACCCAAGTTGTCGAAGATGCTGCGCGGCCAGTTCCGGGGAATCAGCGAAGCCAAAATGCTCGATTGCCTGGCTCGCCTGGGTCGTGATGTGCAAATTGTCGTCGGCCCAGCTCGCCGCAGTGTTTCGGCTGGCCGTGTCGCCGTCGTGTTCGCGGCTTGATCCTGGTTTCTTTGACACTGAGAGAAGCTTCCCGTGCCACCGCCCTCCGTGCGCCAATATGCCTACGCCCAGTTTTCCAGAATCAACGGCGCTTTTATCCGCTCGTAATGGCGCAGATTGTTGGTGACAAGCACCGCAGCTGCCGAAAGTGAATGGGCGGCGATCATCATGTCCAGTTCGCCAATGGGCTGGCCGGTGCTGATAAGCTGGTGGCGGATGTGGGCATAGCAGTCGGCGGCCTCGGCATCCCAGGGCAAGGTATGGACAATCCTGAGGAACTGGTGGACGGCTCTGTGCAGGCGATGGTCGGCGGGGAGGCGTTGCAGCCCGTATTGCAACTCGGCGCGTGTCATTACCGAAATACAGGCCAAGGACGGTGCAAGGCTTGTCAGGCGGCGCTCAACCGATGGCGATTTTCCCTTGATAAGGTAACTGGCGGTATCGGTATCCAGCATGTACAGCATGGCGATCATTTCCCGTTCATGTCAGGTTGGGTCTCCTCATCAAAAACACCCCGACCGGATGGCAAGACATTCAGCGGGCGTTCGGACATGAAGTCGTCGACCGCTTCACCGGATGCCTCAAGCGAATGCAGCAACTCGAAAAATTCGTTCCAGGCCTTGCCGCCCGGCCTGTTCGACAGCACAACATCACCCGTCGCGTCATCCCGCGAGGCATAGACTTCATCGCCTTCAAAGCGAAATTCCGCTGGCAGACGCACCGCCTGACTGGCGCCGTTTTTGAACAACTTGGCAACACGCATTTCAATCATTCTGATCTCCCTTTTTTGAAATATATACACGAGTATATATTATTACGGACAAAACACCAACATTTTGAACACGGGTCGAGCGCAATCCCCGCCAACCTTGCTCCCTCCGCCCGAAGCGACTAGACTAAGTTCAATAAACCAAGTCTGATGGAGCGCATCATGCAAACCTACAACATCCACGAAGCCAAGACCCATCTTTCCCGACTGGTCGAAGCGGCTGCGCAGGGAGAATCCTTTGTCATCGCCAAGGCAGGCAAACCGATGGTCAAGGTCATGGCGCTGGACACGCCGGAACCCGCACAAAAAAGGCGCATCGGGTTTTTGAAAGGGAAAATCCAGGTTCCTGATGATTTCGACACGCTGTATGCGGACGAAATCCTCGAACTTTTCGGGATCGAGAAATGAAATATCTGCTCGATACGCATTTGCTGATCTGGGCAGTAACGGCGGATCGGCGCTTGTCAACAACGGCCAGCGCGCTGATTACCGACCCGGCGAACGAAATTTTTTTCAGCGTCTTGAGTCTTTGGGAAATCGCCATCAAACGCGGCCAGAACCGGAAGGATTTTCTCTATGAAGCAAGATCGGTGCGCCGGGAACTGCTCGACAACGGCTACCAGGAAATTCCCATCCTGAGCCAGCATGTCGTCGCCATCGACGCGCTGCCCCCGCTCCACAAAGACCCGTTCGACCGCCTGCTGGTCGCCCAGGCAATGGTCGAAGGCATTACCCTCCTGACCTCGGACGCCATCGTGGCAAAGTATCCCGGCCCGGTGCAGCAAGTCAATTTGTCGTCTTTCTGACAATCTCCGCAAAATAAAATATAAACAAATAAAAACAGTCACTTAAAAAGTGGCGTAGCGCTTGCTTGAGTAAAAATCTCAGAAAACCGTCCTCGGGAGATTGTTATGAAAGCCAGCGAAATCCAGGCGCTGCTCGATGAGCCGGCCTGTCGCCACAATCACAAGGAAAAATCCGGGTGTGCCCGGCCCAAACCGGGGTCGACGGCGGGCGGGTGCGCGTTTGACGGGGCGCAAATCGCGCTGCTGCCGATTGCCGATGTCGCGCACATCGTGCACGGGCCAATTGCCTGTTCGGGCAATGCCTGGGATAACCGGGGCGCGCGCTCCTCCGGCGTTGCGTTGTATCGCATTGGCATGACGACTGACCTTTCCGAGACTGATGTCATCATGGGACGTTCGGAAAAGCGACTGTTCCACGCCATCCGGCAGGCGGTGGAAAACCATCGTCCCGCCGCCGTGTTCGTCTATGCCACTTGCGTCACGGCCCTGATTGGCGACGATTTGGAAGCGATATGCAAGGCCGCCAGCGAACGTTGGAAAACGCCGGTGATTCCCATCGACGCTGCCGGGTTTTATGGCACCAAAAACCTCGGCAACCGGCTGGCGGGCGAAGCCATGCTGAAGTACGTCATCGGTACGGCGGAACCCGAACCCGCCCGTCCGCATCCGGCGGGCATTCCCACCTACGACGTGAGCCTGATCGGCGAATACAACATCGCGGGCGAATTCTGGAAAGTCGCGCCGCTCTTTGACGAACTCGGTCTGCGGATTCTCGGCACGCTGTCGGGCGACGCGCGGTTTTGCGAAGTACAGACCCTGCACCGCGCCAGGGTGACGATGGTGGTATGCGCCAAGGCGCTGTTGAACGTTGCCCGCAAATTACGGGAAAACTATGGCATTCCCTTTTTCGAGGGCAGCTTTTATGGGGTGCAGGACACCTCCAACGCCCTGCGCGATTTTGCCCGGATCATTGGTGACGCCGATCTGATGCGCCGCACGGAAGCCCTGATTGCCCGCGAGGAAACCCGAGCCAACGCCGCGCTCCAACCCTGGCGGGAACGCCTGAAGGGCAAGCGGGTATTGCTCTATACCGGCGGGGTCAAATCGTGGTCGATTGTGTCTGCCTTGCAGGATTTGGGCATGGTCGTGGTGGCGACAGGCACCAAAAAGTCCACCGAGGAAGACAAGGCCCGCATTCTTGAGTTGATGGGGCCAGAAGCCAAAATGATCGACGACGGCAATCCCAGGGCGCTTCTTTCCGCCTACCGCAAATACCAGGCCGACATCCTGATCGCAGGCGGACGCAACCTCTATACCGCCCTGAAGGCGCGGATTCCTTTTCTGGACATCAATCAGGAGCGCGAATTCGGCTACGCTGGCTACGAGGGCATGACAGAACTGGCGAAACAATTGGCGCTTTCCATCGAAAGCCCGGTCTGGAAAGCTGTCCGCACCCCCGCCCCCTGGGCGCTGGAAAAGAGGGCTGCGGTGGAGGGTGACGCGCTGGCGGCTTGAGGAGTGGAGTGAAAGCGGCTCGCCGCTTCACGAAATGGTGCTGCGTGTGAGGTCAGGCACGATGGCGGGACGCAGACGCGGGTATTCAGGAGTCCAGCCAATTCTCGATAGAAAGATCGGGATACTTGATGAAGTCTTTCACGTTGTTGGTTACGAGCGTGATCTGCAAAGCGACGGCATGTGCCGCAATCAGCTTGTCGAGGTGGTCTGTCTTGCGCTCGCGGGTTGCCATGCGGATGGGGGCATAGGCAATGCCTGCCATCGCATCAAAGGGTGCAACCGGAACGTCTTCAACCAGCATGGCCAGATGGGCGTGTTCGCGCTCCGGGGCAGCACAGGCGGCAATGCCGTATTGCAGTTCGGCGTAAGTGATCGCCGACATCACCACATCACCTACATAGCATTGTGCGAAACGTCGTGCGACCACTTCCGGCTGATGCTTCATCAGGTAAATGCACATATTGGTATCGAGCATGTAGCGCGGCATCAGAGGGTTTCCCTTTCGGTTTGCCCTTGTTCGTCGCGCCCTTCGACCTTGATGTCTTGGGAAAAACGAGCGAATTTTTCCAGTACGCCCGCAAGCGAACGATGAACAGGGCGAATCCTGATTTCGTCTCCATTGCGCTCAATTTCAAGATCCATGTCCGTACGCTCATAGGCCAGATCAGCAGGAATGCGAACCGCTTGCGAATTGCCGTTTTTGAAAGCGCGCGTCAACATGGGCAAACCTCTTGTCTTTGGATGTACAACGTATGTACGTTAGTCCATTCTAAAGCGACCGTCAAGATGCCGACGGCTCGCAAGGATTTCAGGAGGAAGAAGTGGGGCTTTTTTGCTTGAGACGGGTTGAGCGCAATCCCCGGCCTTCAGCCAAGGAGTGAGATCGTTGCGCTCTCCCGTTCATTGGAGAACAGTGGACGCCTTCCCAATGTTGCGTTTGCGACAACGCAATGTTGTCGATAAATCAATATAAAACAATGGTTTGATGAGTGGCGCGGCTCTTGCTTGTGTCGGTGTGTTTTCCCGCGAATGTCACAAATCATGGTCGCGCCTTCCAAGCCGCTTGTCGTCAATCCCTTGAAATCCAGCCAGCCTTTGGGCGCGGCGCTGGCCTTTCTGGGGCTGGCGCGCGCCATGCCGCTGATGCACGGTTCGCAGGGCTGCACGGCGTTCGGCAAGGTGTTTTTCGTGCGCCATTTCCGTGAGCCGATTCCCTTGCAAACCACGGCGATGGATCAGGTTTCCACCATCATGGGCGCGGACGGGAACATCGTCGAGGCGCTGCGGGCTTTGTCGGAAAAAAACAGTCCCGATGTCATCGGGCTGCTCACGACCGGCCTTTCGGAAACCCAGGGCGTGGATATTCGTCGCGTCCTCCATGGTTTTCGCGCCGAGCATCCGGAATATGACCCTGTTGCCGTCGTGCCGGTGAATACGCCGGATTTTCTCGGCTGTCTGGAAACCGGCTTCGCGCTGGCCGTGGAGGCCATCATCGAGACGCTGACGCCGGAAAGCCAACATCCGGGTCGCCGCCCCCGGCAGGTGAATGTGCTGGCTTCCAGCATGTTGACGCCGGGCGACATTGAGGCCGTGAAGGAATGGGTGGAGGCGTTCGGACTGTGTCCCGTCGTGCTGCCCGACATTGCCGATTCGCTGGATGGACATCTGATTCCTGCGGAATTTTCGGCGCTCACCCTGGGAGGCACGCCGCGCGCAGATGTCGCTGCGATGGGCGAATCCATCGCCACGCTGGTGATCGGGCCATCGCTTGCGAAGGCGGCGGCGTGCCTGAAGGCGCGTACCGGCGTGCCCGATTTTCATTTTCCCGGCCTCATGGGGCTGGCGGCCTGTGACGCATTCACCCAGACGCTGGCGCAAATCTCCGGCCAGCCGGTTCCCCAAAAAGTGGTGCGCCAGCGCGACCAGCTTCAGGACGCGATGGTGGATAGCCACTTCATGCTCGGCTTCGCGCGGTTGGCGCTGGCCGCCGACCCGGATTTGCTTTGTATGCTCAGTGAATTTTTACAAGGCATGGGCGCGGAGCTTGTCGCCGCTGTCTCGCCGGTGAGATCGGACGCTTTCGACACCCTGGAAATGCCGGTGACGGTGGGCGATCTGGAAGATCTGGAACATCTGGCGCGCAGCCATGACGCGCAACTTGTCATTACCAATTCCCACGGCGTGGAGACGGCGCGGCGTCTCGACCTGCCGCTCTTGCGCGCCGGTTTTCCCCAATACGACTGGGTAGGCGGCTACGCCCGCACCTGGGTGGGCTATCGCGGTTCGCGGCAAGCCCTGTTCGACCTCGCCAATCTTTTGCAGTCCCGACACCATGACCCCAAACCCTATTCATCCCTGTACTGGCAAAACGGCCCCCGCGCCCACGCCGGGACGGCGGCTGATGCTTGTCCGCACTGAACCTGCGCCCGAGATCATGCTCAAAGTCGCCTTTGCTTCCGATAACCGTGTCCGCGTCAATCTGCATTTCGGCTCGGCGACGGCCTTCGTTCTCTACGATGTCACGCCCATCGACGCCACCTTGAGCGGCGTCGGCGAATTTTCCGGGGAAGCGATGGATGGCAATGAAAACAAGCTCCTCGCCAAAGTGGATTTTCTCACCGGATGCGATGCGGTGTTCGTGCACGCCATTGGCGCTTCCGCCATCAAACAATTGCTCGGTAAAGGCATACAGCCGGTTCGGGTAGAGGCGATGGACACCATCGACGATCTATTGCGTGAAATTCGCGCCGGCATGAGAGAAGGCGGCGCGCCCTGGATCGAGCGTGCGTTGGCGGCGCGCGCCAAAGCCGCCCACCCGGATCGCTTTGCCGCGATGGACGCGGAAGGTTGGGACGCATGACGCAATCGCCTGCCTCCCTCGCTCACGCCACGGTGATTTCCGTCAACGGCGGCGTAGCTACGGTGCGGCTGAATCCGCAAGGGAGCGGCTGCGGTGGCTGCGCCCACGGCAGCGCCTGTGGCATTGGCCGTCTGGCCGTCCGGCGCGACGTGCGGCTGGAAGTGGATGCGCCCTCCGGTTTGCGGGCGGGCGATCCAGTTGGTCTCGCCACGGCAGAGGGCGGCCTCTTTTTGCTCGCCCTGCTGGGCTATGTGTTTCCCGCCTTCGCCATTTTTCTGGGCGCGGCACTGGGGCAATACGGTTTCGGCGGCGACGGCCCCGCAGCCCTGTGCGCCCTCATTTTTTTTCTGCTGGCGCTGGGTGCGGCGCGGCTTGCTGTCGCCCGTCGCCCTGGCCTTTGTTCTATTTCCCTCATTCCCTTTTCCGATACGGAGCCTTGCCATGAGTACTGAAATTTCCCCGATCTTTGAAACCGATTTCATCAAGGAAATGGTGCGCCAGATGCGCGCCGTAGATACCTACGGCATCTGTAATGGCTGGTCTCCCGAAAAAATCCTCGATCCCTTTGTGCTGACGAAGGAAAAAAAGGCGGAAATCCCGCTCGTCGGCGATCCGGACGAAGAAACCATTTCCCGGGTGAAATGCCTCTACAACGCCATTTCCGTGCTGATCGAAAAGGAATGCAAGCTGATGGCCGTGCCGCTGGTGCATTTGACCCATGAAGGTTTTGGCCGCGCCCTGATTACCGTGGGCAAGCTGGTGGTCGCCGATAAAACCCTGCGCGACGTGCACCGCTTCGGCTTCACGAGCCTCTCCAAGATGAAGGATGAGGCCGACAAGCTCCTTTCCGTGGCGCTGGAACGCATCGGCAATTACCCGGAAGCTGCGGGTCTGTAAGGCGCGTCCACGACGGAAGAAAACAGAGTACTCAACAAAGGAGAACCGCATGTCCCTTATCACCGGGCTGACCCTGGGCGGCATTGTCTGGACGCCTGAATTCGTTACCGCCATCAATCAGGACGACTGCATCGGCTGTGGCCGCTGTTTCAAGGTCTGTCCGCGCGATGTGCTCGATCTGATCGAAAAAGTCACCGACGATGACGACGACGATGACGATGGTGGAGATGCTTCCGTCATGAGCCTGAAAAATGCCGGGGATTGCATCGGCTGTGGCGCGTGCAACCGGGTTTGTCCCAAAAAATGCTACAGCTACGCGCCGTCTCCGGCGATGGCCTGAGCGGTTCGGAGCAATCCCGAATAAAGGCCGGAAACCCGGTAGGGGGGGCGCTGAAAAAACGACTATAAGCCTGGCGAAAAAGCGCCTACTCAAACAACTCTGAATGTGTGCCAACGCGCACGAAGACAACCATGCCGGTTTTCCCCCTGTCATTGAGCTTGTAGGCCAGCAGGAAATCGCCACCAATGTGGCACTCTCGATGCCCGTCCCAGTCTCCGCCCAACGGGTGATCGAGCCATTCAGGGCCGAGCGGGGCATCATTGGCGATTAGCAGCAGCATGGCTTCCTTGAGCCGGTTCATATCATACCGGGCAGAGTGCGATAACCGTTCCCAATCCTTGAGAAACGACTTTGCGTAATCTGCCGCACGCGGTAAAGCGGCGCGCTTACTTGCCGCTGTTTTTTTCGAGGTCATCGAACAATGCAGTGGCTGTTGCAAAACGTGCTTGGTGTGTACGGACAAGCTCGTCGGCTTCTTTCATTGCAACGAGCGTTTCAGCATTGGGCACTTTGAGCGTAAAAGGCAACTGCTTTTCAGCGGCCACGCGCATCAAAAAAACACGCACGGCATCAGAGACGGAAAGACCCATTGCGGCCAATGCCTCGGCAGCTTGTGTTTTGACCTGCTCGTTCACACGAACATGAACCATTGTCATAGCAGCCATCATTGTCTCCGTTGCATAGATTGAGATACATTGTATCGCGCTTGTTTGCAACCGGCAAGATGGGCGCCGAACCCGAAGTCCCTTATTCCGCTTCTTCCCGATCCGCCGTATCCCGGCGCGGAACCGTTTCCGGGTCGGCGATGATGGGGCGATAGATTTCTACCCGGTCGCCCGGTTTCAAGGGGGTGTCGAGTTTTGCGAGTTTGCCGAAGATGCCGACTTTCTGGGTTTGCAGGTCGATATGGGGGAACTGCCGGAGAATGCCGGAATGTTCGATGGCTTCCCTGACCGTGACGGTTTCCGGGACTTCGAGGGTGAGCCAGATTTGCTGGTCGGGTTCGGAATAGGCGACGCCGATTTGCATGATGAACGCTCCGTTACGCTTCCACTGGCGCGGTGTCTATCGCCGCAGCGGTTTTTCTGCGGGCTTCCAGACGGGCATCCAGAAGCCGTTTGCCCGCCAGCAAAAAACCCAGAACGGCAAACGCGCCGGGAGGCAGAATCATGAGCAGCGCGCCGCCATGGTCGTGCAGGCGGATTTCCAGAAAGGCGAAGTTCGCGCCCAGTAATTGAGAGGCTTGCGCGAACAAGGTGCCGCTCCCCAGGCATTCCCGGATCAGGCCGATCACGGTGAGCGCAAAGGTAAAGCCAATGCCCATGGCAAGGCCATCCACCAGGGAAGGCCAGACGCCATTTTTGGAGGCAAAGGCTTCCGCCCGCCCCAGAATGGCGCAATTGACCACGATCAGGGCAATAAAGAGGCCCAATACCTTGTAGAGATCGTGCAGCCAGGCGTTCAGTGCCATGTCAACGATTGTCACCAGGCTGGCGATCAGGACGATGAAGACGGGAATCCGCACCTCTTGGCTGACCACGCCGCGAATCAGGGCCACCAGCACATTGGAGACTACCAGCACCGCCGTAGTGGCCAAGCCCATGCCCAGGCCATTCGTGCCGCTGGTCGTGACCGCCATGGACGGGCAAAGCGCCAGCATCTGCGCGAACACGACGTTGTTGTTCCAGAGACCGTCTTTGACGAGGGTTCTGAAAGGCGTGCTCATTTTGCGCCCTCCACTTTCAATGCTATTGGCGTTTCGGCGGCCTCGCCCAGAATGGCCGCCTGGTGGCGGGCAAAGGTTTCCAGCCCGTCCTTGACGGTTTTCACCACGGCGCGCGGCGTAATCGTGGCGCCGGCGAACTGGTCGAAGTCGCCGCCATCTTTTTGCACCGCCCAGTGGGCGGTTTCCAGCGCCTTGCCCGCGAAACGTTCGATCCAACCGCTTTTGGCGGTTTCGATCTTGTCGCCCAATCCCGGTGTTTCCGTGTGTTTCAGCACCCGCACGCCAAGAATCCGGCCTGCGCGGTCGATCGCCATGAGGAGGATGATTTCGCCGCCATAGCCCTTGCCAGCCACCTTGAACACCGCGCCCCGGGTGGCGCCGTCCTGTCGCGCCCGATAAACCTGCAAGGGCGTCGCCGCGCCCACGTCGATCAGGGCGTTGTCGGCCAGCAGGTCATTATTGGCAAAGCCTTCGGGCAGCACCTGCGTGAGCGAATCGCGCAAATCCCGGTTTTCGGCTTCATGGATGGCGTCCCGCGTGGCGTTGGCGGCCCAGGCCAGCGAGGCGGAAGCCAGAAGCGCCATCGCGCCCAGCAGCACGGGTTGATACAGGGGATGCGCCTTGAGCGTGCCGAAATCCATGTCAAGCGCCCTTTTTCGCCCGGTCTGCCCCGGACAGCGGACTGACCGGTTTCCCTGACCGGGTGCGTCCCAGAATGCGCGGCCTGATATAGCGGTCGATGAGGGGCGTCAGGGCATTCATGAACAGGATGGCGAAAGCCACACCTTCGGGATAGCCGCCCAGAGTGCGAATCACCCAGGTCATCAGGCCCACGCCGAGGCCGAAGACAAGCTGCCCCATTCCCGTGGTTGGAGAGGTGACGTAATCGGTGGCGATGAAAAACGCGCCCAGCATCACCGCGCCGGAAAGGAGATGGCTTTCGACGCCCAGATATTTTTCTGGCGCGAGGGCATGGGCGAGCAGGGCGGGCAGGAGCACGCCCGCCAGCACGCCCACGGGCGCTTGCCAGCGGATGACACGGGTTGCCAGCAGAAACAGTCCGCCTAACAGGAGCAACAGGGCGGAGGATTCACCAAGGCTGCCGGCACGCACGCCCAGCCACGAAATTTGGGGCGCGTGCGCGGCGGCCAGCGCCTGCGCCAGATCCACGCCGCGCGAAAGCTCCGTTTTGGCATAACCGAGCAATGATGCGCTCGTCATGGCGTCCGGCAGGGGCGTTTGCCCCAGGGTGATGTGCAGCCCATCGACGACTCCCGGTATGAGCGTAGATGCCAGCGGCATTGGCATGACCCAGGTAGTGAGTTGCAGGGGGAAGGAAATCAGCAGGGCTACCCGCGCCACCATCGCCGGGTTGAAGACGTTTTGTCCCAGTCCGCCAAATACCTGCTTGCCGATGACGATGGCGATAAATGCGCCCAACATGCCGATCCACCAGGGCGACCAGGGCGGCAGGGTCATTGCCAGCAGCCAGCCTGTGAGGAGCGCGGAACCGTCGAAAAGCGTCCGTTCCGCCTGTTTTTTCCCCATCAGGCGCAGACTCAAGAACTCGAAGACCAGCACGGACAACAAGGTGATGGCCCACAGGAAAAAGGCGGGCCAGCCATAGAGCCAGAAGCCGAACAGGGTTGCGGGCACGAGCGCCAGTTGCACGAACAGCATGGCTCGCCCGATCTTGCCGCCGCCGTGGGCGTGCGGTGCGGCGAATGGCCGTTCGGCGTGGTAGGCGATGCCATTCATGTGGACGCGCTTCCAGCGGCGGGTTCAGTCCCGGATTGTTCCACCGTGCCTGCCGTCTCGCGGGCGGCTTTGGCAGCGGCGGCCCGCTCGGCCTTGCGACGGGCGGCGAGTTCGGCTTTTTCGCGGGCTTCCTGCGCCAGGCGAGTGCTTCTGGCCTGAGCCAGTTTCTTGACAGCTTCGGCGCGCAGTTTGGCGCGGTCTTCCGCCGCCAGCGCCCCCTTGGCGTGTGAAAAATACTGCACCAGCGGAATGTGCGCTGGACACACATAGGCGCAACAACCGCAGGCGATGCAATCCTTGAGTCCGATTCTGACCGCGCCTTTCAGGTCGCCGGCCTCGACGTGGCGCGCCATCTCAAGCGGCAGGAGGCCAATCGGACAGGCGCGCACACAACTGGCGCAGCGGATGCAGGCTTCCTGCGCTCGATCGTTTGTCTCAGCGGCGGAGAACGCCAGAATGCCGCTTGTCCCCTTGATGACGGGAACGCGGGCGTGGGGAAGCGACAGACCCATCATTGGCCCGCCCATGATGAGGCGGGCAGGGGGTTCCTTGAGGCCGCCCGCGAAGGCGATCACGTCCTCGACCAACGCGCCCACCGGCGCGAGAAGGTTCCCGGGCCTCCCGACCGCGCCGCCATTGATCGTCAGGAGCCGCGAGACCAGCGGTCTGCCCAGACGGATGGCGTCCGAGACGGCTTTGGCCGTACCCACGTTATGCACCGCCACGCCGACATCGGCAGGCAGCCGTCCGGCGGGTGTTTCCTGTCCGGTCAACACCAGAATCAACTGTTTTTCCGACCCCATCGGGTAGCGGGCGGGGAGGGGGCGGACGCTCACCTCCCCGTAGGGTGCGGCGGCAAGCCGCATGGCAGCGATGGCTTCGGGCTTGTTGTCCTCGATGCCTACCAGCGCCGCCTGCGCGCCGGTGGCGTGCAGCATCAGACGAATCCCGTCGACAATGACGTCGGCCTTGTCGCGCATGAGCCGGTCGTCACAGGAAAGGTAAGGCTCGCACTCGCCGCCGTTCATGATGAGCGTCCTGATTCCGGCCTTGCGCGACGAAGAAAGTTTCAGCGCCGAGGGAAACGTCGCGCCGCCCATGCCCACTACCCCGGCGGCGGCCACCCGGCGGCTGATCTCGTCCGGTTCCAGGTCGAAGGGCGCATCGCACCCTTCCAGATCGTCGGCCCAGGCGTCCAACCCATCGCTCTCCAGCGTGACCGCCAGCACCGGCAAGCCGGAAGGATGCGGCGCGGGAATTTCGCCAATGGCGACAACGAGGCCGGACGCCGGCGCGTGCAGAGCAGCGGAAACCGGCCCCTGAGGATTCGCCAGCCGGTCGCCCTTTTTCACCTTTTGCCCGACCAGCACCGTCGGCAAGGCGGGCGCGCCCAGATGCTGCGCCAGTGAAATGTAAAGGCGCTCCGGCGTCGGCATGACGCGCGTAACCGCGTCCGCCGCCGGACGTTTATGGTCTTCCGGGTGAATGCCCCAGGAGAGACCAAAGAATTTTTCCATCAGACCCATGTCGTTTTCCTGAGCGAATTAGGCGGGCAGCGGTCTTGGCATCACCCAGTGCGGCAGGGTGACGGGCGTCGGCACGATCTGGATAGCCTCAGTCGGGCAATGACTGGCGCATGCTTCGCAGCCGGTGCAGGCTTCCTTCAGAACGTTGTGAATCTGCTTCGATGCGCCGACGATGGCGTCCGTCGGGCAGGTCTTGAGGCAGCGGCAGCAGCCAATGCACAAATCCTCGGCAACCCGCGCCAGTTTCGGCCCCGCATCGGCCACACTGGAAAGATCGAGGCTGACGCCCATTTTTTCCGCCAACGCCTGCGCAACCGCCTTGCCGCCGGGCGGACAACAGGCGGGCGAACTGCGGCCCTCGGCAATGGCGGTCGCCGCGCCCGAGCAGCCGGGAAAACCGCACTGACCGCAGTTGGTGCCGGGCAGGAGCGCTTCCAGTGCCGCGATGCCAGAATCGGCTTCCACGGCCAGCAGCTTTCCGGCGATGCCCAGCATCAGGCCCAGGGTCAGACCCAGAATCGTCAGGCTCAGAAGGGCGGCAATCATCCTTGGCGCTCCTAGACGCTCAGGCCCGAAAAGCCCATGAACGCCAGCGCCAGAAGGCTGATCGTGATAAAGGCGATCGGCGCGCCGGAAAAGGCGGTGGGCACACGGGCAAGCGCGATACGTTCCCGCAGACCGGCGAAAATCATCAGCACCAGCGTAAAACCAACGGCGGAACCGAAAGCACAGGCGATGCTCCAGAACAAGCCGTAACCCTGTTGCACGTTCAGGAGCGAAATACCCAGCACGGCGCAATTGGTGGTAATGAGCGGCAGATAAATACCCAGCGATTGATAAAGGCCGGGGCTGGCCTTTCGGATAAACATTTCGGTAAATTGCACCACCGAGGCGATGACCAGAATAAAAGTGAGAATCCGCAAATATTCAAGCCCCAGGGGAACAAGAAGCCAGTGTTCCAGCATCCAGCTTGCGGCGGCAGCGAGCGTCAGCACAAAAGTGGTCGCCATGCCCATGCCCACGGCGCTGTCCAGGCTTTTGGAAACGCCCATGACGGGGCACAGGCCCAAAAACTTGATGAGCACCACGTTATTGACCAGCGCCGTGGAAATCAGGAGAAGCAAGAGTTCGCTCATGGGGTGCACATCGTTGGCGGATCGGGTGGCGGCGCGTTGTCGGGATAGCGGATAGCCTCCTCCTGCAATACCTGTGCCAACCCCTTGCCGGCGCGTGTAAAAGCCCTTGTTTGGCGCATTTCGCGGCCAATGGACACCAATATGGTGTGCGGCATCGGCAGAAGATGTCGCAAGTCCGACAAGGTTTTTTGTGGAATAACCGCCAAAACCCCCGGTATGGCGTGTGAAAACGGGCGTGAACGTTTGCGGTGCTCCGGTGGCACAAAACGTGCTGTAACCCCGTAATGGCTGCCAAAGATTCCTCCCCTTCGCGCAACACGGCCAGGGCTTCCGCCTGCCGGTCGCCGGAAAGCCTGCGATGTGCGCTCGTTGAGTCGGTCGTGGAGGAAGCGCCCATTGCCCT
>JAITQD010000025.1 GCA_031289095.1 Azoarcus sp.
AGGCCTGCGCGCCTTGACCCAGGCAGGGAACGAAGACAGGAATTCAAGACAAACCAGAGTGGATTGGCAGTTCTCCACTGATGATGCACGAATTAAACTCAAAAGACTTTATCCGAAGAGTTGATTTGTACGATGTACTAGGCGGCCACGGGGGACCGCCCTCGGAGGAAAGGAATCGAGGGCGGGACGCCCTCGCTCCCAAGGGGTGGTGGAACGGGCACTGCCCCTACAGAGGATAGGCCGGAGGTGGGTTCAAACCCCGGCCTTTCCTTGTCAGAGCGCTCCGAAGAGGTTTGCCCCGCCGCGCGCATCTCCCGTAGGGGCGCACGGTGTGCGCCCGCATCGGTTCAGAGGGAAGTTCCCAGGCGCACGCCGTATCGCCCCTACCGGGGAAGAGTACGCCTGACGCTTGAACAAACGCCGCGCCGTTTAGCGCGAAGAGGTGGCGATAGGCGGTGATGCCGGATGGCATCCAGGCGATGCCACATTTCAAACTTCCATGAACGATGACAAAAATTCAGGCGACGGCCCTGCCGATCTTTCGCTCCTGTATCTGTTTCGGATCAATATTGCATATAATCGGCGTTTTGGCTGCCGGTTCGTCAGCCAGATGGGCGTCTCTGAACAGAATGACTTGTTCAAAGGTTCCATCACTTGTCCTGGAGGCGTGTCCATCGTGAAATCATCCCGTTTCCCGCGTATTTCATTCCCTGCCGTGTTGGCGGCGTGTTTTTTCCTGGCCGTCATGGCGGGATGTTCGCGTTCGTCAAAACCCGGCGTCGCCAAGCTGGAAGCCGGTTCCCTGACTGTTGACAAGGGCGGCTACCATATGGTTTTCCGGAAAGGAGACGCCTTTAGCGATGAGACGCACATGATCTTTGGCATCCAGGTCAATGGTGACGATGAGGACCATGATGCTTATCTCGCCGTTATCCCGATGGAGACCGTCAAGTCGCTGAAAAAGCAGTATGCCGACATCGACTCCTGCAAGGGTGATGGCGCTTACACGGCCCGAAGTTATGTCCAGAATGTCCTGCTCTTCGGACTTTCCGCTGAAGTCATGGAGGCCGCGCGTCATGCCTACGACAGCGACCTGTCCGCCCAACGCACAGGCGGCGACCGCATCTGCGTTCGATTGCAGGGTCATTGGCTGGATTATGTCGATGGCACTTATCAGGGAATGCAACTTTCATTCGGCGTTGGCCGCGAGCACATGATTTACCCGGAATCGCTGACCGTCGCTTCCTGTAATTGAGGATTCTCCGGACAAGTTACCCTGGGCAGGGCAAGATCCACGGAAATCGGGATAAGCTGTCTGACGGGCTTGACGGGGGGTTACGTGGCGTCGGCAAAAACAGAAGAGGAAAAACAGGCATGGGTTCAATGGATGAGCGACTGAGAAACCTTCTTTGTTTTGGCCTGTTATCGATTGTTTGCGTTTCGGCAGCCGACGCCCAGATTTATAAGTGGAAAGACAAGGACGGAAAAATCGTCTTTGGAGATATGTTGCCTTTGGGTGAAACCGCCAAGATCGAAAAAATAGCCGTTTCGGCGAGCGCCCCGACCGGAGCCTCGGGTACGCCTTCGGAGCCAACGGACTGGGCGGCGAAAGGGCGTGAGTTGGAGCAGCGCCGAATCCTTCGGGCACAGGAAAAAGCCGAAGCGGATCAGGCGGAGGGGAAAAAACGGAAGGTTTGCGAAGAGGTGCGGGATCGCAAAAGATGGCTTGCTTCAGTACAAGGCCGGAGAGTCACGCTTTGGAACAGCAGTAAGGGCGGGCTTGATGTTCTGAGCGACAATGACCGCGAGACAATGAACAGGGAAGTGCAGCAACTGATGAAGGAACTCGGTTGCGGTTGAGTCCCGGATGAAAAAAAGGAATCGCGATTTTCACTATTCCCCCATCCAATCTTCGACAACGAGCATACCGCCGGGAATCCGGGCAAAAACCGGGTCACGGGTGACGAGCGTCGCGCCGACGGCCAGCGCATGGGCCGCAATCATCATGTCGAGCGCCCCGAGGCTGATACCCGCCGCCGCGCAGGCGGCCCGCAGGTCGCCATGGACGGTGGCGGCGCGAGCATCCCAAGGCAAGATCCCGACACGAAGCAGAAATTCACGAATGAGCGTTGCCAGAGCCGCCGGACGGCCTTTGCGGGCCAGGCCATAAAGCAGTTCGCCCTGGGTGACGGCCGAGATGACGATGCTGTTCATGGGCAATGCCGCCAGCCGCGCGCGGATAATGATGGGATGGCCTTTGATGACGTGACTCGCCATGTTCGTATCGAGCATGAAGCGGCTCAAAACAGATCCCTTTCTTCAGCCGGCGGGTCTTGGCGATCCGTCATGAAATCGCTTGCAATCCTGGTGCGATCGGCGAGTTCGAAGAATTCTTGCCAGGAAGCCGGCTTGGGCGACAGCACGACTCCGCCGGTACGGGGGTCACGGCGGATGAATACCTCCGAACCCTGGAAACGAAACTCTTTCGGAAGCCGTACCGCCTGGCTTCGTCCGGTGTTGAATAACTTCGCGGTGACCGGCATGATTTTTATTTTGAAAACACCTTCTTAATATTCCCCAAACATTCTTTGAATTTCCTGGTAGTCATTGGTTTTGGTCAGGGCCAGCATCAGCAGGATGCGGGCTTTTTGCGGGTTGAGGTTGTCGGCATCGACAAAATGGCATTCCTGTGTCCACTTGCTGTCAAAAGGCACAATGCCGCTGCCTGTGCGGGAGCCGCGCACCACCACCACGCCTTTTTTTTGCGCCTCTATCAGGGCAGGGGCGGCGTTTTTGTGTATCGCACCCATGCCCATGCCCGCATAGACAATCCCTTGAGCGCCCGAGTTGACGGCGGCATCGACCAAAACCCTGTTCTGGTTGGCGTGGCCATAAATGATCTCCACTTGCGGCAAGGCCGCCAGCGGCCCGATCTCAAATTCCGCCGCCGCGGTGTGTTTGCGCGTGGTCGCGCGGTAAAACACCGCCTCGCCGTTGATCATATAACCCAAAAGCCCCAGATCCGGCGCGCGGAAAGTTCCCGTATTGCTGGTATTGGTCTTGCTGGTGTCCCGCGCCCCGTTGATCTGGTCGTTGAGGGCGATCAGCACCCCGCGCCCCGCCGCCTGCCGATTGCCCGCCAGCCGCACGGCGTTCAGGAGGTTGAGCGGGCCGTCGGCGCTGACGGCTGTGCCGGGCCGCATCGAACCCACCACGACCACGGGTTTGTGGCTGTTGACCACGAGATTCAGGAAGTAGGCGGTTTCTTCAAGGGTATTCGTGCCGTGGGTAAGCACCAGGCCGTCGATGTTGGGGGAGGCGAGAGACTGCCTGCATTTTTCCGCCAGGAGCAGCCAGAAAGCGTCGTCGATGTCGTGGCTGCCGAGGTTGGATACCTGCTCGGCGGTGATATGGGCATAATCGGCCACTTCCGGGACCGCGGCGAGAAGGTCTTCCACCTTGAGCACGCCAGGCTCGTAGTTGGTCATTTGCGTGCTGGAATTGGCGCTGCCGGCAATAGTGCCACCAGTCGCCAATATTTTGACATTGGGCAACATCGGTGTTAACTCCATAAAAATTACCTGATCCTCACATTGG
>JAITQD010000123.1 GCA_031289095.1 Azoarcus sp.
CCGCAAATAGCGAGCAGAGCCACGCCAATGGCGGAAAATTTGAATACCGATTTGCGTTGAAATACTTGCCGATTCCGGAACGGGCCTTCTACATAACGCCAGGAAAAATAAGCAAGCCCAAGCGACAAGGCCGCCAGCCCCGCAAACAGCGCGGAACCCGGCTTCTGGCCGATAATGCGGGCAAACGCGAATAAGGGCCAATGCCACAAATAGGCGCTGTAACTGATAAGCCCCACGCCAACCAGTAGTGGTGTAGACAACAGGCGTCCCGCCAGTGTAAGCGGAGAAGCGAAAAGGATGACCAGAACCGCGCCCAACGTCGGCAACAATGCCCAATGTCCGGGAAAGGGCATTTCTTTATCAAGCCAAAAACACGCCGACAAGATAAGCGCCAGACCCAGCAACGAAGCGCATTCAGCCAGCCAGCGCCCCGGCAGGCGTTGCCGGGCGCGCAAAAGATAAATCGCCGCCAGCGAACCGATAAAAAGCTCCCACACGCGTCCCGGGGTGTCATAAAACAGAGTGTCGCTTCCCAACTTGCGCTCCGCATAGCGAAAACTGACAAGAGCGATCAACACAACAACCGTCAGAAAGCCCCAAGACTTATGCCGCCAGACCAGCGTTGCCACCTTGAAACTCCATTCTTTCCGCCGCCACAACAGCATCGCCAGCAAGGGAAAGAAGAGATAGTACTGCTCTTCAACTGCGAGACTCCACAGATGCAACAGCGGCTCCTCTTCCGCGCTTGGCGCGAAATAGCCGACCTGTTTTCTGAAATAATAATTCGAGACAAAAAACAGTCCGGACAGGAGGCTTTTTGCAAACCGCACCATCTGATCCGGAAAAAGCCAGAACCAGGCAAACGGCAGGCAACAGAACAACATAAAGAACAGGGCGGGAAGAATACGCCTCGCCCGCCTTTCATAGAAACCCATCAGCGTAAAAGTTTCCGCATCCAGTTCGGAAAGGATGATGGTCGTAATCAGATAACCGCTGATGACGAAAAAAACATCCACCCCGACAAACCCACCGCTCATCCAGGAAAAACCCGCATGAAACAAAATGACCGGCAATACAGCCGCAGCGCGCAAGCCATCGATTTCACGACGATAATTCATGACTTCATATCCTCTAAGAATTCCCTGCGCAACATCGCCGACAGCCCCATCGCCGGTCGCCCGCCTTTGTCACCCGCCTTGAAATAGTGCGGCTCGATGCGATCTATCTCCGAGAGGAATATTTCCTTCCACGTCGGTTTGCTCGACCGTGGCAGAAATCCGGTCTCCGCAAGACTGAGTTGTTTTGGGGCTTTCATCGGGGTCGCTTGCTCACTGAAGGACTGAACGGTCGGAAAGAATTATCTCAGATTGGCGGTTGTGCAGGGAATCCCTTTCGCAGCCCTGATTTTCTTCACGCCCCGCTCCTCATGCTTGCATTCCCCAACTGGCGGGTAACGCCGTCCAATGGATGCCTGCCGGCAGGGTCGCGCGCCCGATACGCTCCTGAAAGCCGCGCTGAGGGAGCGGGTAACACCGAACATCGTCCGCCCGGGGATCTATCAAGGCGCTCACGGACTGCAAGCACTCATCCAAACCGTTTTCCGTGCCGCAATACAGAAAAATGCTGTATTCGATGGGTGTGGCGCGGTTCAGCATAACGCGATGCACGCGATTGAGCCGCTTTGGATCGGCCACGTCATAACCGATTACCCAGCTTCGCATAATGATTCCACCGGAGCCGGCGCGTACTCGCCAATCGCACTGACAATGTCTTCCACGGCGATTTCCAGTTCATGGCGAAAGACCTCCGCGCCGGTTTCATATGCAGCATAAAAGCGTCCTCGTCCAGCCTTACCGAGAACGCAACCCGCGTTGGTCATGGAAAAATCATCCGCCGTCAGTGTTTCCTTGCGAAAAAGCGAAAGCGCGAAGCGATCCGCGCGCGGACGTAAAGCCTCCATGACGTCGCAAGCGAGCGATTCCCGCCCAAAATCAAGTGCATGATAAAAACCGATAAAAGGGTCGAGTCCCGCGCCATAGAGCGCCAGAACCGCCTCGCTTTGTAAGAGCGTATAAGTGAGTGAAAGGATGGCATTGACCGGATCGCGCGGAGGACGGCGGTTACGACAATGAAAGCCAAGCTTTTCCGGGAGTACCTCAGCCAGGGCCTGGAAATAACAACTCGCCGCCGCGCCTTCCAGCCCACGCAGACTGGCGATGTTTTCCTGCGCATCTATTTGTGTCAGCATACCTGCAATACGCTTTTCGCAGACGGAAAGCGGATAGCGATGCATAGGCAAGACCGACTTGCATTCCCGAACGAATTCGCACTGCCCAGCCAACTTGGCCGTAACGATGGCGCGTGAAAACCCAAGGCAATAAGCGGCATCGAGTGAAAGCTGATACTGCCGCACCCGGCGCGCAGCATCGTTGTGCGGGCGGGCCAACAACAGGCTGGGGTTGTTTTTGCGCCCGGAGAGCACCACAACACCCACACCATGTTCGCCCAGTTTGCCAAGCAACGAGGCGGAAAACTTGACATCGCCGCGCAGGAAAATGCGAGAGAGCGGGTGCAGAGGAATAGCACCGACCCGTTCCGCATTTTCGTAAAACACCAGCGCCTCGCCATCGGCCCTGAGTTCCACGTTTTTTCGGTCTACATACAAGCTACTCATGTTCTTTTTTCCTTATGATCCGTCAAAGAATCATGAAAACATTGGGCGTTGCCGTTGCTGTCCCGAACCGCTGGATGTGCTGGCGCGGATCGAGCTGAAAAATGTGCGCCCGATCCTCATCCAGGTTCATGCGCTCCAGCATCCCTTTCCTGACGATAGAGAGCTCACCCGCCGTGAGCCAGCATTCAAAAAACGACTTCTGCCCACCTACCTTGTACCCCAACAGGAAGCGGCGAACACGGTACAGCCGCTTGGGACAGGCAATGTCATAACAGACCAGATAGAGGGTGCGAGCTGGATCAACCATGCGCACAGTATAGGGTTGGCATGAGTAAAGTAGACGGATGGCAAGCTTGCGCTATTGCCATCCGTCTAACACAACAGTCTCAAATGTCCCTTCCTAAAATCAGGGCTGGTTTGTTACTTCATTCTCTCCTGAACAGATACATAAAAATAAAAAAGTCTTAATCCCTTCTAAATCAGGGCTGGTTTGTTACATAGTAGCTTTTTTCTGCTACATTTCGGGGTAATCGTCTTAATCCCTTCTAAATCAGGGCTGGTTTGTTACATTTCTATGCCGCTGAGAAAGAGCGGCTCGGAAGTCTTAATCCCTTCTAAATCAGGGCTGGTTTGTTACTTGGACAATAAATGATATAAAGGCAAAAAGGGCTCAGTCTTAATCCCTTCTAAATCAGGGCTGGTTTGTTACCGAAATCACCAAAATCAGCGTCTATGAACTGGAGTCTTAATCCCTTCTAAATCAGGGCTGGTTTGTTACGCCGGAGAAGATCCTGTGTCCGTACAACTTACAGTCTTAATCCCTTCTAAATCAGGGCTGGTTTGTTACCCCGAAAAAAGTCATCGAATACTGCAAGGGAGACGGTCTTAATCCCTTCTAAATCAGGGCTGGTTTGTTACCGATGAATTCTTCCGTATTCGGCGCCTTGGTAGAGTCTTAATCCCTTCTAAATCAGGGCTGGTTTGTTACCAGGGGTAGGAGATGAAAATGATGATCGGGAGCTACGTCTTAATCCCTTCTAAATCAGGGCTGGTTTGTTACCACTACCGCGCCGGTGGTCGCACATCAATTTGTTAGTCTTAATCCCTTCTAAATCAGGGCTGGTTTGTTACCCTCAAAAAGGTTGTACTATTTGGAATGTCTTCCAAGTCTTAATCCCTTCTAAATCAGGGCTGGTTTGTTACTATTTTACTAACGAAGCCATTATGGTGCCATCGTCTTACTCCCTTCTAAATCAGGGCTGGTTTGTTACTCCGGACACCGGATTCATCCTGTGGATCAACGACTTGCCACAGGTGTTCCGGATTGTTGCTTCGCCCGCACGAGGTGTCTCCCGACAGCAGTTGGGGAAGATACACCAGATTGTTAAAGAACGACAGCCGCGCCGTTCAAGCTGCATCGACAACGAACTCATAGCGTCCCAAACCAAAGGCTGTCTCTTTGCCCGTTCCAAGCCACTGTCCCAAAAACAGCGCTGGGAAAAAAGCGGATAGATCACCTTTCAATCGCCACGTTCCAAGAACGCCGCCAAGCTGCATACTGCGGTTCTGGCGGGAAGAGTAGCGGCTCCAGTCTTGCCAATGCAGTGTCCTCTCGTCCGTCACTGTCGCGGCCTTTTGGACAAGCGCCTTGAAATTCCAATCAGGCACGCCATTGCCGTAAAGCTCGGCGAGCAATGCCACACGCTTCACCGTGGTCATCAGGAGCGTGGCGGGGGTGAGCTTCGCGGGAGGCAAGGCCCGTCCGTTTTCCTGCAATCGCAAGGGCGTACGGAAACGCAGGGTCAAACTGGAAAGCCCCGGAGGCGTTGGAGGCGCCGCAAGTTGCCACGGCACCACATCGCGCAGCCGCACGTCTTCCGCCGGACGGTAAAGTATTGTCGCCTCGCCACCCTCCGCGAGCGGCAGCAGGGAGACTTCATCCAGTTCCGCCGTGCCACCGCTTGCGCCCAAACCGTGGCGCGCCGCATTTTTCAGGGCTTCCACAATCAACGCCCTTTCGCGTTCGGCGCGACCCATGAGCGTCATGCCGAAGCGCAACGTGTCTCCCTGCGCCAGCACGCGCGCGCCCCAGCCTTCAGGCTCGATGAGATACGGCGCGGGCGGCTGGCTGAAACGCTGGATCGCGTGTTCGAGTAGCGGCGGAGCGAATATCGCCGGATAGGGGCAGGTCTTGAACAGCGGACAGCCCGCGCATTCCTTTTGCCGCGTCATGCAGGACAAACGGCGCAAGGCGTGCCCAAACACCCCGCGCAGCATCGAACCCGGCCAATCGGGCAACTTGATGGGCGTCTCGACAGTGAATTGAAAGCGGCAACGGACGAGGGGGAGCGTCAGAGAATCCGTCATGGTGCAAAGCCTCAGAGATTGAAAACGAGGTTAAGGCAGTTTGTGAGAAATGGGCGTAGTTTTTCCTCGGAAGCAATGGCGCTTTGAATCTCGGCGAAATCGGAACGGCTACCGTGCGCAAGGGCATTACGCAATTCACGAAGATTGAGATAGGCGGTTTGTGACTCAGTACGATCTCTTCTGGCATTCCGAACTTCTTCATCAAGTCGTTGTTTGACCTCATTACGATGGCTATAATTCATGGGGTCTCCATTGATCTGTATTTTAACGAGACGCGAAACTACGGATTCAAAGCCAAGCGTTGCAGCGCGCAGATAATCTCCGCTCGCCAGATATTGTTTGGCGAGCAATTCCTGCTGCCTGCCGTACCAACGAGAATCAATCGCTGTGGCTGCAAATAATAGAACAACGCCATGCCGAAGAAAGGAACGGAGCGCGGCGCATTGGCGACATGGTGGGCGGCAATGACTTGCCGAATGTTTTCCCGATGGGCGGTGAGCGCAAGGGAAGGTTTCATGGTTTTTGTCCTGTGATCCTGTAATGATCCGGGTGGGCGTGTACATCATACCGCTTGAGCGTCGCCTCATAACGATCCAGTTCCTCCGCCGAAAGTTCGCGCCCACGGTCTTGCGGCGCGACTTTCAGCGACAGGTGTCGGTAAATCGCGCCCCGGGCGTAGACTTCCGCCGCCAGATTGACCGGCAACGAACCAATCACCGTATCGCCCGCGCGGATGTTGGCAATTTCCAGATGCGGCAAATGACAGTCGAAAGCGACGCCATTGCGCCGCATCCATTCCAGCGCGCCGGGGTGGCGGGAGACGAAATAAATACTCATATGGGTCTTCGTCCTGTCAATTTGCATCGTCCAGAACCGACGCGCCTTTTTCAAGAAAAGTAATCCGCTCTGCTTCTAGCACCAGGAAATCGCCGTTGCCCCGCTCTTTGCGAAAATAGGCGGCGACCAGTCGCTCCGGCAAAACAGCTTCCGCGCTTTTGCGCATGTCCGTATTCAAGGGGCGAAAATAGTCCTTGATCCATTTCTCGATCGGTTTTTTGGATACAATCAGATCATTCCTTTTTTTCTCGAATTTTTCCAGCAAATCATCCCTTTGCATGGTGTCAATGATGCCTCTACGACACAGGTCTTGCGGAAATTCCACGAAAAAATCTTCCTCAATGCCTTCCCACTCATTCAGGTCAAGTTCCTTTCCCGATATTTTGCATTCCGCATACCAGAGCAGCAATACGAATTCAGAAAATTCCAGCCTGACCTCCTCGCCATGCAGCCAAACGCGATGCGCTTGCAGGTCGATTTTCAGTGACGGCTCCCGGTTGGCCATGTCTACGATGTGACTGAAATCGGCGGGCGTTTCCATCAGACGTTTTGGCAAGCCATCTCGCAGGCGCACAAACGGAATTTCCGCCAGATCGACCCGGGCGTTTTTCGCGTCAACGGTCATGCCCTTTCCGTTTAACGGATCAATCGGAAAACTGTAAGGCGTCGGATAATAAAAATCTCGATTTGTTTCATAGGGCGCACTGACCAGCACATGGCTCAGGCGATCCTGCGAACGTCCGAACAGGCTCAGGGCGTAACCCAAAAAATAGCCCATTGTTTTTCGCCCACCCGCCAGCGAAGCATGAATTTCGCTCTTTGCATCCCGCGCCAGTTCGCGTACTTGGTTGGTAATGAAATCCGCCGCCCAACAGTTTTCCTCCTGAGTACGAATGTCGTCCAGAGGATTTCCCTGTTTATCCACAAGCACATGGATGTTCTGCGCCGGAAAAGCGATTTCCGGCAAATTGTAATCCTTCAGCAAACGGAAAAAACGTCCCGGTTCGCCCTCTTTTTCCGTCAGCAGATTGAGCCGCGCGCTTTCCGCGCCGCTTTCTGTGGTAATGATGTGAATTTCCGTTGGAATCCATTGGCGAAGCACGGCCAGCGCGTAGAGCGTTTCCGTAACGATTTGCGGCGTCATGCCGGTCGCGGCGAGAAGAATTTTTCGGGTCATGGTGATTTTCGCGATCGCGTTTGAAGTGCGAACATTATGGGCGTGCTTTCGTTGAGCCGGTGAGATGGCAAGCTTGCTAAAAGCTCACAATGACACTACCAGCGACAAATGCGCTGAGTTTGACGAATTGTCCACTTTTGATCTTTTGCTGGATGGCCGTTGGCAAGGTATTCAACAGATCCTCGCCTTTCGGGGCAAGCGCAATGGCGGTTTTGCCGCTTTTTTCCACACTCAGGGCACCGTTTTTGGCATTGAATTTGACTCTGGCGCCGTTCCATTCCTGGGCACTTTCTTGCTGCTGTTGTCTGACTTTGGCAGCTTCATCGTCTGCCTTGCGCTGTATTTGTGCGCCCGATTCCATCGCCCCATAGCCCACGCTGGTTTTCGCACCAAAACCCAGCCAGTCGAAAGCATGTTGAAATGCGTCCTCAAGCAGCTTGCGCCAATTGTCATTTTCTGTCAGTTCGGGCGCAAGCCGGGCGAGATGCGCAACATCGCATTGCACGTAAAACACAAAACCGGATTTGGGCGGCACGGTGAGGAAGCTGATCGGTTTGGGCTGCCCGGATTCGTGCGGAGTAACGCTGTCCGCCGATGCCTTGTTTTGGTAGTAGTGGCTCTGGTGTGGCGTCATGATGTCAACGGCTAGATGGTCGCCCTTGATTTGTGGGATGACGTCCCAAAAGGAAAGGACGCCGCGTACATGATCTTTTTCACCTTTTGGTGTCTCATAGCCAAACAGCACATCCAGCGCAGAGAGCATCAGGGTTTCATCTTTGCCAATTTTGAGTGGATAGCGTTTTTCAAGCGACCAATCCGTTTTGCCCCATTCGCCGCTTGCCAATTCTTTTACCGCCTGCCGCAATACCCCCTTGACGCCGCTGCCGGGCAGATAGGGCAAGCCATAGGGATTGAGAAAGGCAAAGCCGTTTTCCAGCGGGTGCTCGTTGCCCAGTCCAGTGGAAAACGGGGCGATGGATTGGGCGTCCATGATGAGCATGGAGTCTTTACCGCAGGTTTGCGCCAAGGCTTCCTGGCGTTTACCCAGAGCTTCAAACGTTCTTTTGTCATTGTCCGTCAGGGCACAGGCGTTTTTCAGGCAGGCGGTTTTGTTTTCGTCCTTGAACTCGCGCTCCTCACGATCCCTACCCGCTACACGGTAATTGATGTCATGCGTTGTCCAAAGCGCTTGATGAGTGCGGCTATTCCTACCCCACAATTGTAAGTACATCCCGAAACGTAAGCCTGGCGTAGCGGTTTTGAAATCCTGGCCGAGATATTGAGGAAGTGCGGCGATAGCCATCTCAATTCTCCCTGGCGACAGCCGGCGCGATTTGGCGTAGCCATTTCAGCCAGGCGAAGGCTTCGGTAGTGATGGTCTGAAATTGACGCGGCTCCATTTGCATCAGTTTTTGCATGAAAGGCGCAAAGTCCGTCGGCGTGCCAGATTTTTCGTGTAGCCAGTCGCGCAAATGCTGCGCCAGTGTTTCGTGCCGTCCGCTTTTTTCATGCAGAAACGCCATGACTTGCATCAGACCGCTATTCATGATGAGCGCGGGAAGCCCCTTGGCGTCGTTGACGTAATCCTTGCCATGGCTTGCGACGCCTTCCTGGGCTTTATTCCATGCGTGTTTTGCCCGTTTTTGTTCCAAGGTGATTGCCATTTCTAACCCTCCAGCTTTGCAATGACAAGGCCGCGCCCGGTGGTGGCGTCGCCGCCGATTTGCAGCAGTTTGCCATCGAGCGCGCCCTTGATCTGGGACATCACCGCTTCCGCTTCCAGTTCGTTTCCTTTTCCCGTGCGCGTTTTGCTGGCGAGCATCGGCGCAATCAGAAGCGATTCGGGCGGCAGGTTTTCGGTGTAGAACAGGCCGCCCTCGCTCGCCGTGCCCGTCTTTTCGTCGATGCGCACATGGGTTTCCACCAGCATGGCGTTTTCGGAAAAATAGGAAAAATCCGTGTCGGAGAGCACGACGAGATCGGTTTTCAGCTTGTCGCGGAAAAAGGCATAGGCGTCGTCTTGCGGTAGAGCGCGACTGGCAAGATAGGCTGCAACGCGGGTGAGCGGTTCGGCTTGAGTGAAAGGAATGGCTGTGTATTCAAAGGCTTCCAGATGCAGCTTATCACCAGAGAGCAGGTCGGGATTGGTCATCAGGCTTTGTTCTTCCTTGACTTCAGGTAGTTGCGGCCAGTCGATTGATAACCCGATCAGGCGAAGCAGGCGACTTGCCCGCGCCAGCGCCTGCGGACAGGTCGCGTAGACATAGCCACCTCGCAGACTGCGTACCGGCAAGGCGATGAGTTGCGCGTCGCCAAAACTCACCGCGCCCGCGTACAAAGCCTCTGTGGAATCGGGGCCAAAGAGCTGGTCAAGTATTGTCTTTAGCGCTGCTGTATCGGTTGCGCCGGAAAGCGCCTCGAAACTGTGCCGTACCGCGCCCTTGATGCCGGAACCGGCAAAGCTGGGATGGCAGGTGTGACGTTCGCGCTGGATGGGATTGTCGATGACACCCACAGCTTGTCCCGCGCCCATGTGAACCGGGCTGACGGTATAAAGAAAAAGCGCTGCGTGTTTTTCAAACATGGTGAAAGTCCTATTCAAAGGGTGACAGTATGCAAATACCCACTGGCGGCGGCATCCAGGCGGTGATCGTTGGTCCAGAATTCTTCGCAGCCCGCTTCGATGGCGGCAGCGAGATGCAGGGCGTCGGGTGTTTTCAGGCGATGGCGGGCGCGGAGTTCGGTGGCGAGGTCAAACACTGTTTTGTCAATGGGAACATGGGATGCGGCAGGCTGCGAGAAAAACATGTCGTAGCAAGAAAGCAGGTCTTTATCGCGCTCGCGCAAGGGTTTGACCCGGCATTCCAGGCGCGTCAGTTCCGTCCAGCACAACAACGGCTTCCGGGCGGCGCGTTCGTTCAAGGCCGCAATCAATATGGCCTCCTGCTCGGGAACACTGCGTTCCACCAGATGAATCACCATGCTGGTATCCAGATAAAGGCGCATGTCAGTCTCCCCATGAATTGCGTTCTTCCGCAATTTGCGCCTCAATGTCTTCTACGCTGCGAAGTCGATGCGGCAGGCTTTGCTGCCAGGCCAGCAGGGCTTCGATGTCAGTCGACCGATCTTTGTTGGATAGGTCATTGACCAGCGGCGCATCCGACTTGACCAGACAGATGACTTCCATCCTCTCGCCCACCGGAAACGTCTCTGGCAAAGTGATTTCCAGATGACGGCTTGCGGGCAGTGTGGTGTCGAATTTATAGGCTTGCATGTTGTTTTCTCCTTTTATTTCCAGACAGCCAAAGTGCAGCGGTTGAATCCCTCGGCGCGGCGCTGTGGATTGTCACAAGGTTCTGGCCACAGGCCGTTTTCCGCAAGCTTGCGCAAAGCGGCTTCATCGGCCTCCACGTGGTCGAGCCAATAGACGCTGCCGACCGGCGCGGCGCGCTCGGCGGCTTTGGGCTGCCAACGCGCCAGATCCCAGCCGGAAACGGTTTCGGCGCGAGGAACTGCGGCAGCAATCAGTTTGCCGCGCACGCCATGCAAATCAAACGTTACGCCTTCCAGGGGGATTTCTCCGTCTGCAACACCGGTCGGCAGCCAGCCCTGCCTGAACAATCCCGGCGTGGTCAATATCAAGCGCAAGCGTTTTGAAGCGGCAAGGATGGCATAATCGGGTTCCGGCAAGGCGATGTTGGCGGGGGTAAGCGCGGCGGCGCGGCCATCGCCGCCCAGACGCACCGAACCCGTTTCCGGCACAGCGTCACAACCCGTCACCTGCGCCACAAAACCCACGCCGGGTTTGAAGGCAATGGCTTGCGTGGTGAATAGCTGTCCTTCTTTCGCGCTGCGAGTCGCTGCCTCCATGCCGATGCCGACGCGATCTTCCACACTCCAAAGGTCAGCGATTTTTACCCAGTGTTCCGGCGCGGCTGGAAGTTCTCCTTGCAACACAGATCGCCATCCGGATTCAGTGAGCCAATAGCCGGAAACCTGCTTCGTCCGTTTTTTTTGCGCCAGTACAGGCAGATGCCGGAAAGCGAAGGAGGTCGAGATGCCTTGCGCAAGCGTTGCAGGTTTGAGTGGCGTGGCGACGGGGAAGCCGTTGCCTTCGCTCAACACCAGATCGGCGGGCGGGGCAAATAATGGCTGGATGACATTGTTTTTGCGTTGCGCCAGATAAAAGGCAGTAAGCGTAAAACTGCCTGGGTTGTCGCGCTTGCCCAGCGCCGGATGTTCAATTTCGTTGCGTGCGAAAGCGGCCAGATCCACGCCCTCATCCGCCAGAATGCGGCTTCGTAACGCGCCCGCGACAACGGAAGGATTGGGCGGCGGCATCTGCGCCTCGCCCATGCTGCCGGGATCGCCAAAGAGCTTGTTGCCGCGCAAGAAAAGCACGTCCAGCGGTTCAAGAAAAAGCGTGCTCATGCCGCGTCTCCTTCATTTTTGGGGGTGGCGCGGATTTCACGGGCGAGGAATTCGCCAACGGTGAGGAAGTTTTCCAGCCATTTGCGGGGTTCTGTTTCGCGTATGGCGAGTTCTTTCAGGCGCGTGGCAAGTTTATCGGCTTCCGCTTGTTTGCCGGATTGACGATGAAGCTGGTAGGCCAGCATTTTTTCCAGCAAATCCGGTTGATTGTCGGGCAGGTCTTTCAGCCATTCCAGCGTGTGATAGACCGCCCGGCGGGAAACATCTTCGGTACGCAGGAATTCGATCAGCGTTTCGAGTGTGTCCAGCGCCTCGCCCCATTTGGCGGTGAGATAGAGCGCGCCGCCAGAACGCTTGATGACAGTGATTGAAAACGCATTGCGCCCGCCTTCCGATTTGGCGCGATGCTCCGCCGTCCGCAATTCACGCATCACCGCACCCAGGGGTGCTTGATGATGGGCGATAACCGCGCCGCAACTGGCGGTCGCCTTGTCGCCCATCATGCGCATCAGACGACCGTTCAGCCAGGCAAATCCGTTCTTGCAAAGAAGCGAGTTTCTTTTGCCGGTATGCCCCCGGTCGATCGGTTCATCCTTGGAGCAATCGCCGCTGTATGTCTGCCGCAATCGCTGCATGGCAGAAGTCAAATCCGCCACCGGCAGCATCGCCAGCACATCGTCGCCGCCCGAATAGAGCACACGCCCCAGGTGTTCGTATTCGACCACATGGCGCACGACGGTTTGCGAAAAATCATTCAACGCGCCGGAAATCGCCAGATGGCGATTGGGGCTGACGGGGCGTTTTTGTTGACCATATTCTTTGATGAGCGGCTGCGTTTCAGCCACCTTGTCAAACCACACCCCTACCCTGGGATGAAAACTTTCTCGAAAGGTGATGTGATTGTCGCCTTCGCCGGAAAGCATTTCTCCCATCTTGTCGCCGTCCATCATGATGAGGGCGTAGTAGGTTTCGAGCTTGTCACCCAGGATTTTTTTAACTTCGTCCTGTGCCTGTTTCAACTCGTTTTCGTCATCGCTTTCTCGTGCCGCATCCAGCAGACCTGGCAATCTTCTTGCAACATCAAATTCAGCTTTATAGCCGTATTTCAGCGCAAGTCGGCGCGGTAGCGCCACGGCATCGGCCTCCTTGACATCGGCGGGCGTGCCATTGGGGTTTGTCAGCCACAGTTCCAACTGATGCGCCAATGCCATCGTGTGCGTGGAGACGACAAAGCGATCCAGTTTTTTCGCTACGCCGTTATCTACCGCCGCCAGCGCTTTACCCGCTTCTTCGGCAAAAATCGTCGGCCACAGCCTCTTGATCGCGGGAAGCGCCGAAAGATGTTCGCCCTTTTTCGCCCATGACGGTTTTTTATCCGCAATCTTCGCCCACAGGGTATTTTTTTGCTGGCGATATGATTTTTTTAATTGTTCCCGGTCAGTGGTCAACCATTCCGCTTCGCCCGTGAGCGAGCAACGCCAGCCTTCCTGTTGCTGTTGCTCAAAGACGCGCGCCGACTTGGCTGCGGCCAGCGCCCGTTCGGCCAGTTCATACACCGCCGGATACAGAACGCCGGGATTGGGAACAAAGAACGTCGTTCCATCACCCCAATCCATTTCCTTTTGCAATACTTGCCATGCGGGAGATGCCAGAAAACCAGCGTCTTCCGTTTCTGCCACACCAAAGAAAGGCAACATCGCGGTCTTGAGAGCGGAAATGTCTGTAATTTTTTCCTTGCTCTCTGTGCGAATGAGCGAAAACGGCACTGTCGCCCAATGCACTTCGGGGAAACCCTGGAGTTGGGCTTTCATCTGCTCATAGGGTGTATTTGTCGTTTCGACATCGAAACCCGCTTCACTCAGCAGGCGGGAAACCACATCGCGCCCTGTTTTCTGCAACCATTCGCGCACCGCCGCCTGGCATTGTTGCGCCAATTCTTTCGCGCGGGAAGCGGGCACGACCGCGACAAAGCGGTTGGGCAACGCGGCGGAGAAGAGCGGATTGGCGTCGGTTCCGCCTTGCATCCACTCGCAGTCTGTAAACCAGTTTTCTGGCAAACCCATCCGGTCGCGCAGCCACAGATCAACTTGCGGGATGCCGCGCAGGCGCGGGAACAGCACCGCGTCCGGGCCGAGTGCTTCGCAAAGCGGACGCATGGTTTCCCACGCCAGGCGCGAGAGCAGATGCGAGCCTGCCCACAGGTCGGACGTGCTGCGCGCCGCCGCGATAAAACCCTGCACAGGGCCGATGGAGAGCGCCAGCAACGCGGCTTCGCCGTCCGGGTCGGCGGCAAAGGCGCCGGCAAAGGCAGAAGTCAAATCCAGGTGATCCCAGATGGAATGGTCTGGAATGCGCGTATCGGCGGGCAGGAGTGGCCACAGGTTGCCGATTTTTCCTCCGTCTCTTTCTTCGCTTGCTTCTTCCTTGATTTCATGCCCGAACCTCCAAAAAGCAAGCAGGATTTTTCTCCAATCCGGTTCTTGCGGATCTCGCGGATCAACCGCCAGTTTTTGGAGCATATCCTCAATGTAGATACGGCTACGCTCCTTGATGTCATGGAAATCTGTATCTCTCAGGGAACCCAATTTGTGCCGTTGCCCAGTGAGAGGGTGAATCAGCACGGGTTCATTCACCCAGCGCACGTTTGCTTCGTCTACTGGGATTTCTTTCTGTTCTCCGTTTTTTTTGGTGATGATGAGCTTTTCTTGGGGCCAGTTGGGACGATCTGCCCCTGCCGCCCACCAGTCGGCATGTTTCACTTCTTTTGGTGTTTTTATCCCTAATTTTTGGGTCAAAAAATAAACCGTGCCGCCCTCGTGCCCCGCCGGATCACGAAACAGCACCAAAGCCTTTTCCGCCGGATCGTGAAGGCGCGCCGCGACCTTGGTTTGCCAGAGCGTGAAGTTTTGTTCTGTCGTCATGGCTTACTCCTGAACGCGGGTGAGGGTTTGTTGCTGGTCAATGAAGCGATGCACTGCTTGCCAAACCTCTTTGAGTTGGCCTTCATTGGGACGGAACGCCACAGGCGGCAAGCAGGGCACATGGAAAATCACGCCGACGAGTTTTCCATTATTCGTTGGGCGCACCTTGAAGCGCAGACTGTTGGGCAGGCGGAGATTGCCGCCCCAGGAGTCAACCGAGTGATTGGTCACGGGATAACTGAGCAAATGCCGTGCTTCAACTTTTGGCGCATTTTTTCCTGTTGTAAAAGGGAAGTGGGTACGCAGCGCGATTTTCAGCTTCGCCAATTCCGTCATGACCGCTTTCCAGTCAGTCTGCGGCGCAGTCTGCCAAACTAATGCGCCGTTTTGATCTTTACCGATAGCGTGCGGCCAATCCCATTTCAAGCAATCTTCCCATTCCCGCAATGGCATCGTGCCTGCCAAGGTTTCGCCATTTTCAGGTGTCAGCGAAAAACTTCCCCAACCGTTGCGGCTGCGTCCGCCCAAAGCGCCGAAGCGATTCATCAGCCATAGGGCATGATCCAGCAAGGGCGCGTGTTCATCTGGGAAAGCCAGACTGAGTTTGGAGGATTCACCTGACTGAATGGCGGCATTTTTCTTGAGGCTGGAACCAAACAATGGACCATAGCCAAGGTAAAGAAAACTCTCGACCATCCCCTTTTCAGGGTGTGGAATCTTCTCACCTGTCACCCATTTGTCTTTGGGTAACTTCCCCGCATCCCACATACCCAGCCGCAAACGCACCAGACTCCGGCTTGCGCCATCGTTGTCCGCATGACCAAACAAACGCGCTTCTTCGCTCCGCATTGTTTGAATATTGACGGAAAAATCTGACTTTGCCGCATACGCCACCCGCCACCACTGGCGCAACAGCGCCTTGATCGGCGGCGTGCGCCATGCGCCATTTTGCCCGGCATCGCCCAAAAAAGCGGGCGTCAGGAATTTGAGTGTGAGGGTTTCTGTTTTCATTTTCATGACTATGGCTTATAGATGATCCAGTGACTGAATGATGATACCGTAGCGGCATCAAGTTCAAGCCGGTAGCGGCCCGTGACCGCAAGCGGGATGCGGCGAGGGTGGCGGGCGGGAGAAGCGTCTGCGTTCATGGTGCTTGCCGCTTTTATGCGAAACATCTGCGCGCATATTACGCCGGGAAACACCAGGCACAGGAACGGCAAGCTTGCGCTGAACCCCGGAAAGCGCTATTGGTTTTCGGGGCGGCAAATGCCACTCACGGTAAAATCGTTCGTGGCATACTCTGCCGCTACTCGTCTGCCACCGTCCCCGATTCCACATTCCATGTTCCGGCGTCGCCGCGTCATCGGGTTGTTCCTGGTCTTCCTGCTTCTTGCGATGCAGGCGTTCTGGCTCGTGCACCGTTGCGGGCATGAACTCGGCACGAACGGGAACGGGGAAGCTGCGTGCGAGTTTTGCCTTTCCATGCACGGTATGGGCGCGGCGCTGCCCGGCGCGGCACGCGCCGTGGCGGTCATCCCCGCCACCGTCAGCCTGCCGCCGGATGTGTCCGTCGCGCGCAGCGACGCCGATCCGGTTCAGCCCCGGCAGCAGGGGCCGCCCCGGCTCTCCTGAAAAACTTGTTTTGCGAAGACGCCCGCCAGGGTTTGCCCCGGCGGCGTGTCGACCATTCATTTTTCAGGAGCAAATACCATGCAATCCAGAATATTGGTTGCCGCCATGGCCTGCGCGCTGGCCTGGCCAGCGGTGGCAGTCGCGGAAAATCCGAACGACGCACGGCTGGCCGCCGAATTAGCCGCTTTGCGGGAGCAGGTCGCGCAGTTGAAAGCGACCTACGAAAGTCGCATCGCGTCGTTGGAAGAAAAACTGTCCATCGCCTCGCAGCGGGATGCCCACGAACCGCCCCCTCCGGCGCAAGCCGTCGCGCAGGCCGCCCCGGCGCCCGCGCCTGCCGTATCGCCGCCCGGATCCGCGCCTGTCACGCGGAGCAGCCCGACGGCTTTCAACCCGGAGGTTTCGCTGATCCTCCAAGGGGCTTACAAAAGCCGCAAGAGTGTGGAGGAACGCCATGTCGGCGGTTTTGTGACTCCCGGCCACGGGCATGATGAGGACGAACACGGCGACGACAAGCGCGGCTTCGCGCTGGATCACTCCGAGATTGTGATCGCGGCCAACATCGACCCGAATTTTCGTGGGCAGGCTACGCTGGCTGTGCTCGACGGCGAGGTGGAGCTGGAAGAAGCCTGGTTCCAGACGACGGCGCTGGGGCATGGGGTGGGACTCAAGGCGGGCCGCTTTCTTTCCGGCATCGGCTATTTGAACGATCAGCACGCCCACCAGTGGGACTTTTTCGACCAGCCTCTGATGTACAAGGTGCTGTTCGGCGAACATGGTTATACGCCGGACGGCGTACAGGCGAAGTGGGTTGCGCCGCTGGAAACTTTTGTCGAACTGGGCGCGGAAGCCGGGCGGGGACAGAACTTTCCCGGCGACGACCGTGACATCGACGGCTTCAACAGCGTCGCTCTGTTCGCCCACGTCGGCGACGATATTGGGGTGTCGCACAGTTGGCGGGCGGGGTTGTCATGGTTGCAAACTCGCGCCGACGCGCGCGAGAGCCATTTTGAGTCGGAAACCTTCGGCGAGACGCACGGCGCGTTTTTTGGCCGGAGCCGGGTGTGGATTGCCGACTTTGTTTATAAGTGGGCCCCGGACGGCAACCCCACCCGGCGCAATTTCAAATTGCAGGCCGAATATTTTCAGCGCCGGGAAAGCGGTCATCTGACGGCGACGGACGAGGACGGCCACGATCTTGGCGTGAGTCCGTGGCGCACGCGCCAGCACGGTTATTACGTTGCGGGCGTCTATCAGTTCACGCCCAATTGGCGCGCCGGTCTGCGCTACGACCGCTTGGCGAGCGGACGGCAATCCCTCGGCGACAACCCGGCGGATATCGACATCGTTTCCTGGCAGCCGCGCCGTTTTTCGGCGATGGTCGATTACAACTGGAGCGAGTTTTCCCGCTTGCGCCTGCAATGGGCGCGCGACCGCGCCATGCCGGGGATCACCGATAACCAGGTGACGCTGCAATACGTGATGAGCCTGGGCAGCCACGGCGCGCACAAATTCTGAAAGAACGATCATGAGACGAATTCTGGTTTTTCTGTTGTTTCTTTACGCGCTGCCCGTGGCGGCGGCGGTGAAGGTGCTGACCACCGTGCCGGAGTGGGGGGCGCTTGCGCGGGAAATCGGCGGCGAGCGGGTCGAGGCGACGAGCGCGACCAGCGCGATGCAAGACCCGCACCACATCGAGGCGCGGCCTTCGCTGATCGCGCGCGCCCGCGCCGCCGATCTTCTCGTCGCCACCGGGGCCGAGCTGGAAATCGGCTGGTTGCCCATCCTGTTGCGGGAATCGGGAAACGAGCGCATCCAGCCGGGACAGCCCGGCTACCTGGAGGCCGCGACACTGGTGCATTTGCGCGACGTGCCAGCGAGCGTCGATCGCTCCATGGGCGACGTGCATGCGGCGGGCGATCCGCATTTCCATCTCGATCCGCGCAACATTCTGCCCGTCGCCGAGGCGCTGGCCGACCGTCTGGCGCGCGTCGATCCTGCCGGGGCGGAAAGCTATCGCGCCAATCTCGCCCGCTTTCGCAGCCGCTGGCAGGATGCCCTTGTGCGCTGGCAGACGGAAGGTGCAAGCCTCAAGGGTTTGCCTTTCCTGCAAGTGCATCGTTCCTTTGGCTATCTTGCGCATTGGTTGGGGCTGGAAAACCGGGGCGAGCTGGAGCCGAAGCCCGGCGTCGAGCCAGGCGGCGGCCATCTGGGCCGGATCGTGGCGGAACAGCGGAGCGCCCCCGCCGCTGTGATTTTGCGCGCCGCCTATCAGGACGAGAGCGCCGGGCGCTGGGTGTCCGAGCGCACGGGCATTCCGTTGCTGATGCTGCCCTATACCGTGGGCGGCGCGCCGGGTGCGGGGGATTTGTTCGGTCTGTTCGACGACACGCTGGCGCGGCTGAAAAACGCCGTGTCGGTCGGAAATCAGGCGAAGCCGGAGCCTGCCGCGCGATGAAACTGCTGCAACTGGAACGCCTGGTCACCGGCTGGCGGCAGCCGGCGCACCAGCCTTTGAGCTTCACGCTGGGGCGGGGGAAAATCCTCGCCCTGGCGGGGCCGAACGGCGCGGGCAAAAGCACGCTGCTGGCGGCGCTGGCCGGGAGCGGGGCGCGGATTTTTTCCGGTGACATCCAGCGCGCGCCGGGTCTGCGCGTCGGTTTTCAGACTCAACACCTGCCGCCTGTAGCCGGGTTGCCGCTGTCCGGCGCGGAATGGCTGGCGCTCACCGACGCCCGTCCGCAAGGGCTGCCGGAATGGCTGTCGGCCTGCCTGCATCGGCGTCTGGACAAGCTCTCCGGCGGGCAGCGCCAATACTTGGCGCTGTGGTCGATTCTGCAAGCGCCCGCCGACCTTCTGTTGATGGATGAACCCGGCAACCATCTGGACAGGGCCGGGGTCGCCAGTCTGCCGGCTGCCTTGCGCGCACGGGCGGCACAGGGCGCGGGCATTGTGTTGGTGAGCCACGATGCGGCGCTGGCGCAGGCGTGCTGCGACCGTTTGGTACAAGTGGAGCCGTGGAATGACTGAATTTTTGTCGCAACTGGCGCTGTTCTGGCGTCCCGGCCTGACCGGGGCGTTGCTGGCGCTGGCGTTGCCGCTTCTCGGCCTGTATTTGCGCTTGCGTCAGGAATACTGGGCCGCGCTCGCCTATGGGCAGGTCGGCGCGGCGGGAGCCTTGGGCGCGCTGGCGCTGGGCGCGCCGTCCCTCGCGGGCGGGCTTGCCGCGAGCCTTGCCGTGGCTGGCGTGAAGCATCGACTGGAAAAACGCTTGCCAGCAGGGCTTTTTCCGCTCTTTTTCATCCTCGGCTGGAGCGCCAGCTTGTTGCTGACCGCCAATCTGCCCGGTGTGGAACGCCTGGGCGCGGCGCTGTTCGAGGGACAGCTTTACTTTGCGGGGCTGGAAATGCTGTGCGGCGCGGCACTGGTGCTGGTCGTGGGTATTTTTTTCTTGCGCCGGGCGGGGAAGATGATTCTGCTCGCCTGTTTGAATCCCGCCCATTTCCACGCCCAACGCTTGCCTACCTGGCCGGTGCGCGCGGGGTTCGACCTGCTGGTCGCAGCTTCGCTCGCCCTGGCGGTGATGAGTTTGGGCGTGATGGGCGCTTTTGCGCTGGTCTTCATTCCACCCTGGCTGGTTTTCGCCTTTGCGCCGAATTGGCGCACTGCGCTCGTCGCCGCGCCGGCGCTGGCGTTTGTCGCCTATGCGCTGGCGTTCGCACTCGCCCTGGTGTACGACCAGCCGTTCGGGCCGGTTCTGGCGCTGGTGCTGGGCGTGTCGGCGTCGATCCTGCCCATCGCGGACGTCTTGCACGCCGGCGGGAGAGCGGAAAGCGGGCAGTAGACGCGAACCCGCTTACGCATCTCCGACTGAACGCGGCCCCTGCCACCACAGCGCGTAGCACACCAGCCCGAGCGCGAAAAAGACGCACATGCCGAGTTCGAGCGTGAGCGTCGAACCCCAGATCCAGGGCGCGATGGCCTTGGCGGTGACGGCGTTCAGCCCGACTTGCAAAAAGGTCTGGCAACTCGCCACCATGCCGCGCCGTTCCGGGAACAGTTCCAGTGTGAGTAGCATCAGGCTGGGCGCGGCCAGCGACATTCCCGTGGAATAAAGTCCGATTGGCAGCACCGAGGCGGGCACGCCGGGAGGGAACAGCGCTGCGTGGCCGACCGCGAGCGTGACTGCCACGCCCATGATGATGAAGCCGCAACGCACCGTGCGGTGTGCGCTCCAGCGTCCGGCGACGCGGGACGAAATCGTGGAGCCGAGCACCAGCCCGGTGACGAAAGGCACGAACAGCCAGCCGAACTGGGTTTCCGTGAGGCCGAGATGGCGGATCAGGAACGTTGGCGCGGCGGCGATGTGCACGAAAAAGCCGTTGAAAGTCAGGGCGATCGCCGCCGAGAGCAGGAAAAATTCGCGGTCGGAAAAAATCCGCAGGTAGGCCCGCAGCATTTCCCGGATTTGCAGCGGTTTGCGCGCCGCTGGTGGCAGGGTTTCCGGTATTTCTTTCCAGGACAGCCAGGCGAGAAAGCCGGAAAACGCCACCAGAAACCAGAAGATCGCGCGCCAGCCCGCATGAAAGGTGATCCAGCCGCCCAGCATGGGCGCGATGGCGGGTGCGAGCGCGAAAATCGTCGCCACGCGCGACATCAGGCGTTGCGCCTGCGCACCTTCAAACAGGTCGCGGATCATGGCCCGCCCGACGATGATGCCGGCCCCCGCCGCCATGCCTTGCAGGGCGCGTCCGAACCACAGCCATTCGATGCTTGGCGCCACGGCGCAGATCAGCGACGCCAGCAGAAACGTGACGCCGCCGGTGATGATGACCACGCGGCGTCCGAAACAGTCGGAGATTGCGCCATGCCACAGCGACATGAAGGCGAATGTCGCCATGTAGATGGCCAGCGTCCATTGCAGATCGTCGTCGCTGGCGTGGAGCGCAGCACCGATGGCGTGGAAGGCTGGTAGATAGGTGTCGATGGCGAAAGGGCCGATGGCCGAGAGAGCGGCCAACAGCAGCGCCATGCGTTGCAGGGAAACGGACATGGATGTTCCGGCAAGCGCCGGAAAAAGAAAATGCCGGATGGAGACCGGCCAGTGGAGGGCATTATATTCCCCTGCCGCAGCGCAAAAAATTATTGTTCCTCCACTGCGGCCATATGTTGGGGAACGCACTGATCCAGAAAGACAGCCGGAGTGACGGATTTTCCCGTTATGGAACCTCGCCGGAGCAAGGCTGTAATTTGGAGTATGGATGAAAAAACGGGATAGCGCTTTTGCGCTATCCCGTTGATTTTGTTGGCGGAGTGGACGGGACTCGAACCCGCGACCCCCGGCGTGACAGGCCGGTATTCTAACCAACTGAACTACCACTCCGCGCCAGCGGGGCATTATAGCAACGCCGGTGAAAACTGGCGTCCCCACGGGGATTCGAACCCCGGTTATCGCCGTGAAAGGGCGGTGTCCTAGGCCTCTAGACGATGGGGACTGCGATCAGGCCAAACTTCTTCTTCCGGTGGTGGAGGTAAGCGGGATCGAACCGCTGACCTCTTGCATGCCATGCAAGCGCTCTCCCAGCTGAGCTATACCCCCATCGAAAGAGCGCGCATTGTAGTGTGCGATTCCGGGTCTGTAAACCACCTCTGCCGCAATTAGTCCGCGCGCGGCTGTTCACTCGCCTGGGCAGCGCGGGTCGCAAAGCGCGTCAATTCATTGTCTCCATCGCTTTATCCTGGCATGGCGGCTGTCCCCCGCAACCGGCGCAGTATGCAGAAAGGCCCGCCGGAATTCGATACAGTCAAGGCTGGCGCACATCCATGGGGCTTCGCCACCGTGACAGGCGCGGAATTTGCTTTTGGCTTATCCCCGATAACCACAGGGAGAAACAGCGCGATGACCGAACTTTCCACGCAGGTACGCATTGAACCGGCCACCGCCGCCGACGTGCCGGACTTGATCGAACTGCTGAACATCCTGTTTTCCATTGAACAGGATTTCCGCCCCGATGCCGAAAAACAGCGGCGCGGTCTCGAACTGCTGCTGAAAACGCCGGAAACCGCCTGCATCATGGTTGCAAAGGCTGGCGCGCGCGCCGTCGGCATGGCCAGCGCGCAGCTTGTCATCTCCACTGCCAGCGGCGCGCCCTCGGCGTGGATAGAAGACGTCGTGCTCCATCCCGCCTGCCGCGCTCAGGGCCATGGCCGCGCCTTGCTGCAAGCCGTCGCCCGCTGGGCCGCCGCGCACGGCGCGGTGCGCATCCAGCTTCTGGCCGACGCCGACAATGCCCCGGCACTGGCGTTTTACCGCCACCTGGAATGGGAACCGACACGGCTGTTCGGGTGGCGGAAGTTCTTGTAGCACCGTTCGCGTGCGTCCGGGCAGCAGGCTCTGCCGCCGGGCAGCATTACAATGCCCAAGAATGAAGCGCAGCGCGCGGAATTGTCCCGCCGTCTGGCGCTTCCATGAAGGTCGCCATGTTCCATTTCTTTGAAAAAGCCGTCGATCCTTATCCCGGATCGCCTCCGCCCGCGCCGCCGCGCAGGTTTTTTACCTTTTTGTGGCAGTGCGCCGAGGGAATGCGGGGATGGGTCGTCGTCATGACGCTGTGCACGGCGATGGTCGGGGCGTTCGAGGCGCTGCTTTTCGCCATGCTGGGCAAGCTGGTGGATTGGCTCGCGACCGTCGATCCGGCGCGGCTGTGGGCCGGCGAGGGCGATCGCCTGTTACTGCTGGCGGGCGTCATCGTCGCCAGCGTGGTGGTGGTGGTGGTGCAAACGCTGGTCAAGCATCAGGCGCTGGCGGGCAATTTCGCCATGCGGTTGCGCTGGAATTTCCACCGCATCATGCTCGGGCAAAGCATGAGCTTTTACCAGGATGAGTTCGCGGGCCGCATTTCGGCCAAGGTGATGCAGACCGCGCTCGCGGTGCGCGATACCTGGTTCATCGTCACCGATATCCTCGTTTTCGCCGTGATCTATTTTGTGACCCTGGCGGCCATCGCGGGCAGTTTCAACGTCTGGTTGCTCGCGCCCCTGGGCGTCTGGCTGCTTTGTTACAGCGCCTCCCTGTGCTACTTCGTGCCACGTCTGGCGCGCGTGTCAAGGGCGCAATCCGATTCGCGTGCGTCGATGACGGGACGCATCACCGATGCTTACACCAACATCGCCACGGTCAAGCTTTTTTCCCACGCGGGGCGGGAAGCCGCTTACGCGCGGGAGGCGATGCAGGAATTCATGGTCAATGTGTACGGCATGATGCGCCTCGTGAGCGGCATCCAGGTTGCACAGCATGCAATGTCCATGGGGCTGATTCTCGGTACTGCGGGCACGGCGCTGTGGCTGTGGACGCGGGGCGAGGTCGGCGTCGGCGCGGTGGCGGCGGCGACGGCGATGGCGTTGCGGCTCAATGGGATGTCGCACTGGATCATGTGGGAGATGGCGCAGCTTTTCGAGCACGTCGGCACGGTGCAGGATGGCATCAACACGCTTTCGCGTCCGCGTCAGGTGACGGATCGGCCCGACGCCCGCCCGCTCGTGGTGACGCACGGCGAGATTTGTTTCGAGCGGGTTGGTTTTTCCTACGGACTCGGCGGCGGCGACACGGCGCGGCGGGTGATTGACGATCTCGATCTGACGATCCGCCCCGGTGAAAAAATTGGCCTTGTCGGGCGCTCGGGGGCGGGCAAGTCGACTATCGTCAATTTGTTGTTGCGCTTCTATGACCCCGAAGCGGGCCGCATTCTGATCGACGGGCAGGACATCGCCGGGGTGACGCAGGACAGCCTGCGCGCCCAGGTCGGCATGGTGACGCAGGACACGTCGCTGCTGCACCGTTCGGTGCGGGACAACATTCTTTATGGTCGTCCCGACGCGGACGATGAACACATGCTGGCGGCGGCGCGGCGCGCCGAGGCGCATGATTTTGTTATGACTCTCACCGACCAGAAAGGCCGCCACGGTTACGATGCCCATGTCGGCGAGCGCGGAGTGAAGCTCTCCGGTGGTCAGCGCCAGCGTATTGCTATTGCGCGTGTGATGCTGAAGGATGCGCCGATTCTGTTGCTCGACGAGGCGACCAGCGCGCTCGATTCCGAAGTGGAGGTGGCGATCCAGGAAAGCTTGTACCGCCTGATGGAAGGCAAGACGGTGGTGGCGATTGCCCATCGTTTGTCGACGATTGCGGCGATGGACAGGTTGGTCGTCATCGACCAGGGCCGCATTGTCGAGGAGGGCGATCACAAGGGCCTGCTGGCGCGCGGCGGTCTCTATGCCCGCCTGTGGGCGCGGCAGAGCGGCGGTTTTCTCGGCGACGAGCCGGTCGAGGATGGCGGTGGCGCGGCGGACGGTGCGGGCAGGGCGCTGGCGCATGCGGCGGCGGTGTGACGAGGCGGCCTCGTCACAGAAGCAGGCGAGCAGCTTCGTCGACGGGCAGCGGCTTCGAGAACAGGTAGCCCTGTCCGAAGTCGCAGCCGATGGCGCGCAGCATGTCCCGTTGATCTTCCCTTTCGATACATTCCGCGACCACGGCCATGCCCAGGTCGTGGGCAAGGCCAATACTGTGGCGGACGATGGCGCGCAGGCGTTCGTCGCGGGTGACGGAGCCGACGAAGGAGCCGTCGAGTTTCACGATGTCGCAGGGCAAGGTGTGCAGGTAGCTGAGCGCCGAATAGCCGGTGCCAAAATCGTCGATCAGCACCGCCGCGCCGGCGTCGCGCAGGCGTTGGAGGGTGTCGATGCTCGGGCCGCTGGGGCGGGTCAGCAGGCTTTCTGTGACCTCGAACCGCAGGCGCTCGGGCGCGAGGCCGTGCCCGGCAATGCTGTCGAGCAGTTCTTGAGCCAGGGGCGCGCGCGCAAGCTGGCGCGCCGACAGGTTGACGCTCACCGGCGGCGGCTCAAGGCCGGTCTGGTGCTGCCATTTCAGGATGTCGAGGCAGCTGCGGTGCAGCACGAACATGTCCAGTTCGTGGATCAGGTCGAGGGATTCGGCCAGCGGAATGAATACGCTTGGCGGAATCGGCCCCCGCTGGGGGTGCTGCCAGCGTACGAGCGCTTCAAAACTGGCGATGCTGTGGTCGAAAAGGCGGACGATGGGCTGGTAGGCGACGCGCAGGGCTTTTGTCGCCAGGGCGTTGCGTAGTTCGGTTTCGAGCGTCAGGGTGGTGATCATCTTGGCGTGCATCGCGGCCTGGAATACTTGGATCGGGCCGGATTCGCCGTTGCGCGCCGCTTGCAGGGCGCTGTCGGCGTCGCGCAACAGGGTGTCGGCATCGCTGCCGCCGTCGCTCATCGCCAGTCCGCCCCGGCATTTCAGGTGCAGCGCCTGCCGGGCGCCGAGGAGGGTGAAATCGGGCAGATCGAGCAACAGCCGGGAGATTTGCAGGGCTTCGTCGATGGAAGCGATGCCGTGCAGGAGAATGGCGAACTGGTCGGCGCTCAGGCGGGCAACGATGTCGCCGCCTCGCAGGCGGTTGGCGAAGTATTCGGCCACCTCGCACAGCAGGCGGTCGCCGGCGGCATGGTTGTAGCTGTCGTTGATCAGGTGGAAGCGTTCGAGGTTGGCCGCCAGCACCGCGAAACGGAAACGCGCATCGCGCCTGCATTGCGCCAGCGCTTGCCGCAGGTGCTCGATGAACAGCGCCTGGTTGGGCAAGCCGGTGAGGGTGTCGTGCATGGCGTCATGTCGCAGTTGCTGTTCGGCGCGCTTGCGTGCATGGATGTCGCTGACCGAGCCGGCCATCCGCGTGGTTCGGCCCCGCGCGTCGCGTCTGGCCACGGCGCGGGTCATGATCCAGTGGTAGCTGCCGTCTTCGTGGCGGATGCGGTGCTCGAACATGAAGTGCGGGCTGAGACCTCGCAGATGTTCGACGATGCGGGCATGGAACGCGGCGGCTTCGTCCGGGTGCAGCCGCGAGGTGAAAAACGCGCTCGACGCTTCCAGCAGGTCGTTGCCGGGCGTCGAGGTTTCGCAGGGCAAACCGAGCATTTCGCGGAAACGGGATGAGAAGCAGATGTGGTCGTCCGCGATGTCCCATGTCCACAAGCCGTCATTGGCGCCGGTAGTGACCAGTGCGTAGCGGTTCTCGCTGGTCTCCAGGCGCTTCGTCGCCGTTTTCAGATCGTCGTTGCGTTGCTGTAGCGCCGAGGCCAGCGTGTTG
>JAITQD010000124.1 GCA_031289095.1 Azoarcus sp.
TGTTCTTTGAGAGCTTTTGCCCTGTCAACGACAGTCATGACTATCTTTTCAAGTTCTTGGCTGTGAAACATGTCGATACACTTCATGGTATTGAACTCTGACGGCATGCTCCCGCTATATCTCTTGCGCACGTATCTGTTGACGAGCGCATCGAGTTCTGCATAGGTTTCAAGGGAGTACGCAGCGAATTCAAAGTAAGCCCCCGCTGTTGAATAGGCATCCTCCTTCGCGTTCTCATTTTTTGCGATTGCAGCAATACACCTGCTCAATGCCCAGTTCTTCAACAGGACTTGATCAGGGTAGGTCAGGATCGCATGATCAGAATACTCGAGGGGGGGCGCTGCTTCAGTGGCATGGGCACATCCTCCGCCAAAAACAAGCGCTACGGACATGAGAAAAGCCGACTTTTTCATGGCAACCTCCAGAGCACCGCTTTTGTGGGCGTAAACGTTCCATTCTCAGGGTCGCCAGCAAAATGGCAGATGTCCGAACACGAGGAACCGTCGAACAGGGTGGCATGGCCTGCGGCATCGTCCCAACCTGATCCGGTAATAATGACAATACCTTTTTCGCCTGGGAGTGCACTGGCGACGATGGGCGGGGTTTGCAATTCAATGTCAGGATCGCCAAAAACCGTTTGCAAGTACGATCTCAACGCTTTGACGCGAAATATGTACCAAAGACTATCAGCACCACTCGATACCTGCAATCTGCCATCACCATCCAGCGGGACGAGATTTTTATTGACCGGGAACCCCGTGTGGTTGAGAACATAGCTCATCCTTATCGGACACGCATTAGGAAAGGTACGCTGGTCAATGTTCAGTTTGACCTTGCCCCCAATAATCCTGCCCACGTCCTGGACACTGACATTCACTTCCAGAAACCGCGCCCATGCGCTGTCGAAAAACGGCCTGTGCATAATCTGTCTCCTTTGTAAGTACCGCCTCCGAGCATATCGTAGATGCGTTTCAGCAGCAATCAGCCGCACGGCATCCCGCTTTTCGTCCCGCCAGAAACTCCGCCAGATACCTTCCCGTGTGCGATTCTTTGATTGCCATGACCGATTCCGGCGCGCCTTCGGCGACGATGCGTCCGCCCTCGCCGCCGCCTTCCGGCCCCAGGTCGATCAGCCAGTCCGCTTCGGCGATGACGTCGAGGTCGTGTTCGATGACCAGCACTGTGTGCCCGGCGCCGGTCAGGCGGTGCAGGACGCGGATCAGTTTTTCCACGTCGGCCATGTGCAGGCCCACGGTGGGTTCGTCGAGCACGTAGAGGGTGTGACGTTCCGGCGGCAGCGGTCGCCCGTTGCTGTCTTCGCCGGGGCGCGGACGCACCCGGGCGAGTTCGGTCACGAGTTTGATGCGCTGCGCCTCGCCGCCGGAGAGCGTCGGGCTGGGCTGGCCCAGGGTCAGGTAGCCCAGGCCGACTTCCTGCAATAGCCGCAAAGGGTGGGAAATGGCCGGATGGGCGGCGAAGAATTCGACCGCTTCGTCTACCTCCATCGCCAGCACGCCAGCCACCGATTTTCCGCGCCATTGCACGAGCAGGGTTTCGGGATTGAAGCGCGCCCCGCCGCATGCTTCGCACGGCGTCTTCACGTCAGGCAAAAAGCTCATTTCCACCGTGGTCTGCCCCGCGCCTTCGCACACCGGACAACGCCCCGCGCCGGTATTGAAGGAAAAGCGCGCCGCCTGCCAGCCGTGGCCACGCGCGTCGAACGTGTCGGCGAACAGTTTGCGGATGGCGTCCCAGAAACCGACGTAGGTTGCCGGGCAGGAACGCGGCGTTTTGCCGATCGGGGTCTGGTCGACTTCCAGCACGCGCCCGACGTTCTGCCAGCCCGTCAGCGTCCGGCAGCCCACGATGCCCGCGGCGGCTTCCACCGCGCTTGCCGGGACGGCTTCGCCGCGCCGCCGCGCCCGCGTCGCGTCCGGGTCGCCGAGCAGGGCGCGCAGGCTGGCGTGAATGACGTCGCGTGCCAGCGTCGATTTGCCCGAACCGGACACGCCGCTTACCACGGTGAGACGGGCAAGCGGCACTCGCAGCGATACGTCTTTGAGGTTGTGCAGGTTCGCCCCCGTTACCCGTAGCGCCGGATGCGCCTCGTCCACCGCGCGGCGCGGCTGCATCGGGTGCGCAAGCGGCGCGCGCAGGCAGGCGCCGGTGGCCGAGGCGGGCGCGGCAATCACGTCGGCCAAAGTGCCGGCGGCTACGATTTCGCCGCCGCGCGCGCCCGCGCCGGGGCCGAGGTCGATGAGGTGGTCGGCGCGGCGGATGGTTTCCTCGTCGTGTTCGACTACCACCAGGGTGTTGCCCCGGTCGCGCAGGGTTGCGAGCGTTTCGAGCAGCAGGCGGTTGTCGCGCGGATGCAGGCCGATGGTGGGTTCGTCGAGCACGTAGCACACGCCGCGCAGGTTGGAACCCAGTTGGGCCGCGAGCCGGATGCGTTGCGCTTCGCCCCCCGATAGGGTGGGCGCGGCGCGGTCGAGGGCAAGATAACCCAGGCCGACGTGCTGGAGAAAATCGAGCCGCCCCTGAATGTCGGACAACAGATCGCGGGCGATGCTGGCTTCGCGCTCGTCGAGGCGGAGTCCTCCGAAAAACACTGCCGCGCGCTCAACCGGCAGGGTCGTCAGTTCATGCAGCCCAAGTTCGCGGAAACGCACCGCGCGCGCTACCGGGTTGAGGCGTGCGCCTTCGCAGGCCGGGCAGGCTTCTTCGGTGCGGATCAGGCCATCGACGTTGCCGAGGTCGAGCTGATCGGGGTCTTCGACCCTGGCCGCCGTCTTCAGGCCGGTGCCGAAACAGGCCGGACACCAGCCGTGGCGGGCATGGTAGGAAAAGAGCTTCGGATCGGGTTCGGGAAAGCTCTTGCCGCAGGACGGGCAGGCGCGCAGGGTGGAAAAAGTCACCGGCTTCGCGCCCGCCATGCCCAGCGCCAGCACTTTCAGTACCCCTTTGCCGTGTTCGAGCGCTGCGCGCACAAAGTCGCGCAGCAGGGCTTCGTTTTCCGGGCGCACCACCACCATGCCGACCGGTAGTTCAATGTCGTGCTCTTTGTAGCGGTCGAGGCGGGGCCATTTCGCGGTCGGCAGATAGCCGCCATCGACTCGCAATTGCTCAAACCCCTTGCCACGCGCCCATTTGGCGAGTTCGTTGTACAGGCCCTTTCGCGCCGTCACCAGCGGCGCGAGCACTTCGACAGACATGCCGCGAAAGTCGCGCATCGCCTGGGCGACGATGGCCTCGAAGCTCTGCGGCGTCACCGCCGCCTGGCAGTCTGGGCAGTACTGGATGCCGAGCTTGACGTAGAGCAGACGCAGGAAAGGATGGATTTCGGTGAGGGTGGCGACCGTGCTCTTGTAGCCGCCCCGGCTGGTGCGTTGTTCAATGGCCACCGTCGGCGGAATGCCGGTGAGGCTGTCGACGTCGGGCCGTCGGGCCGGCTGCACGAACTGGCGTGCATAGGCGTTGAGCGATTCAAGGTAACGGCGCTGGCCTTCGCCGAACACGATGTCGAAAGCCAGCGTCGATTTGCCGGAACCCGACAGGCCGGTGACGACGGTGAGACGCTCGCGCGGAATGGTCGTGCTGATGTTTTTCAGGTTGTGCTCGCGGGCATGGAAAATTTCGATGACCGGGGCGCGCATGACGTGGTAGGCGGCGCGCGGTTCGGCGGCCTGGCGCGCGGGCGTTCCGTTTTTGTTGCGTGCGAGCGCGGCGGTGTGCTCGCGCAGGGCTGCGCCGGTGTGCGAGGCCGGATGGGCGGCGAGCACTTCCGGCGCGCCTTCCGCCACCAGTTCGCCGCCCGCGTCGCCGCCTTCGGGGCCGAGGTCGACAATCCAGTCGGCGGCAGCGATCAGGTCGAGATTGTGTTCGATGACAATCAGCGAATGCCCGGCGGCGACCAGGCGCTCAAAGGCGCGCAGCAGCACCGCAATATCCTCGAAATGCAGGCCCGTGGTGGGTTCGTCGAAAAGAAAGAGCAGGCCGGGGGCGCTTTCCGCGACCTTGCCCGCCGCTTTTTTTCCCTTTTTGTTTACCGCTTTCCCACCGCCGGCAAGGTGGCCGGCGAGTTTGAGGCGTTGCGCCTCGCCGCCGGAGAGGGTCGGCACCGGCTGTCCGAGCCGCAGGTAATCGAGGCCGACTTCGGAGAGCGGCGCGAGTGCCGCCAGCACCCTGACTTCGTCGGCGAAAAATTGCATC
>JAITQD010000090.1 GCA_031289095.1 Azoarcus sp.
GAAAAGGTTCCTGTCCCAAGCATTGGGCAGCGGATGTTCTTCTTTGCCTGGCGATTCGGGGTCGGGCATCAAGGTCTCCTGAATGAAAGTTCTATAGCGGTTCCTAAAAACAATTTAACGGTGCGGAACCGCCGCCACACCCCCTCAATCCCCCCCTTGTCAGGGGGAAGTCATGGTCGAGGCGCTTCACCGCGAATGAAGAAGCGCCGGGCATCAATGTCCGCCGGTAAAGATGTCGCGGTAGCTGGCGTAGAGGCTACAGACTGCCACAGGCATCAGCAGCAGCCAACCCAGCCCGATCGGCAGGGTGGCAAGCACGGCCAGCACGATGAGCGCCAGGCCATAGATCAGGAACGGCAGGAGGTTGCGCAGGCAAGCCCGGAAGCTCAACTTCATCGCCTCGAACGCCGTCAGGTCGTGCAAGGCGACCAGCGCCGGGGCAAACCATATGGACATGAAGAGTGGAATTGCCAGCAACGCGCCGACCAGGATGGCAAACAGCAACCCCGCATCCCCCCCTCCGGCTGTCCCCGCAAAAAAACCGATGCCAAAGCCCACGGGGATAAAGATGATGATTAAGCCGAGCAGGTACAGCGCGCCGACCGCCAGCAGGCGGCCAAAATTATTCTGGAATCCGGCGAACAGATGACCGAAGGCCAGGGTCTCGTCGGATTCCAGGCTGCGGCAGCCCAGTATCAGGCCAGCGCCAAACACGGGGAAAAGGAGAGACGTCGCCAGACCGCCGATTATCGGAACCAGTGGCATCGCGATATTGATGAGCATCAGCACGACGCAGATTCCGATCCATAAACCGGGAGCTTCACGAAACAGTCCCCAGCCTTCTTTCCACCACGCGACGCCGCGCCCGGCGGCGACCTTGTTTGGTTCGGCGGCGAGCGTGTCGTCGATCGGGGTCTTGACGTCCCTGACGTGCGCGGTAGGCGCTTCGTAGGGGTTTCTGTCCCAGGCGCCGGGAAGCGGGCGATCTTTTTTGTCGGGTGATTCGTTGTCGGACATTACAGTCTCCTGAATGAAAAATGATAAACGCTGGTTCTAAATGATCCCGCCTCGTTTCAACTCCCAATAACGGTTGACCAGCGCGACCGGCAAGCGCTGCGGCGACGTATCCAGCACATGCGCGCCCTGACCGCGCAGACGGGCGAACTGGCGTTGTCGCGCTTGCAGATACTCGATGGCGGCAGCATAACCGAGTGCGCCGTCAAAGTCATTGATTTCGTTCTTGCGCAGCTTGTCCAGCCCCGTCTCGCGCAGGCTGGCGAGCAACACCAGGTGACGCTGGCGCAACTGCGACAGCGCCGGGAACAGCGTCGCGTCGTCCTCGTCGCGCAGATTGGTCAGCAGAATCACCAGCGAGCGCTTGCGCAAGCGCCGGCACAGGAGATCGCTGGCGGCGAGGTAATCGGAAGTCCGCGCCGAGGCTTGCAGGTCGTAGGTGGCGTCGAGCAGCATGCGCAGCGTGGCCGCCGATTTGCGCGGCGGGAAAAAGCGCGGCGCGGCGTGGGCGAAGCTGCCGAAGCCGACGGCGTCGCCCTGGCGCAGAGCGACATACGCCAGCAGCAGCATGGCGTTGAGCGTGTGATCGAAATGCGACAGCGTATCGTCCCGCGTCAACATGCGCTGCCCGCAATCGAGCAGGAAAACGATTTGCTGATCGCGCTCGTCCTGGTATTCGCGCGCGATCAGCTTGCGCACGCGCGCCGTGGCTTTCCAGTCGATACTGCGCGGCGGATCGCCGCTCCGGTACTCGCGCAACTGGTGGAAATCCGACCCCTCGCCACGCCGCCAGCGGCGCAATACGCCCATTTGCGCCAGCCGGTCGTCGGTGGCCAGCAAGGCGTATTGCGTGACCCGCGCGAAGTTCGGATAGATGCGCACTTCCGCCGCGCTTTCGCCGCGAAGCTGCGCGCGCCACAGGCGGAACGGGGAATCGAGACGCACATGCACCTGGCCGAAGAAATGATCGCCGCGCTCGTTGGCGGTCAGACGATAGACCGCTTCGCTCCATTCCCCCGGACCGACGTTGAACGGCAGCGGCAAATCGCGCATCGCGAAGGCGTCGGGATGATGGTCGAAAAGCATCCCGCGCAGCCGCCCCCCGTTCCAGTCGGCGACGGGCTGCACGTGCAGGCGAATCTTCTGTTCGACGCCCAGCGGCCAGATCGACCCCATCCGCCGTTCGATGCACAGCGGATTGCCGCGGCGGACGGTCATCCAGGCGTCGGCCAGCGCCAGCGCCAGCAGCAGGACGCCAGCCGCCTGCCAGAAAGGCAAGACCGCCGGAACCGGGATGGCGGCGACGGACACGGCGGCCCACGCCGTAACGGCGAACAGCAGCTTACGGTGCGGCAGCAGCAACATCGGCGCGGTCTCCGGATGGGATCATTTCAGTGCGCAGTAAAAAAGAGGTTCTTTGTGTCGCGAGTATGTTGAAGGCGGTGGGTCTTCTTCGCTCGCGCGAAGGGGCGGGAGCGAGGGCGTCCCGCCCTCGGACAAGAAATCGAGGGCGAGACGCCCTCGCTCCCAAGAGGTACGCCCCCACAGGGAGGCTTGGGGAGAACAACAACATAGCCCCTCTCCCCTTGCGGGAGAGGGGTTGGGGAGAGGGGTCGG
>JAITQD010000048.1 GCA_031289095.1 Azoarcus sp.
GAGACGCCCTCGTTCCCCCACACCTTCTCCCACCACGATGAACACACAGCACTCTCCTGAACAGGACTTCCTGACCCCCTCCGGCGACGATTCCTCGCCGCGGCTGGGGGATCGCTTGCTGAAGCGCGGGCTGCTTACCAAACGGCAGGTGCAGTACGCGATGCAGAAGCAGAACGTCGAGCATACGCAACTCGGCACCTTGTTGCTGAAACACGGTCTGGTGCGCGAATACGACATCGCCAACGAACTGGCGACGCAAAAAGACATTCCGTTCGTGCGCAGCGAGCATTTCCCCATCCCGGAACCCGACATCCTGTCGCTGTTCAACCGGGAACTCTGCCTGCAACATCGCTTCCTGCCCTTGCGCCGCGACGGAAAATCGCTGGAAATCCTGCTCGGCAACAGCGACGACATGCTGGTGGCCGAACTGGTCATGCGCCGCACCGGGCTGTCGTGCCGCTTCCTGCAAGGCGAATTCACCCACGTGCTGCAATACATCCGCAAGATTTACTATTTTGCGCAACATCCGCTGGAAGAACTGCTGGCGCGCGAGATTCGCCTGCTCGCCGACGACATCGACCACGCCCACAGCCCGGCCAAATTCATCGACTACCTGTTGACCCGGGCGGTGCACGAACGCTCGACCGACGTGCACCTCGCGCCGTCGCCGACCAGCCTGCACGTGCTCTTCCGCATCGACGGCGTATTGCGCCCGATGATGGCGCTGCCCGCGCAACTGGCGCGGCTGGTGACTTTCATCAAGCTCCAGGCGGAAATGGACATTTCCGAACAGCGCCGCCCGCAGGACGGCAGTTTTCACACCAGCATCCTCGACCAGCCCTACGCCGTGCGCGTCTCCATCCTGTTCAGCGAAAACGGCGAGCGCGTCGTGCTGCGCCTCCTGCCCGAACGCAGCGAACTGGTCAGTCTCGCGCGCCTCGGGTTTTTCGCGGAAGACATCCGGCAGCTTGAACGCATCTTCTCCAAACCGGCGGGGATGATCCTGGTCACCGGCCCTACCGGATCGGGCAAAAGCACCACCATGTACGCCGCGCTGCAAGTGCAGACCCTGCTCGAAAGCAATGTCCTGACGGTCGAAGACCCGATCGAATACCGCGTTCCCGGCGTCGCGCAGACCGAAGTCAACCGGCGCGCCGGGTATGACTTCAGCAACGCCCTGCGTTTCTTCCTGCGCCACGACCCGGACGTGATCCTGATCGGCGAAATCCGCGACGGCGAAACCGCGCAGGCGGCGGTCGAAGCCGCCACCACCGGCCATCTGGTGTTATCGACGCTGCACGTCTCCAGCGTCTTTGGCGTCGTGCCGCGCCTGCGCCCGATGGGGCTGGAGCCGCAAATGATCGCCGACAACCTGATCGCCGTGATCAACCAGCGCCTGGTGCGGCAAAACTGCCCGCACTGCTCCGAGGCCAGCCAACTGAGCGCGGAAGAAGAAGCCTGGCTGGGCGGCGGCGAAATCTACGCGCGCCACGGCGTCGGCTGCGAAGCCTGCGGCTTCAGCGGCTATATCGGGCGGCTGCCGGTCTATGAAATCCTCGAAATCAGCCAGGCGCAGGCCGACGCCATCGCCGACCACGCCAGCCGCGAAAACATCCGCCAACTGGCCTACGAGCACGGCTTCCAGGCGCTGATCGAACGCGCCAAATGGCGCGTCCGCCACGGGCAGACCACGCTGGCCGAAATCCGGCGCGTCATCGGCGAGGGCGTGGACGACACGCCGACGGGGAGGGCGTGAACCGATGGGTTCCAGACTCAACTATTACTTCTACCGCCTGCTCTTGAGCGACGGTCGCACCAAGACCGGCTTCTCGCAGTTCTGGGTCGAGCGCGATTTCTCGGTGCAGCTTTATCTGGAACGCCAGCACGAAGCCATCGTCCTCGCCCTGCGGCGCTGCCCCACCTGGCTGAACGGCCTGCTGCTGTTCTTCGGCGGCCTCATCTCGCCGGTGATCAACAACCGCGATTTATCCGAACTGCTGCGCGACCAGGGGGTGATGCTGCGCAGCGGCATCCCGCTGATCGAGGGCTTGCGCACCATCCACGAAGAAGTGCGCTTCGGCTCCAATCCCGGCGTGCGCCACGCCACCGCGGTATTGCTCGAAGACCTGTCCAACGGCGCGCCGGTCAATCTCGCGTTTTCGCGGCATCCCGATTTATTCCCGGAAGTCGTCTGCAACCTGGCCGACATCGGCAACGAAACCGGAAAACTGCCGGAAATGTTTCTCGAAGCCTCGGGCTACCTCAACCGCATCTCGGAAATCGGGCGCAACGCCCGGCGCTCGCTGATCTACCCCTTCTTCGTCTTCAGCGCCATCCTCTGCGCCGCCGGATTCTGGCTCTATTACGTGATTCCCAACCTGGCCGAACTGTTCCGCCAGATGAACGCCAAGATGCCGCCGCTCACCCTGTCGGTCATCGCCTTCTCCAACTGGATCGCCGATCACGGCCTGTTGAGTCTCGGTCTGTTCATCCTGCTGTTCGTATCGCCTTTCCTGCTGTTCCGCTACAGCGCGCGCGCGCGTTTGCGCCTTTTCCTGATCGGCCACCGCCTGCCGATCAGCGGCGTGCTCCTGCGCACCTCGGGCATGGCGTTCTTCACCGAACACCTGGCCATCCTGGTGCGCGCCGGAATCGACATGGTCAAAAGCCTGAACATCATGGAACGCGCCACGCGGGACGAGTACTACCGCAAGAGCATCACCCGCGCGATTGCCGTCATCCAGCGCGGCGAACGCCTGAGCATCGCCCTGCGCGAAACCAACAGCTTCCCGCCGCTGGTGCTCAGGCTGATCTCGGTCGGCGAAGAAACCGGCACGCTCGACGAACAACTGCACTACCTCGCCGACGAATACCGGCAACGCTTCAACCACCTGGTCGAAACCCTCGCCGAAGTCATCCGCCCCGCCGTGATCCTGCTCGCCGGCGCTTTCTTCGTCTTCATCATCAGCGTACTGCTGCTGCCCGTGTACGACCTGATCCGGCAGTCCATGATGATCCCGAGCTAATCATGAAACCTATTCTCGCGCATCGGCCGAATTTCGCGGCGAATCCCGTGGCGAATCCCGTGGCGAATCCCGTGGCGTCTCCCGTGGCGAATCCCGTGACGAATCCCGCGCCGTCTCTCGTGGCGTCTCTCGTGGCGTCTCCCGCGCCCGCTCTTGGGAGCGAGGGCGTCTCGCCCTCGAATCCTCTTTTCCGAGGGCGGGACGCCATCGCTCCCCAGCTACAGGCTCACGCCGCGCGCCCCCACGGGAAAGCTTGGCGCAAACCCGTAGCCTGGACAAGCGAAGCGCCGTCCGACCGTTGTACCCTCCGGCGCGAAGCGGCGCAAATTTCAAACATCGGCGATGCTGCGCATCGTCCAACACAACCCCCGGACGGCGCTTCGCTTGTCCAGGCTACGCTCACTACGTTCACCACGCCTGCTACCCCTCTCCCCAACCCCTCTCCCGCAAGGGGAGAGGGGCCATATATCCCTCCCCCCTTGCGGGGGGTGGAGGCGGGGTTTCGCCAAGCACGGCTTTGCGCCGCCGGAACGGGCAAGCTGTGCAAAGCTTGCCCTCCGGCGCCCCGAAGGGGGGCGGTTCAAGTGTAGGGGCACGGCATGCCGTGCCCGCCCTCGCTCCCAAGG